>NZ_JAABRP010000137.1 GCF_011390875.1 Thiocapsa sp.
ATCCCACAAGGAGTCCGGTCGTCGCGAGCGGCAGAAAAAAACGGGAGGAGGACGCATGGAGTGATGTCGCTGGGGGGTCGGGCGAGGAAGCCGAGGACACGCCATCACACGCCCAACCCCTCGCCGGACGTGACGCCGCACCCAAGGTCTCGTCAAGCCGACCGGCCGCGCGTGCCATGACGTCACCGCCAAGTGTGTTGACACGAGCCCCTCGCTCATGACGGATGCCACGACGCGAGGGCGACGACTCCCCTCAAGAGGCCGCGAATCTAGCGAGCTGCCGCGGACCTGTCAACGGCTCATTCGCCTCGTCACGGTCGCAGGAAATCCACCGGAGGCACGGTGGTTT
>NZ_JAABRP010000138.1 GCF_011390875.1 Thiocapsa sp.
GCCGCGCTTTCCGGAAAACCATGCGCGTTCGGTACAAACCGCCCTGATGCCCTGACCGAGCCTTTCCCGACAGCCGCCCTCCCGGTTAGGATCCACAACCGACCGCACCCTACAGGAGACGATTTCGATGCTCGGCACGACACCGATATCCCCGCTAAGGCTCTTGCCTCTAGGCTTGCTGCTTGCAGCCCTCGTCGCAGTCCCCGCCGCGGCGCAGGATCAGACCCCGACCGGCGAGGTCACCGGCGCAAAGATGCTCAGCCATCCGAGCTGGTTCAAGGAGAGCTTTCTCGACCTCCCCGAAGATGTCGGTGAGGCCGCCGAATCGGGCAAACACGTCATCCTCGTCATGGAAATGAACGGCTGCCCCTACTGCTATAAGCTGATCCAGGAGAACTTTGCGACCTCTCCCTACCGTGACTTTGTCCAAGAGCATTTCGACGTCATCACCCTGAACACGAAGGGCGATCGCGAGGTCGCCGTGACCGAAGAGATGTCGATGTCCGAAAAGGAGCTCGCGGAGCTCTATCAGGTGCGCTTCACCCCGACCGTCGTCTTTCTGGACTCGTCCAACCGTCCGGTCGCGCGCGTCAGCGGCTATCGCAATCGCGATGACTTCAAGGTCGTGCTCGACTATGTGCAGGAACGGGCCTACCTGCAGCAGACGCTGAACGACTATGCCGCCGCCAAGCGCCCGAGCGAGGTGTACAGCTTCCGAGAGCATCCGCAGATCCAGACGATCGAGGATCTCGCGAGCGTCGCCGACCGCCCCCTCGCGCTCTTGTTCGAGGACGACGCCTGCGTGGCCTGCGATGCATTGCACGACGGCCACTTGGCCGACCCCGAGATCAGGGAAATCCTGAAGGGTCTGACCCTCGTGCGTCTCGACACCCGATCGGAGACACCCATCATCGATCCCATGGGCAACGCGACCACGCCAAAGGCGCTTGCCGAGTCTTTGGGCATTCAATACACCCCGAGCATCGTGCTGTTCGACCGGGGACGCGAGATCGCACGCATCGAGAGCATGCTCTACCGCTACCACTTCGGCGGCGTCTTGGAGTATGTGGCCGGGCGCCACTACGAACGTTACCCCGACAGTCCGTTCGATTATATCGACGTGAAGACCGCCGAGCTCACGGCAGCGGGCAAGGACGTCTCGATCG
Organism: Thiocapsa sp.; assembly: GCF_011390875.1. Taxonomy (GTDB): domain Bacteria; phylum Pseudomonadota; class Gammaproteobacteria; order Chromatiales; family Chromatiaceae; genus Thiocapsa. The sequence continues at coordinate 1,167 of NZ_JAABRP010000138.1, forward strand.
CCGACGAGTAAGGCGCCACTTACACCGCCGCTATGGGCGAGGCGGATCCGGGGCGTACCGCGCGACGCTGACCATCCAGGTCACAATGGCACGGTCCATGTGCGGCGAGTTCCTCTCATGGTCGAACAACGACGGAGTATTTTTCGCAAGTTCCTATCGTTAAGTGCAAACTTTGTTTTGGCTCGCAGAATGCTTCCTCACGGTCGAAACCACCGCTCGCAAGAACACGGCGACCGGCGGCGGACACAGACGATTCGGGTACCGGATCTCGAACACAGGTGGACCAAACCCGGGGCGACGCCCGGTTCTCGGGTCGAGGCCACCGCAGTCGGTCGCCGCGAGCGACCCGCACCACTGAGGAGCGACGGCCATGCTCTCCGTTCTGGAGGAGAGGTTTCCACATGTCATCAAACGACTCCATCTCGTCTGGGGCGATCCCGGCACGTTTGACGCGATGTTCTCAGATCTCATGCTCGACAAACGCGGAGACCGTACCGGGTGGCCCCTCGATGCCTGGGCGGAGCTGAATTTTCTTCAGTCCGTGCATCACTTGGCGTACGGTGTCGCGCAATATCGAGCGTTTCAGCCCGACCCGTTCGACCCAAGTTGGATTCGATGAGTGTCAACCCGAGGAAAACGAAATATGCGAGCACTCAAGCGCACACGCGTGCAGACCACCCTGGCCGTGACCGGCGTTGTCATGCTGGCACTGTCCGGCTGCGGCGGCGACTTGGTCGCACCGGATAGCCTGATCGAAAAGCCGGGTGTAGAAGGGTTCTACAACCAGATCGCCAATGCTTGCGGGCATCATTCGCTCGGCAATCAGCCCCTGAATTACGTCATCAACATCAGCAACGGCGACGACAACGACTATTTCCTCGACGAGACCAGCAAGCTGTATTACGGTCGCATTGACCGAACGACCTACGCGACCGACATCAACGGATTCTTCCCGACGGGAACGAACACCGCTGCGTTGAACTGCATCTACGCGCAGCTCGACCAAGCGCCACCGCCTTGAGTTCGTGCGCGTTCCTGCCGGTGCGCTCTAGCCTCACGTCGGTCTCCCGATCCTCGTCCGGTGCGGAGGCGTGATGAGCGGGGCGCATCCCGAGCGCCGGCCGCGCTACGCCAGCCATCGCTACGACGACGACCTGCTCCTGAAGGTCTCGATTCTGCTTTGGCTGGCGCTGGTCTTCCTGGTGCGCCATTTGCTCCTCTTGGGGATCACCTTTCTGCCGACGACCGGGGAGGAGATCGATGTGCTGCGCACTCTCGTGCGGCCCGAGTTCGTCCTCGCCGATCTCCCGGCGGCCCTCGTCATGGCTGCGGGATTCAGACGGCGCCGACCCTGTCCGGACTGGGTGCGCCGAGTTTGGCGACGTGCACGGGAAATCCTCACGCTGTCGATCCTCATGTACCTCGGTCTCCTGGTCGCGGCCTTGGTAGGTTCGAGCCTGCCGCTGCGCGATGCGATCGACGAGCCGCTCTTGGTCTCGCTGCTGCTGAGTCTCGCGGTGGCGTTCTACCTCTGGCGCTCGCGCCTCGTTGCGGATGTCGTGCGGGACTGCCCCGGGCGCAACGACGGGTGACCACAGATCCGGCAGCGGAACGGCCATCGGCCGACCGGTGAGCCATCGGATGAATGCGATCGTCGAGGCCATCTGTTACATGTATGAAGCACGACGCGACCGACTACCGGAGCCAGGGTGAGACGCCCCGATCATCAACCAAGCCACTGGAGCGTTCTCGGATCCGGGATCTGCGCCCTGATCCTGACCTTGGGCGTGGCACGCTTCGCCTACACGCCGATGATCCCGATTCTGCACAGCGAGACGGGCATGGGCGAAGCCCTCGCTGGCTGGCTGGCCGGCTGGAACTATCTCGGCTACCTGTCCGGTGTCTTGATCGTGAGTCGACTCCGGGACCTTCGGATCAAGGACCGGCTGTATCGTGCCGGTCTCCTCTTGGCTGTGATCACGACCCTCATGATGGCGATGGGAGAGTCGCCGGTCCTTTGGGGCCTGAGCCGCTATCTGGCGGGGCTGAGCAGCGCCGCGGGGCTGATGCTGGGATCGGGCCTTATCCTCAACTGGCTGATCCGACATGATCATCGCAGCGAACTCGGGGTGCACTTCAGCGGGATCGGATTGGGGATCGTGGTCGGCGTCCTGGTGGTCGCCGGCGCAGGCCTCGTCTGGTCCTGGCAAGGCCAGTGGCTCGCCTTGACGCTCGTCGGCGCCCTTCTTCTGATCCCGGCCTGGCTGGGACTGCCCACGCCCGATCGCGGTCAGCCGCTCACGCCCCGCCACCTCGGCGCCGCGCCCGAACCCCGCGCATCCTGGTTGTGGCTGCTCCAAGGCGCCTATGTCTGCGCCGGATTCGGCTATGTCATCAATGCCACCTTCACGGTCTTGATCACCGAGCAGCAGCCGCTCCTGCAGGGCTTGGGCGATTGGATGTGGCTCCTCGTGGGCGTGGCGGCGATCCCGGCACCGATCCTCTGGGACCGCATCGCCCGCCGCTTGGGTTATCTGCGCACGCTCCAAATCGCCTACGGTCTGCAAATCGTAGGGATCGTCCTGCCGGTCGTGAGCGGAACGCTCCTCGCGGCGATCATCAGCGCCTTCTTGTTCGGCTTCACATTCATCGGCATCGTCTCATTGGTCCTCACCATGGTCGGCGTGCGCTATCCTGCGCATCCTGCGCAGATCATGGCGCGCTTGACCCTCGGTTACGGGATCGCTCAGATCCTCGGTCCCGTCCTCGCGGGCGAGGTCGCCGAGATCAGCGGAACCTTCGATGGATCCCTGCTGGTCGTGGCGGGATTGATGGTGCTGGGGCTCATCTGTCTGCAGATCATGACCCGGCTCGCACCGCATGCGCCGCCGAGCACACCAACCCATGAAGGGCCGACATGACGACACGCACCCGCGCATCGAAACGCGAGATCTTCGGTTGGGCGATGTTCGATTTCGCCAACCAGGCCTACACGTTGTTGATCATCACAGTCGTCTTCGGCGACCTCTTCACGCGTGTCATCGTCGGCGATGCGCCGGATTACCGCCTCGGCAATCTGCTCTGGAGTCTGGCGCTCTCGACGAGCTATCTCTTGGTGGTGGTCTGCTCCCCGGTGGCCGGCGCCATCATGGATTACACGGCGAGCAAGAAACGCTTTCTCTTCGCGAGCTATCTGCTGACGGTGGTCGCGACGGCGGCGCTCTATTTCGTCGCACCCGGCTATGCCCTGCTCGGCGTGCTGCTCCTGATCATCTCGAACTTCGCCTATTCGATCGGCGAGGCATTCATCGCCAGCTTCCTGCCCGGACTGGGTCCGCCCGAGGATCTCGGCAAGATCTCCGGATTCGGTTGGGCGTTGGGCTATGTCGGCGGCATGGTCTCGGCGGTCTTCGTGCTGCTGGTCTTGGGCGATGTCAGCGCCGAGAACTTCGAGCGCATCCGTTGGGTCGGGCCTTGGGCCGCCGCCTTCTTCCTGATTGCGGCCATTCCGACCTTTCTCTGGGTTCAGGAGCGCGGTCGGGCACGCGCCCTGCCGCCCGGAACCGGCATCATGCGAATGGGCATCGCAAGGGTCCGCCAGACGCTGACCCATCTGCGCACCCATCGCGATCTGGGCGTGCTGTTCGTCTCGGTCTTCTTCTCGATGAGCGGCATCTACATCATCATCGCCTACGCCTTCATCTACGGGGCGCAGGTCATCGGCTGGGACGCGTCGGTGCGCACGTTGATGTTCGTCCTGGTGCAGATCACCGCGGCCGTCGGGGCGCTCGGATTCGGATTCATCCAAGACCGGCTCGGGGCACTGCGGACCTATGTGATCACCTTGGTGATGTGGATGCTGGCGATCGCGCTCATCTACCTCACGCCGCTCCTGAGCGAGCTGGCGCGTGACGTCTTGGGGCGCGATTGGCAGGCGCAGTACATCTTTCTGGTGGTCGGCTGTGTCGCGGGGCTGAGCCTAGGCGCCTGTCAGTCCGCCACGCGAACCCTGGTCGGACTCTTCTCTCCGCTGTCGCGCTCGGGCGAGCTCTTCGGCTTCTGGGGCCTGTCGATGAAGCTTGCGGGAATGTTCGGTCTGCTTGCGATCGGGCTCCTGCAGGTCCTGGTGGGGCTGCAGACCGCGATCCTGTTCTGCGTGTTGCTGTTCGCGCTCGCCCTGGTTGTCGCCTTGCGCGTCGACGAGGGCCGCGGACGCATGGTTGCTGCGGCCCATGATGCCGGGGAAATCGTCTGGTAGGTCATCGGCGATGCCGGAAGCGGCTCGATTGATGCGCCTCGTCATGCGGATCGAGGGCCGTAGGGTCCGAGCGCGAATCTCAGGGTAGACAGCCGTCCGACGGTCCCTTCCGACCGGCTCTCACATCCGAGGAGCAACCACCAGCTCGTTCTCGACACGCTCGACACCTGCAGTGTCTGCCGCGATGAGGCCTGCCTCGCGCTTCTGTATCGATGTCGGGACTTGACCCTTCAGCGTGGCAATGCCCGAGCGGCTCGCCACACGGATGAGCGCATGGTCGATCGTGCGGTCGAAGCTCAAGGAGGCGGTGATGCGGGTAGTAATCCACGAATCGAAGACTCCCGGATCGGACTTGTCCGGTAATGGGTCGCCTTGATCGACGCGGCTCGCATCCGGATCGACGTCCAATCGATTGTCGACACCGACAACCCCTGCCATGCGGGAGGCGGTGCGGTGAGCCACCTCCTTCTCTCGCCAAGTGCGCACGACGCCTGTCAAGAGGACCCGCTCGTCGCCGACATCGACATGGATCGTTCGGCTGTTGGTGGTCTTGCTCCAAAGAAGGCGCAATTTGATCCTGGTCCCGGTGTCGGCCTGGTCGATCCAGCGGTAGAAGGCGACCTCGGTCGATGTGTTTCCCTCGGCTTCGGCAGCCCCATTCAACCCGCCCAAGGCCATCTGCGGCGCCGACGGCGATCCTTCTCGCGCAGGCTGCTCCGACGGATCCAGGCCCCAGGTCGCACCGCTTCCCGAGGACAGTGCCGCGGCGACGATCAAGCTCGCGAATCTGACGGTCAACCCGTCCGACGTCATATACGGCCTCTCCTCGGCAGGATCTCGAGTTGCGCGGACCTTGACTCTCGACAGACGCGGTTTAAGCCGCGCCGATTTCGAGCAAGACCTCGTTTGGATTCACCGCGTCGCCCTTGCTGACGAAGATCCCGGTCACGGTTCCGCCGATGGGCGCCTGGATCTCGGTCTCCATCTTCATCGCCTCGGTGACCAGGACCGACTGACCGGCCGTCACCGTATCGCCCTCCTTGACCAGGACATCGACGATGTTGCCCGGCATCGAGGTGGTCACATGGCCGGGCAGGGTCGGCTGCGGCCGTTTGCCGGCGATCGCCTTCTTCACCGCACCGTCCGCACCGCCGGTCAGGACGACCTCGTCCAGGGTCTCGACCAGGACCTCTTCGGGAATACCGTCGATGTCGAGATAGAAGTGACGCTCGGCAAGACCCTTATGACCGGCACCCGTCACCTTGACGTGGTAGGTCTCGCCATGCACGGCGATGTTGAACTCGGTCGGCGCGGCTTGGGCGCCGGCGGCGCTCGGCGGGGGCTCGAGCGGCTCGGGATGGAGGGTCCCGGCGGCGCGGTGCTCGAGGAAGGCACGGCCGATCTCCGGGAACATGGCATAGGTGAGCGTATCCTCCTCGGATGTCGCCACCGCGCCGATCTCCTCGACGAGGCGTTTGAGCTCCGGTTTGAGGAGGTCCGCCGGTCGACACTCGACCAACTCTTCGTTGCCGATCGCCTGCTGCTGCAGGGTCGGGTTGACGCGCGCCGGGGCGCGCCCGTAACGGCCCTGAAGATAGAGCTTCACCTCGTTGGTGATGGTCTGGTAGCGCTTCTCGGTCAGGACGTTGAGCACCGCTTGGGTGCCGACGATTTGAGAGGTCGGGGTGACCAGCGGCGGGTAGCCCAGATCCTCGCGCACGCGCGGGATCTCCTCGAGCACCGCGCTCATCCGGTCCAGTGCATTCTGTTCCTTCAACTGATTGGCCAGGTTGGAGATCATGCCGCCGGGAACCTGATTGACCTGGACTCGGGTGTCCACACCCGTGTAGTCGCTCTCGAACTGGTGATATTTCTTGCGCACCTGGTAGAAATACATGCCGACCTCCTGGATCGCTTCGAGATCCAGGCCGGTGTCGTAGGGGGTGCCCCGAAGCGCGGCGACCATACTCTCGGTCGGCGGATGGGAGGTGCCTCCGGCCATGGACGAGATCGCCGTATCGATGGTGTCGCAGCCGTTCTCGATCGCCTTAAGGTGACACATGTCGGCCAGCCCGGAGGTGGCGTGCGAATGCAGGTGCAGCGGCAGATCGACGCTGTCCTTCAGCGCCTTGACCAGATCGGCGGCGACAAAGGGCGTCAGCAACCCGGCCATGTCTTTGACGGCGATGGAGTCGCACCCCATCGCGGCAAGCTCCTTGCCCATGCGCACGAAGCCGGGCACGTCGTGGACCGGACTGACCGTATAACAGATGGTGCCCTGCGCGTGCTTGCCGGCAGCCTTGGTCGCCTCGATCGCGGTCTTGAGATTCCGCAGGTCGTTCAATGCATCGAAGATGCGAAAGACGTCCATGCCGTTCTCGGCCGAGCGCTTGACGAAGGCGCGCACGACGTCGTCCGAGTAATGCCGGTAACCGAGCAGGTTCTGACCCCGCAACAACATCTGCAAGCGGGTATTCGGCAGCGCCTCGCGCAGCTTGCGCAGACGCTCCCAGGGGTCTTCCTTCAGGAACCGCACGCAGGCGTCGAAGGTCGCGCCGCCCCAGCACTCCAAAGACCAGTAACCGATGGCATCCAGCTTCGGACAGATCGGCAGCATGTCCTCGGTGCGCATACGCGTGGCGATCAGAGATTGATGGGCATCGCGCAGAATGACATCGGTGATGTTGATCTTGGGCATGGTCTAGGTCTCGTCAATCGAGGCAATCAAATGATGTTCGGGACGGGCCCGGGCTAGAGACCCGCGTGCGCCGCGACCGCGGCAGCGAGGGCGGCGGCGATGTCTTCGCGGCGGCGCTTGGTCGAGTAGTTCAGAAGCTCCGGATGCGCGTCCAGGAATCCGGTATTGAAATGTCCGGAGCGAAAATCCGGATGCCGCAGGATCTCCTGATAGAAGGGGATGGTGGTCTTCACGCCGTAGAGCCCCATGTCGCGCAGTGCGCGGTGGCTGCGGTTGACCACGTCGTCCCAGTTGAGTGCCCAGACGATGACCTTGGCCAGCATCGAGTCGTAGTGCGGCGGAACGGTATAGCCGGTGTAGATGGCGCCGTCCGTGCGCACGCCTGGGCCGCCGGGGGCGTAGTAGCGCGAGATACGCCCGAAGCTGGGCAGGAAGTTGTTTTTCGGGTCTTCGGCATTGACGCGAAACTGGATGGCGTACCCACGCCGGCCGATCTCGTGCTGCTTGAATCGTAGCGGAAAGCCTGCCGCAACGCGGATCTGCTCCTCGACCAGATCCACACCCGTGATGGTTTCGGTGATGGTGTGCTCGACCTGGATGCGGGTATTCATCTCCATGAAATAGAAGCGACCGTCGTCATCCAGCAAGAACTCGACGGTGCCCGCATTGGTGTAACCCACGGCCCGCGCCGCAAGCACCGCAAGCCCGTTCACGTACTGGCGCTGCGCCTCGTCGAGCTGCGGCGAGGGCGCGATCTCGATCAGCTTCTGGTTGCGCCGTTGGATGGAGCAGTCGCGCTCGAACAGATGCACGCAGTTGCCGTGATGATCGCCGAGGATCTGCACCTCGATGTGTCGCGGGTTGACGACACAGCGCTCGAGGAAGACCTCGGCCCGGCCGAATGCCTTGGTGGCCTCGGAGATGACGCGCTCGAAGTTCTGGCGCAGGGCCTTGGCGTCGTCGCAACGGCGAATCCCGCGCCCGCCTCCGCCCGAGGTGGCCTTGAGCATCACCGGATAGCCGATCTCATCGGCACAGCGCAGCGCGGCGTCCAGGTTTTCGAGATTGCCCGGACTGCCCGGCGTCACCGGGACACCGGCCTTCTGCATCGCCATCCGCGCCTCGGTCTTGTCGCCCATGCGGGCGATGACCTCTGCGGTCGGACCGATGAAGGTCAGACCACGCCGCACGCAGGCGCGCGCCAGCTCCGGGTTTTCCGATAGAAAGCCGTAGCCGGGATGGACGGCGTCGCAACCGGTCGCGACGGCCAGATTCACGATGTTGTGGACGTTGAGATAGCCGGCCAGCGGATCGCTGCCGAGGCTGTAGGCCTCGTCCGCCTTCTTCACGTGGAGCGAATGACGGTCGGCGTCCGAGTAAATGGCCGCCGAGCGGATGCCCATCTCGGCACAGGCGCGAATCACACGCACCGCGATCTCGCCGCGATTGGCGATCAGGATCTTTCGAAGCATCGGTTTGCCTCTGGAGCGGCCGTCGAAACGGCCAAGGAAACGGGGCGAGATCGGCTCGCGTCTATGCTGCTGCGCAGCAATATAACGAATGGGGGGGATTCTGCAAGGGTTTCTATGACGGGATCAAACGTGCTTGGGCCGCTGCTGAGCACCGATCAGTATCGGAGATCTCTCACGGAGACACGGAGACACGGAGGAAAGATCTCGGATTCTCCGCGCCCTCCGTGTCTCCGTGAGAGTCCGGAATCCGATTATGACAACGACAACGAGTAGAGCCTTCGACCACTTTCCCTGGTTTCGGCTTTGCCGTTAGGTCCTTTTCCGGAAATCACCTAAACCGCGTGTCCACAACGGTCGGAAAAATCCTAGAGCCCGACACACAATGAAAACGACACATTTCACTTTGGACGCGGTTTAAGAACTCGGCCAGTAGCCATCGTCGAGCAGTTGGTCGACGGCATAGGGACAGTCAAGCGGAAACCTTGTATCGGGAAGCCCGGTTTCGGCGAGCGCATTGCGACGGGCAAGCGGGTAAGCCTTATCGATGAGAGCCGGTAAGGCCGGGCGCAGACTCGGGCTGTCTTCGAGGATCTCGGCAGCCGCCGCGCGGGCATTGTTGACCGAGAGCCGCCAACTCGGGCCACGTAACCCGGGCTGAAACTGCCATTTCAGAAGGTGCAGCATCAGATTGCCCAGATGGCTCGTCAGGGACCGACGCTCGCTCTTTCCCAAGTCATCCAACTCCTCGGCAAGGTGCAATGCGTCCACCTGCGAGAGACGGCCTGCTCTAAGTAAGGCGGCATTCGCCGCCGCCCACCCGACCAGGTCGTCGTCGTAGGCGGGATAGGACGCGCGAGCGTCATCCTGCACACTGGGTTGCGGTCTGGACATCGCTTGGCCCCGGATCATCGTGGTGACGCCACCGAGTATGGCCCGCCCCCATCCAGACCGTCAAACCACCAAATACGCAGAAAACATTCTCTAAACCGCGCCAACTGAGAGCTTTCTAAGCTGCCGTGAGGTCGCATCCCTGCAAAAACCGCGCGGATCACACGGGGCGCGGTTTAGAGCCGGCGAGGATCCGATAAGCCTCCGCCAGCGCCTCATCCCCGCCAACATTGCCCGGAAAGATCACCACCGGCAGATCCGGATAGCGCTGATGATCCTTCGGGCAGCGCACCACCGAGCAGCCGGCGCGGATCTGGCCGAGGACACGCGCGGTCCGCAGTGCCAGGCCCCGGCTCAGGGTGTCGTTGGAGGTGATGCCGCCCTTGCTGATCAGGAAGCCGATCTCCTGCGGCAGGTTCCGCACGATCGTAACCAGAAAACCCGAGACACGCGCACCGAAGGCGAGCCGCTCGGCCGTGCTCGGAAACTGTCGCTCGCCTCGGCTGGTAAAGAGCACGACACCGCGACCCTCCTGCTGAGCGGTCTCAAGCCGGCCGAGGAGATCCGTCAGCAGGACATCTTCGTCGGCGAACAGACGGTCCAGGTCGATCTCGACCGGGACAACGTCGGAGTGATCGATCAGATGCCTGAGTTGTCGAGTCGACTTCTCGACATGCGATCCCATCAGGACCACGCCCGCCCGCCCGTCGCGGACATAGGTCGACATGGCCGCCGGGGCGACCGGTTGCGGCGGGAGCGCGGCCAGTGCAGTGAGCAGGCTCGCCGCGCTGCGAAACAGGAAGCGCTTGCCCTGGCCTGCCGCGTCCAGGATCTGGCGGGCGAAGCCGTCGAGATCCGACTGACGCTCGGCGTCCACCACACCGCAGACGTTCCCGGTCAAGTCACGCAGCCGCGGACCCAAGTCGCCGCGGACATCCTCGAGGCTGAAGCGCTCGACCGCCTGCGCCCCGATGCGCCCGTCGGTCTTCTCCTCCACGTAATCGGGCAGAAAGGCGTGACTGAACCCGAACACCGAGTCACGGGCGAACTCGGTCTCGTTGACCGGTACCGGCACCCCGTCGACCATCAGGTAGTGAATGCCATCGCGCGTGATCCGCCCGCCCTCGAAGAATGCCGGCACCAGAAAGTGGGCATCGAAGGGGCCGAGCTCCTCGGCGATCACATCCGTCTCGACCGGATAATGGCCGCGCAGGGTGGAGTCCGAGCGGCTGACGATCAGCGGTTGGATCGATCGACCGTCTGCCTCCAGCCGATCCATCGCCGCACGCAGGTTCACGCAGATCTCGCGCGTCACCCGCGCCGCCTCCGCGGCGTCCATACCGCGGGTGTTGCTCAGGACGAAGAAGAGCGGCGAGGCATCGTCGAACGCCTCGAGCAGGGTCTGCGGATCCCAGCGCGTCAGCAGCAAACAGCCGTGGACGGTTTGGGACCCGGTCGGGTCGTCGTCGATGACGATGATCTTGGTGTTTGGGTGGCTGGTCATGAGGGTCATCTCCGCCCGACGCATGTTGGGGTTTTTGGCCACGGAAACACACGGAAGGACACGGACGAGGAGAGTCGTCTTTCTTTCCGTGCCTTCCGTGTGTTTCCGTGGCAACTTGATCTTTCGGCGCAAGCGCGTGGCTTGCGCCGATTACTGAGCATTTCCCGTCAGGCGGCGCTGTCCAGTGCCGGTCGAGCCGCCGTGATCAGGTCGCGGGCGCGACGGTCGAGCGACTCGGCGGTGATGCCGTTGAAGGCCATAATCTCGGCCGGGCTGGCCGTGGTCTCCCCGCGCTGCCATCCGAACAGATCACGCGCCGCCGCACGACTGCGCAGAAGCACCGGCTCCAGGGCGACCGTCCCGCCGCCGCTCACGCCGATCAGGGCATCGCCGTCGAAGAGCGTCCGGAAGTCCGCATCGGACATGAAACGGTCGTCCGGCTCTGCCGAATGGCGCCAGGCCACGTCACTCGGACGGTAGAGCCGACGCGGATTGACCACCGCCACGATCCGCACCCGATAGCCCGCGGTCTCCAAGGTCTCCTTGGCGGCGAAGACCGGCAGCGCCACCATGTCCCCGGTCACCGCGAAGACCACCGTCCCGGCCGGACCCTGTCCGGTATCGGCCAGACGGACGGCACCCTGCTCGATCGCCTCGCGCGCCTGCGCCGGGGTCGAATAGACCGGCAGCGCCGACTTGGAGGCGATGATGCTGATGCACTTGTTGAACTGCTCGGTCGCCCAGCCGTAAGCGGCCTGCATCTGATTGGCGTCCGCCGGATAAAGCAGATAGACGTTGCCGTTGCGCATCTGACCGCCGATGTAGTTCTCGATCTCGGGACGCTGATGGGTCCAGCCGTTGCGGCCCTGTTCCAAGGCGCCGGCGGTGAACATCGACACCACCGCCGGGGTCTTGCGCCGCAGCTCCGCCATCGCCTGGCCGACGGTTTGCACGATCGGCCAGCCGTTGATGGCGAAGCTCTCGTAGGACAGCCAGAGCGAGCGCCCGCCGAACAGGGCCAGACCGGCGGCGAAGCCCGCGCAGGCGTCCTCGCTCAGCGGCTCGTAGACCTGACCGATCGGGGACTGATTGTAGAGACCGTCCTCGGTCGGGTGGCGGATCTTCAAGGCGTCGTTGATCGCCTTCATGTTCGACGCCTCGTTGCCGTCGGCGTTGGTCACCACGAACAGCGGATCACGCCGACCCAGCTCGGCCACCATCTCGGCCATGGCGCTCGCCGGCACCGCCTTCTCGCCCACCGCGAAGGCGCGGGTCGGCAAGGTCCCGATGTCGCTCGGCACCCGCTCCGACTCGGTGACCGCGGTCTCGCCGGCCGGGCCGCCGCCGGCACGCTGCATGTTGGTCCGCACCAAGGCCCAGGCCTCGGGGGCCAGCGCGCCGCGCTCCAGTGCGGCGGCGATGTTCGGCTTGGTCGCGTTGTCTCCCGGATACAGATTGTGCGACTTCGCACCCGTGGCATGGACGCCCGCGCCCTTGAGCTGCTTGACGATGAAGCAGGTCATGGTGCCCCCGAGCGCGGACGTCTCGGCCTCCTGCATACCTTCGAGCACCGCGCGGGTGAATGCCGAACGGGCGGCGTC
>NZ_JAABRP010000139.1 GCF_011390875.1 Thiocapsa sp.
AGACCAAGAGGAAGATGATCGACAGGACGCGCACGATCAGTGCGTCGCGAAACTCCTCGATCGGCGAGGGATCCACCGCTCGGCCCACCCAAAGCGGCACCCCGTCCTCGGTCAGGAACATGGGCACCCAGAGCAGCTGGCGGCCTTGACGGCCCTTCCACACGGCGAGGGTGCCGCCGGCAAAGATCTCGGCCAAGCCGGGGAAGGCGTCGAAGGCCTCCGGCTGGCCGCTTGCCGGCTGACCGGGACGCAGATAGCTGCCGTCGTGATTCACCCAGAGCGTGTCTCGATAGAACTGGGCGAGTCCGCCGACATCGATGGTCATCACCACCACCCCCCGCGGGTCGTCCGTCTTCTCCCCGCCGATTCGGCTGACCAGGCTCAGAGTCATGAGCTGGCGCGGGTCTTCAACCCCTGCCAAGGGGTCGATGCGGATCCGGCTGACCATCACTGCGCCGGATTGCAGATCGAGCCCGGCGGTCAGGAATTCGCGATTCGGGACTTGCGGGGGCGAGGCGGTCGGTCGCCATTCCTGCGTGCGTGCATCGCGCGCCAGCCAAAAACGCTCCTGACCGTCGTCGCCGACGAAGAGGATCTGAATGATGTCGCGTTGATCGGCGACGATCTGATTGATCCAAGCGGTGTAGCGCGCGCGTGCGACATCGATCTGATTCGCATCGCCCTGCTCGCCCAGAATGAGGCCGGGCTCGGGCAGCTTCGAGAGCAGCCGGATCATCTCGTGTCGACTGGCCAGGTGTTGGTCGAGATCGCGAAAGTCCGCGCGCAGATTCTGCAGATAGGCGCGTTGGTAGAACATCGCGGTGCGATCCAGCACCAGGGGGAGGTTGATCAGCACGGCCAACACCAGCGGGGTCAGGCCGAAGATGAGGAGGAAGATCAGGATGTAGGCGCGCAGCTTCACGCTTCGCGAGGTTTCCGAGCGCGGCTCGGGGTCGAGCGCCGGGGAGGGCGAGCCCGAACCCGAACCGGCCGCAGCGACCGGCTCGACCGAGGAGATCGGACTACTTTCCTCGGTCGGGGGCGAGAGCATCGCGATGGCCGCCCCCGGTCGCGGATCAGAGCGCCTGGACCAGTTCCAGGATCTGGGCGGCATGACCCTTGGGCTTGACGTCGTAGAGTGCATGTCGGACGACGCCGCCCTTGTCGACGACGAAGGTCGAACGAACGATCCCCATTCGCTTCTCGCCGTGCGCCTCCTTCTCGCGCCACACACCGTAGGCCTCGCACGCCTCGCCCTCGGTATCGGCGAGCAGTTGGACGGTCAAGCCGTATTTGTCGCGGAAGGCGCCGTGACTGGTGCAGTTGTCGCGGCTGATGCCCACGACATCGGTCTCGGCGGCGTCGAAGTCGGCTTGCAGGTCGGTGAAGTCGAGCGCCTCCATCGTGCAGCCCGGTGTGTCGTCCTTGGGGTAAAAGTAGATCACCAGGTTGCGTTGCCCGAGGAGTCGATCGAGACTCACCCGTCCCATATCCGCGTTGGGGAGTGTGAAGGCGGGCGCATGATCGCCAGGTTGCAGCATCGCGAAGGGCTCCGGGTGGTCGAGCGGATTGATGAATGTCAGGGCGGAATTTAGGCACCCTCGGACGGCACGTCAACCGCCGTGCCGTTGCGCAGAGCAAGAGCGGGCTCGAGTTCGAGCGGCGGCAAGCGAACGCTCGCGACGGTGCCGCCGCCGCGACGCGTGCCCAGACGAAGCTCCATCTGGTTCGACAAGGCGAGCTGGTAAGCCACGGCAAGACCCAAGCCCGTGCCGCCGGTCAGTCGGCTGCGCGAGGTTTCCAGGCGGTAGTAGGGACGAAAGACGGCCTCGCGCTCCGCCTCCGGGATCCCCGGCCCGCGATCGAGCACGAAGATCACGGGCGTCGTTGTCTTGCAGTCGAGATGGACCTCGACCAGGTCTTGACTGTAGCGCAGGGCGTTTTCGATCAGATTGCTCAGGATGCGGCGCAATGCCAAGACGTCGACTCGATAGCGGCACGATCGACTGCGTTGCCAGATCACCCGCGGTCGACCGGCAACCAGGTCGTCGATCAAGGCGGCGAGATCGATCTCCTCGCGATGTCCTGTTTCGAGGCTTTTCCCGAAATCGATCGCCTGGGTGATGAGCGCGTTCATCTCCTCGATGTCACGCTCCATTCGAGCGACCAGCGCGGGAGCGGTTCCTCGGGGCAGCATCTCCACCGCCAGGCGCAGGCGCGTCAGCGGCGTGCGCAGATCGTGCGAGATCCCGGCGAGCAGCAGGGTGCGATTGGCGATCAGCTCGCGGATGCGTCGACTCGTGGCATTGAACTGACGCGCGAGGTTCGCGAGCTCTTTGGGGCCGCTTTCGGACAAGACGGCGGGCGAGTAGCCGAGCGCGACCTGCTCGGCGGCCTTCGAGAGGCGGTTCAGCGGCTGGGTGACGCGCCCTGCCAAAATCACCGCACTTCCGACGATCATGAGAACGGCGACGCCGACGATCACGGATAGGCCCTGGATCGGTCGGGTCTCGACCCGACTGCGCGGAAACCCGGCCCAGATTTTTTCACTGCCCGAGTCGAGCGCGACCCAGAACCAGCGGTCGCTGTTGGCGACACTTGTGACGATTTCCACCTCGCCGCCGAGTCGCTCTTCCAAGGCGTGTTTCACCTGGCCGAGATACGGGAAGAAGAAATGGTTGACGTCCGTGAGCGGCCGCTCCTCGGCGAGGCGGATCTGATACTCCCGCGCCAGCCGGGAGCGATAGTCGTCACGCATCTCCGCCGGGAGCTGACGCAGGGTCCGAGCCGAGAGGACCATGATGCTCGCCAGGTCCGAGGCGGAGCGCTGCGCGACCGGCGTCAAGGCATAGGAGACGATCACCCAGAAGGTGATGAGGCCGAACAATCCGAACGTGAAGACCAAGGTGAGCAGCGCGCGCCCGAACAAACTTGCCGGGATCAGGCGTGCAAGCAGCTTCATGCGTCCCCGGCCGGCGTGAACATATACCCTTTGCCCCAGATGGTGCGGATGTAGCGCGGGCGCTTCGTATCCGGCTCGATTTTGGCGCGCAATCGCGCGATCTGCACGTCGATGCTGCGATCGAACGGCGAGCGCTCGTAGCCCTTGAGCAGATCGAGCAGCAGGTCGCGATCCAGGACACGGTCCGGATGCTCGGCAAGGATCCGCAGCAGCTCGAGCTCCCCCGAGGTGAGCACGACGGACTCATCCCCGCGTCGCAGCTCGCGTTGGCCGAGGTCAAGCCGATAGGGTCCGAAGCGAATGACCCCTTCGTCCTCGCGGGGCTCTGCCGACGCGCTCGGGGCTCGGCGGCGCAGCACGGCACGGATTCGCGCCAGAAGCTCCCGCGGATTGAATGGTTTGGGCATGTAGTCGTCGGCACCGACCTCCAAACCGACGATCCGATCGATGTCGTCGCCGCGGGCCGACAGCATGATGATCGGGGTATCGGCGCGCGCCCGCAGTCGCCGTGCCAGGGTCAGCCCGTCCTCGCCGGGGAGCATCAGGTCGAGGATCACCAGGTCAGTCTCGTGCTCTGCCAGCCAGGCATCCATGGCGATGCCGTCCTCCGCACCCGCCACGTTGAAGCCCTCGCCGGCGAGATAGTCGCCGAGCAGCGCGCGCAAGGCCGCGTCGTCGTCGACAACCAGAATTTGGATCGTTGAATCGGGCATTTCCGCGGGATCCCGTTCGCCCGAGGTCAGGCGACTGTAACAACTTGTAACAACATTAGAGCTGACTGAAATACTCTATTGATGCCTTTCGCGCAAGATAGACCCGTACCCGCAGGTCCGTGGTCGAGTCATCTTCGATCCTCGGTTCTGCGGATCCTTGGAGCAGTTATCCGACGGACAGAGGGGAGCAGGCATGAGCTTCGATGCACTTACGATCACGGGTCTGGTCGCGGCGATTCTCTGCGCCGGCTTTTTGGTCGCGCTTATCAACCGCGACGATGCCGGTGTCGCTCGTCCTTCACGCATACGTGGTACCGACAAGACCGATGGACCCGACTGCCGGTCCTGAGTCGGGGCCACATCCGGGCAGCAAGCCAGTTAGGTCGCCACGCCAGCTACACACCCTGTCGTCGCGACCTTTTTTTAATGGTTGATTCCGCTCGTTGAATCCTGGCGCAGGTCGGTTGTCCCGATCGGTTTAAGAATAGGCAAGGTCGCTGAATCGCGCGAGGATTAACGGCTGCGGACCCGACGGCCCGGCCCGATGGGTCCCGAGCGGCAGCGTTCGGCCCGGTTTGACAGGCCGTTTCGCGGTTCCTAGGATCGCCGAACCTCTCCTCCGACAACCTTCTCGACACCATGCCCAGACTCTCCCCGCTGCAGTGGCTGCTTTTTGCCGTGTTCTTGTTCTTCTATGGTTTCACGGTCTTTGCGGTCACTCGCGACTACTACATTCGCCACGCCGCGCGCCCTGTCGTCGCCGCGGCGCCGGCCGCGCCCCACGCGCTGCCGGCCCAAAATGCTCCGCGTCCGGCCCCGACCGCGATCCCGCAGGCCATCACCGAGACCAATCCCGACCTCTTGGCGCAGCAGGCCGACGCGCTCTTCGTGGAGCGTCGGTATGCCGAGGCCGTGCCCGTCTATCGTCGTTTGCTCGAGCTTCGGCCGGACGATGTCGAAGCCCACAACGATCTCGGGCTGGCGCTGCATTACACCGGCGATACCAACGGGGCGCTGACGCAACTGCGTGCCGGCGCGGCCAAGGGCGCCGACCACCAGCGGATCTGGCTGACCCTTGGCTTCGTGAGCCTGCAGGCCGGCGATGCAGCCGAGGCGCGCACGGCGCTCGAGCGCGCCCGCGATCTCGGTGCCGACACGGGTGTGGGTCAGGAGGCGACCCGTTTGCTGGATCTGATCGAGGAGCCGTAGAGTCGGCCCCCGACCTTGCGTCCGCGGCCGACCAAGTTCGAGCGCCCGGTCATTCCCCGTGACCCGAGTGAGACCGCTCGGCGAGCGCAACCGTGTAATGGGACCCTTGCTTGAGCTTGTCGTAGTTGCCGAAGACCTCGGTCAGGTTGCGTTTCATATACTGGCGCAGCCCGTTGATGGTCACCAAATAGAGGCGCCCGCCCGGGCGCAGGCGAGCATACGCGTCATGCAGCAGGAGCGCGAGTAGCTCCTTGCCCACCTTCGCCGGGATGTTGCTCGCGATCAGGTCGAACCGCAGCTCGGGGTCGACCTGATCGAACCCGTTGCTGAGCTGCGCGCGTGCGTTCTCCAAGCGATTGAGCCTGATGTTGCGCGTCGCGTAATCCACTGCCACGAAGTCCTTGTCGACCATCAGGGTTCGACCCTGCGGGGCGAGCGTCGCCATCGCCAAGCCGATTGCCCCGTAGCCACAGCCGAGATCGAAGCAGTCGTCGGCCGGTCGAACCTGCAGATGCGCCAGCAGCAGACGGGTGCCCTCGTCGATCTCGCGCGGCGAGAAGAGACCCCACGTGCTGTGAAGCGTCAGGTCGCGTCCGCCGAGCTCGGCATTGAAGACGATGTCTCGGCGAAGGGCAGCGAGTTGTTCGGGCATAAGCACGTGGGGTTGGCCTGCCGGGATGTGACGAGTGTGGAAGATCGGCGATACTGCGCCGGGGACGACATGGGCTGCGATGGTGCAGAGTGAGCGGCACTCGACGAATCCGCAGTCGAAGTTAACACCGAACGTATCGACCCAATCGCTTTTCAGATCCTTAAACCGCGTCAGCTCCACGTCATCCGGGCTACCGGGCGTCGTATCTCACGCCAATGTCCCGCTCGGACCTCGAACGCGGTTTAAGCTATCCTGAAGCCCGATCGGCTACACTGCAAGTCTTGCATCGCCAATCCGGAGGTCCGCCAGCCGCATGTCCGATCCGGGTGGAAGTCTCGACATCCAATTGACGCCATCCTCGGGCGGTCTCGTCTGCACGATCGCCTCGACACGCCCGGTCGCTGCCGCGTCGGCCTTCGTCGGGCGCACGCCGCAGGAGACGACGGCGCGCCTGCCGCTGCTCTTCTCGATCTGTGCCCGCGCTCAGGCCGGCGCCTGTGCGGCGGCATTCGAGCAGGCCTTCGGGGGGGTTGCGAGCCCGATCATCCGCGGACGACGTGAGGCAGCGATCGCAGCGGAGACGATCCGCGAGCACCTGTGGCGAATCCTGCTCGATTGGCCCGCGATCTTGGACGAGCCGCCGAGTCGTGAGGACATGGCGGCGGTCCTTGCACTGTCGAATCGCATCCTCGCGCGGCTCGACCCCGCCGGCGATCTGTTCGGCCTCGACGCGAGCTCGGCGGCAGGTCAAGCCCCCGGTCTCGATGTCCTGCTCGCGGATCTGACCGATCTGCTGACGTGCAAGGTATTCGGGATCGCACCCGAGCACTGGTTGCAACTGATCGGCGACCCGGCGAGCTTCGAGCGCTGGTGTCGCAAGGCGGAGACGGTGGCGGCTCGCTTGTTGCGTTCCCTGCTGGAATCAGGAGAAGCATCGCTCGGACAGACCCCGATCGCCGCCCTGCCGACGGTCTCGGACGAGGACCTGCTCGCACGGATGATGGCGCCGGATTGGGCCGAATTCGTCGCCCGTCCGACCTGGCAGGGACAGCCCCGCGAGACCAGCCCCTTTACGCGCGTCTATCCCCTGCCGCTGATCGAGGTCTACGGAGCGGGCCTCCTAGTGCGCCTTGCCGCTCAACTCACGGAGGTCGCGACCGGCTTGCGGCTGCTGAGCCGCGGCACCGCTGGGAGCGCCGCCGCGCAGCCGACGGTCGCGAGCGGCACCGGAATCGGGCTCGGGCGCGTCTTCGCGGCGCGTGGTCTGCTGGCTCATCTGGTTCGAGTCGAGGACGGCCGCGTCCGCGACTATCGAGTCCTCGCGCCGACCGAGTGGAACTTTCACCCCCGCGGCGTCGTTGCCCGAGCGCTGGAGGGTCTGCCGCCCAGCCCCGAGGCGCAGTTGCGTCGACAGGCCGAGCTTCTGATCACGGCAATCGATCCCTGCGTGGCCTTCACGCTCACCTGTTAAAACGCGCCCCCGAGCGTGATGCGAGGCCGTCACTCGGGCGCAGGGTGGGGGCGAGTCTGATGCCCTCGTAGATGGCGCGTTTTAAGATTATTAATTTATTGATATAAAACGCGTCTCGTCAAGGTTTCGGCTGGCGACCAGGTTCGTCCCGATCTGACCGCTTCATTGATCGCCCCGGACGCGTTTTATTCTACGAGGTGTTTTGTCCATGTGTCTTGCCATCCCCGCACGCATCACCTCCATCGATGTCGCCGCCGATACCGCGAAGGTTGCGCTCGGGCCCGTCTGCAAGGAGATCTCGTTGGCCCTGATCGAGGACGCCGCCGTCGGCGATTATGTCTTGGTCCATGTGGGCTACGCCTTGAACAAGATCAGCGAAGAGGAGGCGCAGCGAACGCTTGAGATCATCGCGGAGATGGGGCTGCTCGAGGAAGAGCTGGAACTGGAGCCCGGGCCGACGTCGAGCGTCGAGGGAACCGGGGGCCAACGTTGAAATACATCGATGAGTTCCGCGACAAAGGCCTCGCCCGCCGGCTCGCCGAGACGATTGCCGCCGAGGCGCATCCCGGACGCGACTATCGCTTGATGGAGTTCTGCGGCGGTCACACACACGCCATCTTCCGCTACGGCGTGCAGCACCTGATGCCGCCGAACCTGCGATTCATCCACGGCCCCGGATGTCCAGTCTGCGTGCTGCCGATGGCCCGGATCGACCATGCGATCGCTCTCGCCACGCAGCACGATGTCACGCTCTGCACCTACGGCGACCTGATGCGCGTGCCGGCCAGCGAGCGCAAGAGTCTGCTCAAGGCCAAGGCCGATGGCGCGGATATCCGAATGATCTACTCCACCCAAGACGTGCTGCGGATCGCGCGCGAGAACCCCGAGCGGCAGGTCGTCTTCTTCGCCATCGGCTTCGAGACCACCACGCCGCCGACCGCTGTCGCCGTGAAGACCGCGCGCGCCGAGGGGCTGACCAACTTCTCGGTCTTCTGCAACCATGTGCTGACGCCGTCCGCGCTGCAGACGATTCTGAGCACCGCCGGACCCGACGGGGTCCAGCTCGACGGTATCCTCGGCCCCTCCCATGTGAGCACGCTCATCGGCAGTCGACCCTATCGCTTCGTGGCCGAGCAGTTCGGCGTGCCCGTCGTGATCGCCGGTTTCGAGCCCCTGGATGTGATGCAGTCCGCCTTGATGCTCGTCAGACAGCTCAACGAAGAGCGTTGCGAGGTCGAGAACCAGTACACCCGTGCCGTGAGCGAGGAGGGCAACCGCAAGGCGCAGGCCCTGATCGAGGAGGTCTTTCGGATCCGCCCCGAGTTCGAGTGGCGCGGGCTCGGCTTCCTGCCGAACAGCGCCTTGGCGCTGGCCGACGCCTACGCGGACCTGGATGCCGAAGAGCGCTTTCCGGTCGAGATCGCCCCGGCCAAAGAGATCAAGGGCTGCGAGTGCCCGGCCATCCTGCGCGGGGTGAAAACACCGACCGAGTGCAAGCTCTTCGGCAACCCCTGCACGCCCGACAACCCCATGGGTTCCTGTATGGTGTCGTCCGAGGGTGCCTGTGCGGCCTATTGGAGCTACGGGCGGTTCAGAGAGCCGGCACAGAGCCTCCGGATTCCAGCGGTTAGCGGATAGTCATTCGCTGTCAGGTGCCAGCTATCAGTCACGAGCCTTGATGCTCGACCGCGTGTCGGCGAGGATTCAACGACTGAATCGTCCCAAAGCAGAAGGCAGGACGGCACGTAGTCAGTTGTGCTGACGGTAGGAAGCACAACATCCTCTGCGGTCGGTTGTGCCTCGCACGGCTCGCCACAAACTACGGCCCCCGAAAGCTGATAGCTGGCGGCCGGAGGCTTTCCATGGCTGGCCCAGTCGTCTCAAACGAGGTCTCAGAATGACATCCGATCGGCGCTTTCCCGTGCGACTCGATCTCAGGAAGGGCGCCGTAGACATGAGTCACGGCTCCGGAGGGCGCGCCATGGCGCAGCTCATCGGCGAGCTGTTTCAGCGGTATCTCGACCACGAGCTGCTGACGTTGGGCAATGACCAAGCGCTCTTTACCCCGCCGCCCGGTCGTTTGGTGATGAGCACCGACGGTCATGTGATCTCCCCGCTCTTCTTCCCGGGCGGCGACATCGGCTCGCTCTCCGTGCACGGCACCATCAACGATGTCGCCATGTCCGGTGCTCGACCGCTCTACCTGGCCGCCGGTTTCATCCTGGAGGAGGGCTTCCCGCTCGGCGATCTGGCCCGCATCGTCGAGAGCATGGCGCAAGCCGCCAATGCCGCGGGCGTGCCGGTGGTGACGGGCGACACCAAGGTGGTGGAGCGTGGCAAGGGCGACGGGGTCTTCATCACCACCACCGGGATCGGCGTGGTGCCCGAGGGCATCCTGATCTCGGGTGATCGCGCCGAGCCGGGGGATGTGATCCTGGTCAGCGGGAGTATGGGCGACCATGGTGTTGCCATCCTCTCCAAACGCGAGAACCTCGGCTTCGAGACCGAGATCCGCTCCGACAGTGCCGCTCTGCATGAGCTGGTCGCCGCCATGATCGCGGCTGTTCCGGACATCCACTGTCTGCGCGACCCCACCCGCGGCGGCTTGGCGACGACGCTTAACGAGCTGGCCCATCAATCCGGCGTCGGCATGCAGATACGCGAAGACGCCATTCCGGTTCGCCCCGAGGTAGCCGCCGCCTGCGAGCTGCTCGGGCTCGATCCGCTCTATGTCGCCAACGAGGGTAAGCTGATCGCCATCTGCCCGCCCGATCAGGCCGTGCGTCTGCTCGATGCCATGCAAGCCCATCCGCTCGGGATGGAATCGGCCATCATCGGCGAGGTCGTCGAGGACCCGCATCGCTTCGTGCAGATGGAAACCGGCTTCGGCGGAAGCCGGATCGTCGATTGGCTCGCAGGCGAGCAGTTGCCGCGGATCTGCTGATCCGCGGCCTCTCCACTATCGGAATGTGCTTCCCGGACTTAAACCGCGCCCGGTACGGTATGCGTAATTTGTTGGAGTGGCTTGGCCGCGTCGGCTCCGACGACTGTCGGAGCCGACGCGGTTTAACATACTAAAAACCTTAAATTCTAAACCGCGTCTCACTGGGATCAAGGATATCTCCGAAGCCAAACGCACAATGAAAATGACGCATATCGCTCTGGACGCGGTTTAGGCCGATAACCGATTCGGCCCTGTCCGGTCACCTCGATTGGGATCACCGAGAGCGAGACGCCGACTCACGTCTCCGTTCCCCGAACCGCGCCGGCGGAGCATCGGACGCTCGGGTGAACCGCCCCCCGTTCACGTCGGCAAAGACGTCGATGACCATCTCGCGTGCATTGCCTCCCGTCGGTACGACAAAGGTCACGAGGATCTCGGAGTCGGACTCGGCGGGCATGTCCGGCATGAGGCCCGAGAAGGTGTTTCCGCTGAAGGAGACCAGCGGTACATCGAGCTGTTTCGGACCCATGACGGCATGCAGTGCATTCTCGACGACGCTTACCGTGATCTGTCCGTAGGCCGGATTGGAGTAGGTTCCGGTGTAGCGCTCCAACGGAAGGCTGAGCTGCGGACTGATCGCCGCCGTCGCCTCGGTACGCTCGGGTCTCGGGAAAAAGAGACCGGGGCCGGTCATGGGTGCGTCGCTGCTTGCGGAGGCGTTGCGGTCGAGCAGGACACTCAGATCGTTTTCGGGATGGAAGTAAAGCGCATAGGCTTTGGCCAGCATCAGCTCCGGGACGCTGTTTGGAACCTTATTGGTCAGGACAACCAACCCGATATTGGCCTTCGGAATCAGCGCGACGATGGAGTGCATCCCGCTGGTTTCGCCGTTATGCCACACGACCGGGTAGGGCGAGAAGGAGTTGTAGATCCAAGCCGAGGCGTAGGACGCAACCTCGCCGAAGACCTGATTTCCGGCGAAGACCTTCGGGTCGTGCATCGCGGCGATGTTTTCTGCGCTGATCAGCTGATTCCCCTCGAAGGTACCGCGACCCAACTGCATCCGGATCCATTTGGTCATGTCCAGTACGTTGGACCGGATTCCGCCGGCTGGCCCGTAGGTATCGATCCAATCCCCGTACGTCCAATCGTCCGGAATGGGCCAAGGATCTCCCGAGGCGGTGCCGATGTGCCCTCGGGCGATATTGGTCAGGGTCGCGACGACCTCCGGGTTGGCCGTGGTCTCGGTCATGCCCAGCGGGCCGAAGATGGAGACATCCAGATTGTCTTCCCAGCTCAGGCCGGTTTTGTCCTCGACGATCTGGGCCGCCGCCAGGAAGAGGCTGTTGACGTAGCCGAAGGTCGAGCGAAAGCTGGTGATGGGCTCGACGAACCGCACGGCCCGTACGATGTCTTCGCGATTGAAGCCCAGAAAGGCCATGAGGTCGAGCGAATAGGGCGTCATACCGCTGCGCTGGGAGACGAGGTCCGCGATCTGAAACTCGCGCGTCACCCACGGATCCATCATGGCGAATTCGGGAAGATGCTCGAGCACCGGATCCTTCCAGCCGATGCGATCCTCGTCGTCGAGCATCGCGAGCAGGGTGGTCGTGAACGCCTTGGACGTGGAGCCGATCTCGAAGACCGTGTGGACATCGACCGGCGCGCCGGTTGCCGCGTCCTTGACCCCGAAGCCCTTGGAGTAGATCACCTCGTCGTCCTTGACGATCGCATACGCCATGCCGAGGACCTGCTGCTCCTGCATGATCCGAACGGCGTAGGCCTCCAATTCGTCCAAGACGCTGCCGGTTTCGGCGCGTGCAGCGCCCGCAAAGGCCGCCGATGAGATGCAGATCGCCAGAACCAGGCCCGTTGCGCCCGTCCCTCTCAAGCGGATGTTCATTTGATTTTTCCTCGTTGGTGTGGTGTCTTCGCAACGAGGCTCGAGCCTGGTCTCCGACCGTCCAAGCGTGTCCCCGCGTCGCCTCTCAAGCATAGACGGCGACGAGCGGTCCGACCGGACGGCGCACGGTGCGGTTTGTGACGCAGGTCTCGTTTTGCCTTCCGAGCGCGCTGCAGGTCGGCGCCGGGGTGTCGCACGCGAACAAGAGCCCGCCGAGGGCCCGGGAGGCGAGGGTGATGATCGACATGAGTTGGGTCGAGGCCCATCAGGGCCTGCTGCTGTCCCTGGCCGGACTTTCGGTCCTGATGTTCGTGGGATCCCTGATCGCCTTGCCGTTCCTCTTGGCGCGGATCCCGGAGGATTATTTCGTCGACCCCAGGCGGCATTCGGCGCGGATGAAGAGCCTCCATCCGGTCGCCTATCTGAGCCTGCGGTTGCTCAAGAATCTGGTCGGCTGGATCCTGATCCTGGCGGGCATCCTGATGCTGGTGCTCCCCGGTCAGGGGATCCTCACCATAATCATGGGCTTGGTCCTGAGCGACTTCCCCGGTAAGTACGCGCTCGAGCGCCGACTCGCAAGCAACCGGCGCGTCCTAAGCGGAATCAACTGGATTCGCAGACGCGGGGGTCATGCCCCACTCATGCCGCCGCAAATTGAAACCAAACCTGCTTGATTCTTTTGTTTTCAATCCTCTAAACCGCGCCCAGAGCGAGATGCTCAGTTTCGGGTGGGCTCGACGTTTGGTGCATCCACGGCCGTTTGCGGGGGCGCGGTTTAAACGGCATCAACGGAAATTCCCGGCGTTGCCGGAAGGGCGCACGGTGTAAGCGTTCGCGGGGTGCGGAGTGCCGGGAGATACGCCGATCAACGTCTAAACTGAAGACTAAAGCGATTCGACTCCGCGACGATAGAGGCTCGACACCCTTGGCGACGATCCGCGACCCGGAAACCTTCTCGCGGTTTGATGCGCCCTTCGCCGTCGGCGACTGGGAGGTCCGCGCACGCTCAAACGAGATTCGTCGCGGGGCCAAGAGGGTCAAGCTCGAGCCGAAGGTCATGCAGGTTCTCTGTTTTCTCGCCTCGCGGCCGGGCGCCGCGGTCTCGCGCGAGGAGTTGGAGGCGCAGGCATGGTCCGGGATGGTCGTGACCTACGATGCGGTGACCAGTGCGATCATCAAGCTGCGCAAGGCACTGGGCGATGAGGCCCGTCACCCGCGCTACATCGAGACCCTCTCCAAAAGTGGCTACCGCCTGATCGCCGATGTCCATGACGAGGTGCTCGACTTGGCGGATCCCCCGGCCGGGCGTGCGGAGCAATCCAGGTGGTCGATCGCTTTCCGCATCCTGATTCCGTTCGTTGCACTCGTTTCGATCGCCGTCTGGCTGCTCCCGAAAGGTGGCGAACCAACGGTGTCCGACGGCGGCGGAACCGCTCCGGCGCCGCTGCACACCCCCGGAATCGCGGTTCTTCCCTTCGTCAATCTTGGCGCCGTTCCGGAGCAGAATTACTTCGCGGACGGGATCACCGAAGACCTCATTACCGATCTGTCGAAGCTTTCGAGTCTCTGGGTGGTCGCCCGCAACTCCGCCTTTGCCTATCGGGGCGGCACCGAAGACGAGCGTACGATCGCTCGCGAGCTCGGCGCCGACTACGTCCTCAAGGGCAGTGTTCAGCGTTCCGCGGAGCGTGGCAGCAATCTTTGGGCGGAACGCTATGACCGGCGGATCGATGACCTTTTCGCGCTGCAGGACGAGATCGCGGCCAGCATCCTCTCGGCGATCGAGGTCGAGATCGCCCCGAGCGACCGCGCGAGGTTGGGCCGCAGTCACCTCGCGAGTATCGAGGCTTACGATGCCTTTCTGCGCGGACTCGATCACTACGGACGACGTTCGCTCCAGGACACCCAGATGGCGATCGATCACTACCGTCGGGCGATCGCCATCGACCCT
>NZ_JAABRP010000140.1 GCF_011390875.1 Thiocapsa sp.
CTTTCCCAGGCTTTGCCTGGCGCAAACGGATTTATTTCGTTATCAGGCTCCACGATAGGGTGCCCGCCGGCCAAGCGAGCCGAAGCGGGTCGTTCGATGCGAAGCGTGTCGCGGATAGACGATCCATCCTCTGCGCGGCCTGCTCGGCGGCGCGCCACTCTTCAAGCGCTTATGCGACAGCTCGCTGCACGCGCAGGGCCTCTTGATGCGACCGATAACAGTGGTAAACGCGCTCCTTCTCGGAAAAGGCATTCAAAGTTCTCATGGCGGACCTCATGGCCGCTGAAGTCGTTGCATCCCGCGCCGAGGCGGGATTTCGGAGTCGGGTACAACAGGAACACTCTGGCCCCGACCGGAGCTTGAAACCGACTTTGCGGCTTTCTGCCGAGATGCCTACGGGGCGACTCGCGCGCTGGTCGATCAGGCCGCCCGTTTCGAATCGCTGAATCGGGGTGATGTCGGCATCTCGATCATCACGTATGCGGAGATCCGAGCCGCTATCGAGAAGCGCCTCGACAGCCGAAAGCACAACGAAATGATCCTGGATCTGTTCGTGCAGCGGGTGCCGCACCTGCCGTTTGACGAAGCCGCGGCTCACGCTTTCGGCGTTTTGCGCACCGCCGTTCCCGATCTCCGGCGCAATGCCATGGACCGCCTGATCGCCGCTCACGCGCTCGGCATCGGCGCCATCCTGGTTACCAAAAACGAGAACGACTTCAAGGACTACCCTGGTCTGGTCATCAAGGACTGGATCCGTGACTTATGACCGCCCCGATCCTAAAGCCCCTTCGCACTCAACTCACCGTGTGCTGTTTTCTGTTATTCGAGCGCAACTGTCCTCACCACTCAAAACGAAAAGGGCCGCCCGGTTCGGGCGGTCCCAAGACTGGCTCCGGAGTGCGGCTCTCTCAGTCCTCGCCGCGACTCAGGCTCAACCCCCGCTCCGGCCGCGAGAAGTTGTGACAGGCGGAACACTCCTTGCCCTCTTTCTGGACATGCCGGCTGTGCACGCCCGCGAAATCGCGATCTTCCGATTCGTTCTCGTGGCATTGGGTACAGATCGTGTTGAGGTTGCCGTTGAGCACGGCCGCACGCGTTCCGATCACGACACTCGGCAAGGTCCGCAGGCCATACCCGAGCCCCTGCATGTCCAACCGCGCTGGACCGCCACTGAGCTCTCCGTGGCAGGTACCGCAACCCGCAGTGTCACCGCCCAAGGCGTTGGAGTCGGGTTCGACCCCGTGGTTGATGGTTTGATAGGTGAAGACCGGGACGGTGCTGGCGCCAGGGGGCATCTCGGTCGAGCCTGGTTTGCCGGTGGGGCAGACAAAGGGATCGTCCGGATTCTCGCCGAGCCCCACCGCGACCGCGCGACAGAAGCTGCCGGTACGGAAGAACTCGAAGGTGGAGTGTCCGACCAGGCTGTTGGTATCGTCCTTGCGCGCCAGCTTGCCCCAGTGCTTCTTCATGGGATAAAGCTTGGCATTCTCGCTCGTCACGTCGCCATTGGGCATTCCCAGGGCATAGGCATCATCTTCGGCGCTGAAGTTACCGACGAAACTGGCGGCCACCGTGGCATCCAACGGGACCGTGGGCACGCCTGTGAGCGATTCTTCCAGATAGACCACCTCGGACGTGCCGTCGAACCAGGTATAGCTGGGAATAAGCGACGCGGTCCCCAGGCCACCCTTGTCCTCGCGGGGGAGCCAGCCGCCGCGACCGTTGCAAGCCGAGTCGGACGGGTGTGGATCCTGCCAGTCACGGGCGACCTCGGTGCCGACCGCCGCCTTGGCATAGCTCGGGATGTGGCAGGTCTGGCAGGCGACCTTCATGGCATGCTTGTCCTTGCTGGAGCCTAGGGTGTTGCTGAAGTCGCCATGTGGTTGGCTGTCATGGCAGCCGCCGGTCTCGCAACTGAAACGCTCGGCCACGTCATTGGCTCGCAGGTCGAGTCCGCGGCCGCGCATCCGGTGGCCCTCGCCTTTGTTTCCAATCGCATTGTGACAATCCG
Source organism: Thiocapsa sp. (assembly GCF_011390875.1). GTDB lineage: Bacteria > Pseudomonadota > Gammaproteobacteria > Chromatiales > Chromatiaceae > Thiocapsa. The sequence continues at coordinate 2,012 of NZ_JAABRP010000140.1, forward strand.
AACAGGTGAGGTTGGCGCCGTCCGGACTCATGTGCATGTCGTGAGTGACGCTCGGGTTGATGTTTTCCCTCGACAGATCGCCGCGCTTGGCGCCATCGGCCCCGGCCGCCCCTGCGTGACAGTTGAGACAGGACTGGCGAGTGGTGGCATGGACGTTCTGCGCCGCCGCCAGGGTGGTGAGCGGCATGGGCGTCATCGGGACCGACGTGGGCAGGGTATCGAGGCCCGCCGGCTTGAACAGGAAATCGCCCGCCGAACTCACATTCGGGATACCTTCAAACCCGGTGCGCACGACCTTGTTGCCGTCGGAGCGAACCAGAGCGCCACTGGCGTCCTCAGTCAGATTGAGCAGGCTGAAATCGCTGAAGCCATCTCTGGTCCAATCCGGGAAGCGTTTGTAGACCTCCTGATGGCAGGTCAGACAGTCGATGTTGGCGAGTTGCGCGTGGGCCTCCGTCGACGTCGGATCAAGCTCCTCGAACAGCGACTGGGCCATCGCAAAGCGCCCGTTACCCACATGGCAGCCGGCGCAGGTGAAGCGCGGCGAGTTCTCGTGCGCACCGCAGTAGGTGTTGACGCCGGTCGCGACCAGTTCATTGGCCGCCTTGGCGGGTCGCTCGCCGGCCGCCGCAAAGTAGCCCGGGATGTTGGTCACGAAGTCGAAGGCGCCGCCCTGCTGGTAATGTACCGAGCCGTGCATATCGCGCGCCTCGTCCTGGTGGCAGGCGACGCAGACCTCTGGTCCGGTATAGGCGGAGATTTCGCAGTGATCCAAGATGGGGGAAGTACATCCGACCCGGGGTGAATCGGAGATGGTCACGGTGGTGGTCGAGGGCGCGGACGTCGCGCCGACATTGTCTGTCACCGTGAGGGTAACGTTGTAGTCACCGACCATCGTATAGGCGTGTGTGGGATTGGCCTGGGTGCTGGTCGCGCCATCGCCGAAGTTCCAGGCATAGGTCGAGATGGCGCCATCGGGGTCGGCCGAGCCGGCACTGCTGAAGCGGATAGCCGTGTCCGGAAGGGCTCTATAGGGGCCGTTGACCCTGGCTGTAGGGGGCTGGTTGACATCGTCTGGAGGCGGGCCGGGCGACTTGGGCGCGCAGTCGGTTGGCGCCCGGTCCACAGCGCGCTCGGCCGTCTGTCCGTCCTTTTGGATCGCGCGCACCCGGCAGGGCACCGGCCTGGGCCGCTCTTCGCGGATCGACCAGGCGCCATCGCGTTCATCGGCTTCGTCGTCATCGAGCTCTTGCTCAGGGGCATAGCCATTGACCAGGGTCACCTTTGCCCGGGGCGTGCCGTGCCCGGAGACGCGTAGGCGTCGCTCGCGGCTGTCCCAGGAAGCGCTGTCGATGCGCAGTGGCGATGGGGAGGAACCGCGCTCGTCATCGTCGTCCCCGTGACGGTCACGTTTGTCATCCGCCAGGGCTAGGCCGGCGGCGAAGAGACATAACATGCCGAGAAGGCACAGGGCCGTCCAGCCACGCCAAATCTGACCGGGATCTCGTGTTGGGGGTGCGCCGAGGGCGCCCATCGGTTCGGACACTGGCATCGCTCTACCCTCTCGATGAATGGCGTCGCGCGATCGTCCGCGCGGGTCTTGCCTTCATCGGGCCGGCTGACCCGACGGAACGCCCCGGGAAGCCCGAAGAACCGGCCCGCTCGGATTGGACGCGGCGGTTCGGGGCTGCGAAGCTAATTCCGCTCCGACAGTAACCCGTCACGCCTTAAGCGAACCTTAAGGCCCCATTCGGCAATCCGGGAGGGGACGAAACGGTTTCTTGACCGACTTCTCCGCCCTACACCACCTTGCGAAAACGCACCTCAACGCGAAGGCCCGGACCATCCTCCGCGTCCAGCAGCTCGATCCCGGCGTTATGAAGCTCGCAGATGCGCCGCACGATGGCCAGACCGAGCCCGGCACCCGGCTCGGTCTGGCCGGCGGGGCGATAGAAGCGATCGAAGACCCGCGTCCGGTCCTCGGCCGGGATGCCGCGCCCGGCGTCCTCCACGCACAGCAGGACACCATCGCGCCACGCGCTGACCGTCACGGCGACGCGCCCACCCGTCGGGCTGTATTTGATCGCGTTATCCAGGAGGTTGCCGACCAGAATGGCCAGCACCCCAGACGCGATCTCGACCAGACCAGGCTCGCCGTGCGGGGTGGTGCAGACCAACTCGATGGACTTGGCACTCGCCGCTCCCTGTCGGTCCGCCACCAACTGTTCCGCCGTCCCGACGAGCGAGCAGGTCGGGCGCCCGCTGCCGTCTGTCCGCGGTTGCAGCCGGGACAGGATGAGAAGCTGGGCGATGAGATGCGTCGCCCGGTCGACCCCGCAAATGAGTGTATCGAGCGCCTCCGCGCGTTCGCCGGGGTCGGCGCTGCGTCGGGCGACCTGGGCGTGAGTGCGGATGATAGCGAAGGGGGTACGCAGCTCGTGGGAGGCATCGGCGGCAAAATGCCGCTCTGTCTCCAAGGCAGACTTTAGCCGATGCATCAGGCCGTTGAGCGCCTCGATCAGCGGTCGGATTTCGCTCGGTGCGCGGCGCGCGTCAAGCGGCGCCAGTTGGTCCGCCGAACGCTGCCCGATGGCGCGGGCAAGACGGCTCAGCGGGCGCAGTCCGTCCGTCACCGCGAGCCAGATCAGCAGCACGGTCAGCGGCAACGACCAGAGGATGGGTTGCAGCGCATGCAGGGTCAGGTACTCGATAAGCTCCTCCCGGATCCCGTCGTTCTGTGCCACATAGAGCACCTCGCCGGCGCGTCCCGTCGGGAGTCCGAAGACGCGCCACCGGGTCGTTCCGATGGTCTGATCCGAGAATCCCGGCTGCCGTGCGAGCGGTTCCAGCGGCGCCGCACCGAAGCTGCCGACGAGGACGTCCTCCCGCCAGAGCTGGAAACTGATCATGGATTCATAGGGGTGCCCGATGGGCGACAGGGTTTGGGGCGCGCCTGCGATGGTGGGCAAATCGCCGGACAGCGTGATCTGATGCAGGACATGCGCCGTCTGCGCCAACTGCGCATCCATCAATTCACCAACCTCGTGTTCCGAGCGATTCCAAGCAATCAAGGCCACCGCGATCCAGATGACGGTCCAGACGACGCTGAGCGACAGCAGCAGGCGACGGCGCAGCGAGCTCACGGCGGCGGGACCGAGACCAGCCGATAGCCGACCCCTCGAACGGTGAGGATTCGGTCTTTCCCGAGCTTGTTGCGCAGATTGTGGATGTGCACCTCCAAAGCGTTGCTCTCGATCTCGTCGCGCCAGCCATAGGCCGTCGCCGCCAGCCGCACGCGCGGCACGACCCGGTCGGCATTGGCGATCAGCGTCTCCAGCAGGACGTATTCCCTGGGCGACAGGGACAGCGGTCGGTCGCCGAGACTGACCTCGCGTCGCACGGTGTCCAGCGCCAGCTCCCCGGCTTGCAAAAGGGGGGTCGCATGGCCGTCGCGGCGGCGCGTCAGCGCGCGGATCCGCGCGCTCAGCTCATCGAGATCGAAGGGTTTGACCAGATAGTCGTCCGCGCCCGCATCCAGACCCGCCACTTTATCCGCCACTGCATCGCGCGCGGTGAGAATCAGAATCGGCAGATCGATCCCCTTACTGCGCAGTGCACGCAGCAGGGAGAGACCATCGCGTCCGGGCAGCCCCAGATCGAGCAGCAGGACATCGAAGTGCTCCGCCCGCAGCGCGTGCTCGGCCGGGTCGGCGCTGCGGACCCAATCTGCCCGATAGCCGTCCTGAGCGAGTCCGGTCAGCAGGCCCGCGCCGAGGAGCGGGTCGTCTTCGACGATCAGGATGCGCATGAATCCTTCATGGTGGCGAGAAAATTCGGATCTCCAGGGATCGCGTCCGAGGCTGGTTGGATCCCGCCTTCATGATCGGCGAGGATAGAGGCATGCAGGTTCATGACGAACAAGGCCGATTTCCGCCCGTCGTCATACCACCCGAACAGCACCAAGAGAACGAACCGCAGAACTAGGCCGCCCGCGGTCGCTTCCAAGTGTAAACCGCGGTCACCGCATAGTTCCAAACCGCACCGACCAAGATCCCGGCGAGCGCCGAGAGGAACCAGCCGGAGTGCCCGCCTTGGAAGAGATAGTTGGCGATGCCGACGTTGGCCAGGGCGCCGACGCTGCAGGCGGCGACGAAGGAGAGCCAGCCCCAGATCAGCTGCCGGCCGCGCAGACGCATATCGCGGTAGGTCAGGATGTTGTTCAGGAAGAAGTTGCTGGTCATGGCGACCAGCGTCGCGACGGCCTGACTGATGAGGAAGGCGCCGGTGCCGAGCAGGGTCAGCATGGGCCAGAGCACGGCCATGTGCACGAAGACACCGAGCCCACCGATGGCCGAGAAGGCGATGAAGCGCACCGGGATGACCGGGCCGATCAGCTTCTGGGTCAGCATCAGCAGGTATTCCCAGAGGACCGCGTTGTCGAGCTTGCTGCTGCCGGCCTCGCGCGCGCGAAAGGTAAAGGGCAGCTCGCGAAAGCGCAGGGGTTGCTCGGCTTCGGCGAAGATGTCGAGCAGGATCTTAAAGCCGACCCCGCTGAGTCGCCGCACGCAACCCTGCACCACCGAGGCACGCACCAGAAAGAATCCGCTCATCGGGTCCTGCAGGTCCGCATGGATCAGGTACTGTCCGATCCGGGTCGCGAACCGGCTCATGGATTGGCGACGGGCGTTCCAGTCACCCATCCCACCGCCGGAGACGTAGCGGCTGCCGACCACGATGTCCAGATTCTCGGCCTTGATCACCGCGAGCATCTTGGGCAAGAGGCTCTCGTCGTGTTGGAGGTCGCCGTCCATCACCGCCAAGAAGGGCGCGGCCGTCGACATCATGCCTTCGATGCAGGCCGACGAGAGCCCGCGTCGGCCGATACGCTGCACCAGCCTGACACGCGGATCCAGCCGTGCAATCGCGCGGACCCGGTTCGAGGTCCCGTCGGGGGAGTCGTCGTCGACGAAGATCAACTCCCAGTCGATCCCCTGCAACACCGCGTCGACCCGCCGGACGACCTCGTCCACCATGTCCGCTTCTTGATAAGTCGGAATGATAACGGCCAACTCGGGGGGGCGGCAGTGGTGTTGAGGCATCGGCTGATCCGAGATCCTGTTGGCCATAAGCGGAGGTTCGATTCGTCGAGGGAAGGACGTGCGGGGCGTGCCTTTGAAGTAGACTGCCGCCCGCGGCTGGGGACGCCGGACAGGTGACGAGACGGCAGACCCGGGCACCGAAAGGTTTTTATTCTAACGCGATCGCGTTCCGGCCACCTCGACCGATCGCAGCCCGGATCAGATCCGCCGAATCAAACAACGCAGCGAGTCACGACACCATGGAAACGCTCCGAGGCATCGATACACCCCGTCAGGCTTGGGGCCTATTGCTCACCTTGATCGCAGCCATGACAGCTTGGCGGGCGGGCGTCGCTGCGATCCTGCCGGTCACGCAGGACGAAGCCTACTACTTCGACTGGGCCCGCAGTCTCGCTTGGGGCTATTTCGATCATCCACCGGGTGTGGCGCTGCTCGGCATCGGTACCTGGCTCGCCCCGGCGTCGGCGCTCGCGTCACGCGCCGGGTCCCTGATCGCAAGCGCACTGACGCTGCTCATCCTTGCACGCTTTTTCCGCAACTGCGGCCTCACGGCGCCGCGCGATCTGGCCTTGGCGCTGGGCCTGGTCTTCGCGACCATTCCCGGATTCGCCGGCGGCGTCATCACCACGCCCGACACGATGCTGGGCCTGGCCTGGGCGCTGGCCCTGCACGAGAGCGAGCGCGCGCTTGCCGGCCAGCGCCGCCGCTGGCTCAGCGCCGGTGCAGCGGTCGGTCTCGGTCTGCTGGGGAAATACACCATGGTCTTGATCGGGCCGGTGCTGCTCTTGGCCATCCTCTTCAGCGACCCGCGCGCGCTGCGCACGCGCTGGCCTTACCTCGGCGGACTCGTCGCGCTGCTGGTCTTCGCGCCGAACATCCTCTGGAATCAACAGAACGAGTGGCTGACGATGCGCTTTCAGTTCGGCCACGGCTTCTCGACCGAGGTCGGCGCGCTTCCGGTCGGGGCCCCCGGCGCCATTGAGCACGTCGGCCCCCAATCGGTCGGCGAACGCCTAGGCAGCCTCTCGGGTTATCTCGGCACCCAGCTCGCGTTTTGGGGACTCATCGCGATTCCCCTGCTCCTTGCGCCTTTGATCAACCGGGCGCGACGCAACCAACCGAGCCATGAGATGGCCGGGACACTGGCCCGCCACGCCAAGCCTCTGCTGTGGGCTGCAACCCTCTTTCCATTGGGATTTTTCGCCTTGGTCGCGACAGGCAGCGAGGTGGAACCCAATTGGCCCGCCGTCTATCTCATCTCCGCGGCGCCTTTGGCTGCGTTGTTGCTGCGCAATCTGCGTCCCTGGGTCCTCGCCGCCGCGCTGGGCAATCTGCTGCTCCTGAGTCTCTACGCATTCCATGCGGCGACCGCGGCACTGCCGCTCGGAGACAGCCAAAATCGCGTCCTGCGCGAGACCCATGGTTTTCGGGAATTGGCCGAGATCGTCGGCACGCTCGAAGAGCCCGTCTATGCCGACCGATACCAAACAACGGCGATGCTTCGCTTCTACGCGCCGAGCCTGGACACCACGACCCAATGGCCCGGCCTCACCCGACCCTCCGAGTATCTGCGCGGACAGATCGCACCGCGACTGGATCCGAAATCCGTCGATTCTCCCTTCTGGCTGGTCTCCGGATTCGGCGCACCGCCGGCTATCGCCGGTTTTCGCAGCGAGACCCATCGCAGGCTCTTCGATTGCGCGGGGCAGCCGCTGAGCGAAGCGGCGGAGGCGCCCTGCGCCCGTCCGCTGCACACGTGGAATCTGTATCGGTATCTTCCGGAGGGGTGAAGCAAACTGTCCGGGAAGGCTCACATCGGACCTTCGAGCCGGCGCAGTTTAAAGTATTAAATTTTAAACCGCGTGTCGCCGAGATCAAGGACATCTCCGAAGCTAAACGCAAAATGAGAATGACGCATGTCGCTCTGGACGCGGTTTAACCCGACGCTCGCGACCGCAGCATCTCACGGACCTCGTCTATTGAACGTGTGCATCCTCCGAGATGGATCACCGCATGGCAGTTCGGGCAAACAGGCCGAAGGTCGGTGATCGGATTCACCGCATATCGGGCACCGATCTCCGATAAGGGCGTGAGATGGTGTACTTGGATAAAACCCTCCGCGACAGGGCCGAACGACGCCAGGAAGTCGAACCGACAGATGACGCATGAGCAGCCATAGTGTTCGATGCAGAGTCGGCGAGCGGCAGGATCACGTTCGTAGGCATTGACCGTCACGCGGCGTTTTGCACCCTCCAAAAATGTCGAGCCATCGGTCAATTCCCCCGGCCAGGAAAATGCCTTCGCGATAATGGCCTGACACTCGAGCAGATGGCTGTGCCGATCAACGCCGGCATATTGCGACAATTCGGCCCAGTTGGTCCGCCTGCCGGTCTCTCCGGCCGGGCGTCCCGTCAGCCTGCGTTGAGTCGGGTTCCGACTGATGCCTGCGTCGTCGCACATCGCGGCGATGTTTTGGATCTTCATGCTGATCGAAGAGCGACTGCGTGACTGCAACGCGTAAATGGTCTCGATGCCTCCGATCTCGTCGATATCGTATCGCGCCGCATAAATGCAGAGCACGATTTCATCTCGGGTAAAGGCTTTACGCGTTGCCATCGGCGTCTCATCGTTCCCCGCCGAACGCGTTCACATCGGAGCACCTAGCCCGCCGGAGCGCGATGCGGTTCGCGGGCTCACCGCATCCGACCGGATGAGTGATCGAGGCTGATCATGTCGACTAATGATCGTCTCCGCGATTGCTCGCCTTATCCGCCGAGATCCGATCCATCATCGCGAACAGAAGTCCTGAGACGACAAAGGTCATGTGGATGCCGACCTTCCAGGCCAGCTCTTCGTTGGTCAGGCGATCCACGTACATGAACGCCTTGAGCAGCTCGATGCCGGAGATGGCGACGATGGAGCCGATGAGCTTCATCTTCAGCTCGGCGAAGCCCACATGGCCCATCCAGTTGGGACGGTCCTCGTGATTCCCGGTGTCGATCCGCGAGACGAAGTTCTCGTAGCCGGCCAGCACGATGATGAGCACCAGGTTGGCGATCATCACGACGTCGATCAGGGAAAGCAGCCCAATGATCACCTCGCCGGCCTCGGCGGTGAAGACGAGCGGGACGAAGTGGATGAACTCCTTGACGAACTTGACCAGCAGCAGGGCGATGGCAAGGACCAGGCCCAGATAGAAGGGGGCAAGCAGCCAACGGCTGCTGAAGATCACCAACTCCAGTAATTGTTCGATCCGTTTCATGTCGAGGTTCCGGTTTGCCTTCAAGCCATTGAGTCGGAGTCCAACGATTGCGAGCCGCGGACAGGGGTGACGGGAGCGGGCGGGATGCTACGCGGGCCCGGCCACCACTTCAACGGCGCTCGATCATTCGGCCCTCGGGCCTCGGCTTAGGCGTCGGTTCAGGGAGCCGGCGGCTCCTCCTCGGAGCCGATTCGCACGATCGTGCAAGCAGTCAGCGTGCGATAGACCGGGCTGCGCGCGGCGATCTCGAGCAGACGGGTGCGCTCCTCGGGCGTGAGTGCACCGAGGATGTTCACACGTACCTCGATACCCTCGACCCGGCCTTCCTCTTGATCACAATCGCGGCAATCCCGCCCGTGAACCCGGTCCTGGCTGAGGCGTACCTCGACGTCGTCCAGCGCAAGCCCCTGGTGTCTGGCGTAGGTCCGCACGGTCATGGAGATGCAGGCGCCGAGCGACATCAGCAGCAGATCGTAGGGCGTGGGCCCCAAATCCGAGCCACCGACCGACTTAGGCTCGTCGGCCAGCCATTGATGGCGATGGGTGTAGAGCCCGCGCTGGAAGCGAGTATCGAGCTCGGTGACCAGGACCTCTTTCTCGGCCACGCGAGGTGCAGTCCCGATACTCTGCTCAAAGCCGTGCTTGCCGAGCCCCAGGTAGCGGCTGGCCCAAGCGACCAGGGTCTCGGCGACGTACTCGGCGTCTTCGCGATTGGCGAGCAGATGGTCCGCCTTGTCGAGCGAGATGAAGCTCTTGGGATGCCGCGCCGCTTGGAAGATCTTGCCGGCCTCCCCGATCGACACGATGGTGTCGAGCGGTGAATGGAAGACCAGGAGGGCGCGGTTGAGGTGACGGATGTGGTCCGCCGAGGCGTATTGATCCAGGTCGTCGAGTAACTGTTTGCGGATACGGAAGCGTCGCTGCCCGATCTGCACCTCGGCCTCCCCCGTTTCCTCCAACTGGCCGCGCGCCCCGCTGAGGAGGTGTTGGACATGCGATGCGGTCGCCGGGGAGGCGATAGTCACCACCGCCTCGACGGACGGGAGCGCGTGCACGGCGGCCAAGACCGCTGCACCGCCCAGGCTGTGTCCGATCAGGAGCGCCGGGGCCTCGTAATCCTCCTCCAGCTTGCGCGCAGCGGCGAGCAGGTCGGCAACGTTGGATGAGAAGTTGGTGTTGGCGAAGTCGCCGTCGCTGTTGCCGAGCCCGGTGAAGTCGAACCGCAACACGGCGATCCCGCGCGCGGCCAAGGCGCGACTGATGCGCGTCGCCGCCGCGATATCCTTGCTGCAGGTAAAGCAGTGCGCGAAGAGGGCATAACGGGCCGTCGGCACGCGATCCGGGGGCGTCTCGAGCAAACCCACCAGTGTGTGCCCCTCGGGATTCGGAAACTCAAGTTTGATTCGTGCCATGCCAATTCCTCTCGTCGGAGATCCATCGATACGGCAAGAGCCTCCAGCTTCCAGCTGCCGGCCGCCAGCTTTTTTTGTTCATCGATTGGATAGGGTCGGGGCGCGTCGGGCGAATACGTACCCGCAAGACCATGGGGCGTTGCCGAGCAAGGCCCGCCGGAGCGCTCGAGATCGGGGGAAAGGATAAAGGCCAACAGCTGAAGGCTGAAGGCTCCTCCAGAGTCAACCACAATCGCCACGCAAACCTCAGCCCGCGAATCAGCCGACCGGCCCCCCCTCCCCCGCCCGACACAGTGCCTGGAGACGATCGAGCTCGACCTCGTCGAAGCCGGCTTCGCGACGGGCCGGGAGGTTGAGCGGACAGCGGATCTCGGCGCGCATGTACTCGCGCAGAAGAGCGAAATAGAGCGGGCCCGGATCGAGGCCGCGCTCCGCGCACAGGCGCTTGAACCAACGCGAGCCGACCGCCACGTGGCCGACCTCATCGCGCAGAATGACCCCCAGGCAGGCCGCCGTTTCCGGGTCGCCCGCAGCCTCGAAGCGCGCGATCATCCCGGGCGTGACGTCCAGCCCGCGCGCCTCCAGGACGCGCGGAACCAAAGCCATGCGCACGAGCGGGTCGTGGGCGGTCACGCGCGCCATTTCCCAGAGGCCGTCATGGGCCGGGAAATCGCCGTAGTCGTAGCCGAGATCCCGAAGTCGGTTGCGCATGAGGCCGAAATGCTCGGCCTCCTCGGCCGCGACCTGGATCCAATCGTCGTAGAAAGCCGTCGGCATCTCGCGATAGCGCTGCACTGCGTCCCAGGCGAGGTTGATGGCGTTGAACTCGATGTGCGCCACCGCGTGGATCATGGCCGCACGGCCCTCGCGGCTTTTGAGCTTGCGTGCCTTGAGCGCGCGCGGCGGAACCAGCTCGGGCCGCTCCGGACGCCCGGGTAGATCCCGGACCCGGGCCGCGTCCGCGGCATCTGCATCGAGGCATCCGGCCCGCCAGTGCTGGGCCGCCGCCCGTGTCGCGGCCTGCTTGCGGGCAGGGTCCGGCTCGCCGAGACAGGCGGCCGCGACATCGAAGAGGTTGCCCTGCACATGCGTCATCCGCGCCACCCCAGAATCAGATCCATCACGTTGGTCCCCGTCGGTCCGGTGCGGATCAGGTCGCCGCTCGCCTCGAGCAGCGTGCCCGAATCGGCGCGACGCAGCCCTCGGTCAGCGTCGAGTCCGGCGTCCCGGATTCGCTCCAGCGTGGCGCCGTCGACCAAGGCCCCGGCGTCGTCGGTCGGGCCATCGGTCCCGTCGGTCCCCGCGCTCAACAAGACGGCATCGGCATGACCGGCAAGCTCGATCGCCGCGGCCAGAGCAAGATGTTGATTACGACCGCCACGCCCAGGCGCATCCGGCAGACACAGCGTCGTCTCGCCGCCCGTAATCGAGAGACCGGGCGGGCCGTCCAGCAAAGCACGCGCCAGATGTCGGCCCACGAGTGCGGCATCGCCCTCGACCGGCTGCGTGTCGATCCGGACCGCGAGACCCGCTCGGCGCCCCGCGTCTGCTGCGGCGGACTTGGCGGTTTCCAGGGTCGCGACCAGCTCGATCTGCGGACCAAGCATCGGCAGCGCCCCCCGCTCCGCCAGCCCGCGCTCGACACAATCCGAGAGCCACTTCGGCAGATCGAGACCCGCAACCCCTTCGACCAGACCGACCTCGGCAACCAGCAATCCGGAGCCGATCACGCCCGGTTCATTCCCGGGCACGTCCGAGATCGCCAGCGCTCGGCTCGGCCGTTCGCCGAGCGCGCTGAGCAGACCCCCGCCCTTGATCCGAGAGACCGACTTGCGCACCCGATTGACCGCGTCAATCGGCAGGCCGCTGCCGAGCAGCCACTGGTTCATGCGG
>NZ_JAABRP010000141.1 GCF_011390875.1 Thiocapsa sp.
CGCCGCGGCATCCAGGTGGTCGCGGCGGTGGGCGATACCGCGATGGGCCTGAAGCGTGTCGCCGAGACCCTGCCCGACGTGGTCTTGCTGGACATGCGCATGCCGCAGCTCGATGGCTTGGAGATGCTCCGTCGGTTGCGCGCGGCCCATCCGGCCATGCCGATCGCGATGCTCACGACGAGCGCCGAGGAGCGCGACGTGATCGAGTCGCTGCAGGGCGGTGCGCAGGGTTATTTGCTCAAGGATATGGAGCCGGATGCCTTGATCGCGGCGCTGAGCGAGATCGTCCAGGGCCGCACGGTGGTGGCGCCCGAGCTGGCCATCGTCTTGGCCAAGGCCGTCCAGGGCGAGGCGGCGGGCATGGCGGCCGAGGGTCGGATCGCCGACCTGACGCCGCGCGAGCATGAGATCCTCTGCCATCTCGCCGAGGGTCAGAGCAACAAGGCGATCGCCCGACGTCTGAATATTTCGGACGGAACGGTCAAGCTCCACGTCAAGGCGATCCTGCGTAAGCTCGACGTGCATTCGCGCGTGGAGGCGGCCGTGATCGCGGTGGAGCGCGGTCTGTGCGAGCGCAGAGCGAGCCGCGATCTCGGATGAGTCCCAGTCAGCCTCAATCCGAATTGAATGCACGCCACTCCGGACGCGGTTAAACCGCGTCTCCGCTAAGGGCCGTGGATGTGCCAAACGTTGAACTCACTCGACAACGAGCATCTCGCTCGGGACGCGGTTTAAAGCGATGAAGAAGTTTCTAGAGCTCATCAAAGACTGTCTGAGCGACGTCAAGGAGATCATGCCCTGGGATCTGGAGGAGCGCCTCGAGGCAAACCCGGACCTGCTGCTGGTCGATGTCCGCGAGCCGGATGAATTCGCGGCGATGCATATCGATGGGGCGCTCAACGTCCCGCGCGGTATCCTCGAGTCCGCCTGCGAATGGGACTACGAGGAGACCGTACCGGAGCTGGTGCGCGCACGCGATCGGGAGGTCGTGGTGGTCTGTCGCTCCGGATACCGCAGTATCATGGCCGCCCACGCGATGAGCCTGCTCGGGTACCAAGACGTGTGCTCGCTGCAGACGGGTCTGCGGGGCTGGAAGGACTACGAGCAGCCGCTGGTCGATGCGGCTGGGGAGGCGGTCGACCTGGACGATGCAGACCGCTATTTCACGCCGCGCCTCAGACCGGATCAGATGCGGCCGGCGGATCGATGACGTCTTCGGGAGACGGTGCGGATGCTGAATAAAACCAAGCGATTGTTCACGTCGCTCCTGCCGGTCGACCCGGATCGGTCGGGCGCGTGCAACCGCTGCGGCGCCTGCTGCAAGCTGCCCTATCCCTGTCCGTTTCTGCGCTTCGACGACGCGGGTTTGAGCAGCTGCGCCGTCTACGCGATGCGTCCGCCGAGCTGCCGGAAATATCCGCGGGTGGCCGCCGAGCAGCTGACGCCGCAGGAATGCGGCTATTCCTTCGCGACCGCCGACGCGCGCGTGCCCGACGCGATCGGGCGTGATCCCGTCACCGACCCCCTTTGAGCGGGCGAGCTTTGCGTGCCTGCCGGACGTATCGGGCGTGGGTCGTGCCTTGCGCGTCTCGGCACAACCAACAACGACAACGAAAAATGCTGCGACGGTTCGCTCAAGACTGACGGCACAGCACCGGTGCCAAAGCGCGTTCAGCGCGGTTCTCGAGTGCGTCGCGTTGACCGTGACCTCGCGGGCCGTCGGGCCGGCTGAAGAGGACGACTGCAAGTCGTCTATCCCGGGGGTGTCGCCGCTTCGCGACGACCGTTGTTGTCACTTCCGCCGTCAGTCTTGATCAAACCATCGCAGACCTCTCGGTGCCAGCCCGAGGGTCCGTGGATGAGTATTTCGCCACGGTCCGGGTGCCATTCGGCCAGCACCGAGCGTACGGCCTCTCGGCCGTCGATCTGCACGCGATGATCGGCCGGACGGTGGGTGTGTCCGTGGATCAGTCGCGTGGCGCCGTAGCGGCGCAGGTAGCGTGCGACGGTCTCTTGGTTGACGTCCATGATGTCCAGGGTCTTCTCGGCGGTCGCGGCTCCGCTCTTGCGGCGGTAGTCGGCGGCGACCTTGCGACGCGCCGCGAGCGATCGCCAGAGGAAGAGGCGCTGGATGAGCGGATTGCGGATGCGGCGGCGAAACCGCTGATAGGCGACGTCGTCCGTGCAGAGCAGGTCGCCGTGCATGAGGAGCGTAGGCTCGCCGGCGAACCGGACGAGGGTCGGATCGCGCAGGAGCCGACAACCGGTCTCGCGGCAGAAGGCTCGCCCGATCAGGAAGTCGCGGTTGCCGTGCATCAAATGACAGCGGACCCCGGAGGCCGTGACCGCGGCAAGCGCCGCCTTGACCTCGGCGTTGGGCGTGCCGTCGTCGTCGTCGCCGATCCAGGCGTCGAAGATGTCGCCGAGCAGATAGAGCTGCTCGGCCTCGCGGGCGCGCCCGGCGAGGAAGGCGAGGAACAGATCCACCGTCGCCGGCCGGTCCGGCGACAGATGCAGGTCGGAGACGAAGAGGCTGACGCCTGCGGTGTTCAAGGTTCGGGCGTCGCTCCGGTCCCGGCTCGGTGCGTCACTCGACGACGATGGCCTGCTCGAGGACCACATCCTGAATCGGGACATCCTGATGCCCGTGACGCGTGCCGGTCTGCACGCCGCGGATGGCATCGACGACGTCCGCGCCCTCGACGACCCGTCCGAAGACACAGTAGCCCCAGCCGTCCTGCCCCGGGTAATCCAGAAAGCCGTTGTCCGCAACATTGATGAAGAACTGCGACGTCGCCGAGTGCGGGTCCATGGTGCGGGCCATGGCGAGCGTTCCGTTCAGATTCTTCAGACCGTTCTTCGCCTCGTTCTCGACCGGAGCGCGAGTCGGCTTGGGCGTGAAATCCGGCGCCATGCCGCCGCCCTGGATCATGAAGCCGTCGATGACGCGGTGAAACAGCGTCCCGTCGTAGTGACCGTCGCGGACATACTGCTCGAAGTTTGCACAGGTCTTGGGCGCCTTCTCGGCATCCAGCTCGACGAGGATGTCGCCGAGGTTGGTGGTGAGCTTGATCATCGGTGATCTCCGCTGGCTGTTACTGGCGCGCCGGCGGCGCACTGGTGTTTGGATTGGGTTCGACCGACGCTGTGTCTGCCACGCCCATTACCGGAGCATGCGAGACACGACCCTTGTGCGGGGGCGCGGTTTAACAATGATATATTTTTTAATATCTTAAACCGCGCTGACTCCATCGGTCGTCACGTTTGCCGCGGCCGATCCCATCCAAAAAACATCGGATACCTCGCTGGGCGCGGTTTAATAATGGTACGGCCTTTGCGCAGTCGGGGAAAGGCGGGTTCACGCCTGCATCCTCGGCTTTGTTACCATGCCGGGCTTGCCGGAACCTCGGTTCCGAGCCCGTTGCGGCCCGGACCAACCCACTCGCGAGTGCATTTCATGTTGCAGATCCATAATAGCCTCACCCGCCGCAAAGAGCCCTTTCAGCCGATCGAGCCCGGCAAGGTGCGCATGTATGTCTGCGGGATGACCGTCTACGACTACTGCCATCTCGGCCATGCGCGCGTCATGGTGGTCTTCGATGTCGTCTATCGCTATCTGCGCGCGCTCGGGTATGAGGTGACCTATATCCGCAACATCACGGACATCGACGACAAGATCATCCGCCGTGCCGCCGAGGCGGGCGAGCCGATGCAGGCGCTGACCGAACGCTTCATCCGGGCGATGCACGAGGATTCCGATGCGCTCGGTATCCTGCCCCCGACCGACGAGCCGCGCGCCACGGCGCACATGGACGAGATCCTCGCCATGGTCGACACCCTGATCGAGAAGGGGCTCGCCTATGTCGCCGAGAACGGCGATGTTTATTATGCCGTCGCGCGCTTTGCGGGTTACGGCAAGCTCTCGGGCAAGGACCCGCAGGACCTGCGCGCCGGCGCTCGGGTGGAGGTCGACGAGGCCAAGCGCGATCCGCTGGATTTCGCCCTTTGGAAGTCCGCCAAACCGGGTGAGCCGGCCTGGGATTCGCCCTGGGGCCCGGGCCGGCCCGGTTGGCATATCGAGTGCTCGGCCATGAGCACCTGCGCATTGGGAAACCATTTCGACATCCACGGCGGCGGGGCGGACCTGCAGTTCCCGCATCACGAGAACGAGATCGCCCAGTCCGAGGGCGCGACCGGCGAGCCCTTCGTGAACGTCTGGATGCACAACGGGTTCGTGCGCGTGAACGAAGAGAAGATGTCCAAGTCGCTCGGCAACTTCTTCACCGTGCGCGAGATCCTGCAGCGCTTCCGTCCCGAGGAGGTGCGCTATTTCATCTTGACCAGCCAGTATCGCAGCCCGCTCAACTACGACGACGAGCACCTCGAGCAGGCACGCGCGGCACTCACCCGGCTCTACACGGCGTTGCGCGGCGTTGCGGATGTCGCGTCCGACGCCGTGGATGCATCCGTTGCCGGACCCTTCGTCGAGCGCTTCCATGCCGCGATGGACGATGACTTCAACACGCCCGAGGCGCTTGCGGTTCTGTTCGATTTGGTGCGCGAGGTCAACCGCATCCGCGCGGATGATCCCGTCGCCGCTGCCGGCCCTGCGGCGGTGCTGCGACGGCTCGGCGGTGTTCTCGGCATCCTGCAGGAGGATCCGGAGCTGTATCTGCGCGGACGAGCGGACGACGGAGGTTTGTCGGACGCTCAGATCGAGAGTCTGGTTCAGGCGCGTATCGCCGCCCGCGCCGCGAAGGATTGGGGCGAGGCCGATCGGCTGCGCAAGCTGCTGACCGAGGCGGGTATCGGTCTCGAGGATGGACCGAGCGGGACGGCTTGGCGCCGCGGGGCCTGACGGGGGGCGAATGGTTCGGGCGGGGGAGGTTGGGTTTTTGGTGTTTGAGCGGGGGAGGTCGGGTTTGGGTGCTTGAGCGGGGAGGATGGGTTTCGCTGCGCTCTACCCATCCTACGTTTGCTTTTTTTGGGGTTAGGGGGTGGTGCGGGCGCGGCAGGCTTGCTCGCACTCGGCGGCGCGATTGGCGCAGTAGCCGTAGAGATTCTCTGCACAGGACCACCAGGGATAACCGCATTCGGAGCGCTCGAATGCCGAGGCCAGACACCAGCGATAGTCGACGAACGCCTCGCTGTAGCCCGCCTGGCATTGGCGATAGTCGTAGCGCGCATCGGCGTTGCACCTGTCTCGGACGCCTTGGCAGGCGCCGATACAGCTGAGCTCGGCGAGTTGTCCGGGCAAGCGCGGCGCTTGGGCGCAGCCGCACGACAGGGCCGCGAGGAGCAGGGCCGCCAGACCGGCGGCAAGGAGACGCGCGTTCGACCGATGCGCGGCCCGAGTCGGCGTGGGCCGCCCCTCGCCTGGATTGGATCCGTGCATGAATAACCTGGTGTGCATCCCTGAGTCGCTCCGTGTCGGGTTGAATCGAGATCTGGGGCGGGCGCATCCGGGGCTCGCCGTCACGGCAACTGTAGTCCGAAAGCGCACCGCTGTGCAGGGTGGGGCGCACGCGTGTCATGCACTCGGTAGAGACCGAGCGCACCTGTGGTTTTCGCCGCATTGCACGCCCCCGTGCGCCGGGCCAGCGTTGCGCCGCCTCGCCGTAGGGGGCGCTACGCCTCGACGACCGCGGCAACGGGATTCTCTCGTCGAGTTGTCACGCTTATTTTTGAACCCTATCCCGGGATCCGGGTGGCGGGTTGAAATCGCTCCCCGGCCGGCGCGATTCGGCCTAAACTGATCGCCTGCTCACCGGGCAAGGATACGCCTCGAGGCGGTCTCGACCGGAACAGACAGCCGTTATGTCCCGATCGTCCGGCCCACGACGTTTCCCGGTCGTTTTGCGCGGAGAACGCTTATGACCCGCTTCCATCTCGCCGCCCTGTTGCCGCTTCTGCTCGGCGCCTGCGGACTCGTGCCGCCGAATCACCTGGGCGGGATCAGCGCGACCGTTTCGCCGATCGACTATGGCCGGCGCCTCTGCGCGCACCTGGATCCGGAACTCTACTCCTCCTGCGTGAGCGAAGTGCTGGACGAGATCGACCGCGGCCAACCCAGTCGGCTGCCGCCGGGCTATTCGACCTCGGGTCCCTTCGCCGTCATCATGGGCGGCGAGGTCTACGTCGGCGATTACCGCTCTTCGCCTTTCGTGGCCGATTTCCGCGTCTCGAACGGCAAGCACAACTGCCGTGGCGGCTACAACGCCTTCACCGGCTCGGCCGACGCCGTCTTCGACGTCTATTGCGACGACGGGCGCAGCGGCTGGGCCGACATCATCCGCGCGAGCGACGGCCGCAACGGCATCGGCAAGATCGCCCTCGACGACGGGACCGAGGGCGACATCGTCTTCGGTCATTTGCCGCTCGGCGGTTTGGATCGAGGGCGGAACGACGCGCTTCGAGCTGAGTGGTGAGTGGCGAGTGGTGAAGCGATGCCTGCGATCGTCGCGAAGTGACGATGTCCCCGGGATCGACGACTTGCAGTCGTCTTCTTCCGCCGGCCAGACGACGGCCCGCGGGATCGAATTCAACGCGCCGACGGTGGGTTGTGCCTCGCGCGGCTCGGCACAACCGACGATCACCGACCGACCCTCTCCGCCTCAGGCTAGGCTTTGCGCCTGCTCAACAGGGTTCTCCAGCGCCCCGATCCGCTCGATCTCGACCACCACCCGGTCGCCCGCGGCCAGGTACAGCGGCGGCGTGCGTGCGAAGCCGACGCCGGGCGGGGTGCCCGTGATGATCAGGGTGCCGGGCAGGAGTGTGGTGTCGCGGCTGAGGAAGGCGATCAGCTCGGCGATGGTGAAGATCATGTCGCTGGTGTGGCCGGTCTGGACGCGTTCGCCGTTGAGCGTGCAGGTGACGTTGAGTGCCTGCGGGTCGGGGATCTCGTCGGCGGTGACCAGGACAGGACCCAAGGGACAGAATCCGTCGAAGCTCTTGCCGCGAATCCATTGGCCCGCACCGCCTTCCTTCTGCCAGCGCCGCGCGGAGATGTCGTTCGCGCAGGTGTAACCCAGCACGTAATCGAGCGCGGACGCGACGGAAACGTCGCGCGCGGTGCGGCCGATGACCACGGCCAGCTCGGCCTCGTAGTCGACCTCGGGTCCGTGCTCGCAGGCGTTCGGCAGGATGATGGGCGCGCCCGGATCCGTGATCGCCGTCGTGGGCTTCATGAAGACGACCGGGTTGGCCGGGATGGCGGCTCCGGTCTCCTCGGCATGGGCGCGATAGTTCAAGCCGATGCCGTAGACGTTGACGGGTGTGATCGGCGCCAACCAGCTTGCCACCGCGATCTCGTCGGTGGTCTCGGTCAGGCCCTCGTAGAGGTGCCCGCCGAGTCGGACGGCATGTCCGGCGTCGATCGGGGTGCCGTAGTGGACGGTGCCGTGGGTGTCGAGAAAGCGGGCGATCTTCATGGTCTCGGGGTCTCGTCGATAAGGTGATGGATCGGGCTCAACCGGGGCTGCGACTGCGCAACTGTTCGGTCAGTTTTTGGAATTCGCGCTGCATCTCCAGGTTTTCGAAGGGGCGCAGTGTCGGGACCTGGCGATTCATCAGACCGTCGAGCAGCTGTTGGCTCGATCGCACCAGGCTCACCAGCTCGCCGGAGACCCGGACGGTCTCGTAGGTGTTCCAGGCCGCGGCGATATCCTTCTCGAGTTCGCGTCTGGCTTGCTTCACCTGTGTCGCCTGTTCCCCGAGATAGCGGCGATAGATCTCGGCGGCCTGCACGGTCAACTGCTGTGCCTCCAGGTTGGCGGCGAGCACCTCCTGGCGGCCCGGCGACTCGCGCTGCAGCCGTCGGGTCTCGCCGGAGAGTTCTTGGGCACGTGCGATGATGGCATCGATCTGCGGGACATACTGCTCCCCGATCGCCTCCTCGATCTGCAGGTGCATGCGGTTGAGTGCCTGCAGCAGGACGACATAGAGGCCGTAATAGCGTCGCGCGCTCTGCAGATCCTCGCCGCTCTGGGCGACCAGCACCTCGAGCTGACCGGTGACGGCCTTGACGTTGTCGAACAGGATGCCGAGGTCGATCATATTGTCGCCGACGACGGTCGAGAGCAGCAGCTCGAGCTGATCGTCGGCCAGGTCGAGACCCATTCCGCGCAGCTCGTCTGCAAACTCCCGCTTCACCGCAGCCAGCTCGCCGTTCAGACGATCGATGTCGTCCTCGAGCGATCGAATCAGTCGATCGTAATCGGCGACCGTCTTCTTGAGGGTCGACTCCGCGGGGGCGGCGATCCGCTTCTGCCGGGCGTCGGCGATCCCGGCACGGGCCTTCTCGATCTCGGCTTGGAGGATCCGGATCCGCTCGCGGTAGTTTTGGACCGGCGAGGTCGAGAGGATCTCCACCGCCGTGTCGAGCAGGGCGTTGATCTCCTCGCGATTGGAGCGCTGGTCGGTCCCGAACCAGGTCTTCTCGGGCAGCTCGCCGTGGCGCTCCTCCAGGACCAACGCCGAGTCCAGCGTGGGCACGACCGAGCCCCAAACCCGGGCGAAATCCTGATCGTCGGCGAAGAGTCCTTTGGCATCGGCGACCGCCCGGTCGGCAAAATTGCGCGAGCGTTGCCACCAGTCGGTGGCGGTCTCCAGGGTTCGGTTCCAGACGTCCGGCTCGGTTTCGGAGGCTGCGGTCGCGGGGAGCTCGGTCTCGGCGGCGAGATCGCCGTCGGCGCCGATGAGGAGCGTCCCGAAGAGAAGGATGAGCGGGGCGATAGCACGCATGGGAATGAAAATGCCTCGGCGGGTCTGTTTGCGCGGGTCCCGAGCCGACGGGCTCCGCCGTGTCGGTTGCTCGGACCCGGCCACGGGTCGGACGCGCCAAGTCTGCCACGCATGGGCGGTCGGGTCGATTCCGGACGTCGGGCGTTTGTCTTCGATCTCGGGCTTTGTTAACCTTGCGCGTCGATCCGGGGCTTGGCCGCGGTTCGGATGTCATGGTGGCTTGCGCCGGTCCCCTCGCAACGCGAAACCGTGAACCCGGTCAGGCCCGGAAGGGAGCAGCCGCAGCGGTTGAAGCGTGTGCCGGGGTGTGGCTGGCGTCGGCCGCCGCCCCACCCGATCGGGTCGGGCGAGTGGATGTCGTCACGGATTCGTTACAAGCCACTCGCCACTCATTCAGCCGCCCCCACACGGAACACCTCCGACTCGAACTACGCATGTCCTACCAGGTGCTCGCCCGCAAATGGCGCCCCAAGAGCTTCGATGATCTGGTCGGACAATCGCATGTGGTCCGCGCGCTCTCCAACGCGCTCGATCGCGACCAGCTCCATCATGCCTATCTCTTTACCGGCACTCGAGGTGTCGGCAAGACCACGCTCGCCCGCATCCTCGCCAAGGCGCTGAACTGCGAGGAGGGTGTGAGCTCGCACCCCTGCGGGGTCTGCTCGGCCTGTCGAGAGATCGACGGCGGGCGTTTCGTGGATCTGATCGAGGTGGATGCCGCCTCGCGCACCAAGGTCGATCAAACCCGCGAGCTTCTGGACAATGTCCCCTATGCCCCGGCACGTGCACGCTACAAGGTCTATCTGATCGACGAGGTGCACATGTTCTCCAACCACAGCTTCAACGCCTTGTTGAAGACCTTGGAGGAGCCGCCGCCGCATGTGAAGTTCCTGCTCGCGACGACCGATCCGCAGAAGGTCCCGGTCACGGTGCTCTCGCGCTGTCTGCAGTTGAATCTGCGCCGCCTCTTGCCCGAGGAGATTCGCGCCCGGCTCCAGCATGTCCTGGAAGCCGAGGGGCTTGAGTTTCAGGCATCCGCGCTGCCTCTGCTGGCGCGTGGTGCCGACGGCAGTATGCGCGACGGCTTGAGTCTGCTCGATCAGGCGATCGCCTTCGGCGGCGGTCGAGTCGAGGAGTCGGGCGTGCGCACCATGCTCGGGACCCTGCCGGGGGATCTGACGCTGGACCTTTTGGATGCGTTGGCTGCCGGCGACGGCGCGCGGGTCCTGACCGAGGTCGAGCGCGTGGCCTCTCTGACGCCGGATTTCGAAGAGCTGCTGCGCGAGCTGATTGCGCTGCTGCACCGCTTGGCACTGCTTCAGCAGGTGCCCGAGACGCTGGCCCCGGATGATCCGGATGCTACGCGGCTGAAGGCGCTTGCAGGCCGGCTCCCGGCCGAGGATCTCCAGCTTTATTATCAGGTGGCGTTGACCGGGCAAGGTGATCTGCCGCTTGCCCCCGATCCGCGTGCCGGTTTCGAGATGGTCCTGCTGCGCGCCTTGGCGTTTCGACCGGCCTCTACCGGCGACGCGCCGACGCGAGCGTCGGCAGGTCCCTCGCCCCTGCGCGAGACCGCGACCGGCGGTGCGACGCGCTCGGCCGAGCCCGCCGCCGGCGCGTCCGGCTCGCCGGTGTCCTCGCCACTGTCCTCGCCACTGTCCTCGCCAGTGTCGATGCTCAGGCCTGTTGCCGAGCCGCGCGTCGCCGAGCCTGCGCCGGCACAGCATGGGAGATCCGCCGTGCAAGCGCCGACCGAGACCTCGGGTGCCGCGGGTGCGGTGATGCTGACCTCGCACGCGGAATGGCTCCAGCTCGTCGACCGTTTGGAGTTGGGCGGGATCGCGAGCCAGATCGCCCATCATTGCGATCTGAAAGGCTGGGAGGACGGGCGACTCTCGCTCGGCTTGGACCCGGCCGCGGAGCATCTGCGTTCGCCGGGCGCGGAATCGCGCCTGCACGCAGCCTTGGAAAAGACCATGGGGACGGCGGTAAAGCTCGATATCCAGGTCGCAAGACCGCAGCGCGAGACCCTCGCCCGGCGGCGCGAGCGCGAGACCGGCGAGCGCCGCCAGGCTGCGGTCGCCGCGATGGATGAGGACCCGGTCGCGCGTGCGATGCAGGACGAGCTTGATGCGAGCTGGATCGCCGGGAGTATCGAGCCGGCCGATTGAGGGCCGGCTCGCCGGGTGTTTCTGTTGCGCCGAATCTCCGTTCGGAGGTTCGGATGGACTGGGGTCGCACTGCGACGGATTCTTCCAAAAAGATAGCCAACCGAGAAGAGAGGATGCGGGAGAAGGACGGCGCTCGGCGCCGTGCGCTATCCCGCCTCGGCCCTGCGGCCGAGGTTTCCCGCGACAACGCATGATGAAAGGTGGAATCGGCAACCTGCTCAAGCAAGCGCAGAAGATGCAGGAAGACATGAAGCTGGCCCAAGAGCGGCTCGCGCTGGAAGAGGTCGTCGGCGAGTCCGGCGGCGGCATGGTCAAGGTGACCATGAACGGGCGCTATCAGGTCAGTCGGGTGGAGATCGACCCCGGTGTGATGGGCGACGACAAGGAGATGCTCGAAGATCTCATCACCGCCGCCGTGAACGGTGCAAGCCAGCGCGTGGCCGAGAAGGCGAAGGAGAACATGGCCGAGCTGACTGCCGGGTTGCCCTTGCCGCCCGGGATGAAGCTGCCCTTTTAGGCGCGGCCCATTGCCGTGTCCGAGCGCCCGCTTCTCGGTCAACTGATCGATGCCTTGCGGTGCCTGCCCGGCGTCGGGCCCAAGTCGGCGCAGCGTATCGCCTTCCATCTGCTTGAGCGCGATCGCGAGGGCGGGGTGCGTTTGGCGCGGATCATGGCCGATGCCATGACCCGAATCCGGCGCTGTCGCCGCTGCCGGACCCTGACCGAGCAGGAGCTGTGCGCGCTCTGCACCAACCCGCATCGCGACGGCGGGCTCTTGTGTGTGGTCGAGCAACCCTCCGAGATCCTGGCGATCGAGCAGGCGACGGACTTTCGCGGGCTCTATTTCGTGCTCGGGGGGCGGCTCTCGCCGCTCGACGGGATCGGACCGCAGGAGCTGGGACTGGATCTGCTCGATGAACGTCTGCAGGGCGGGGAGGTGCGCGAGGTGATCCTCGCCATCAGCCCGACCGTCGAAGGGAGCGCGACGGCGCACTTCATCGCCGAGTCTGCCGATCGGCACGGGGTGAGCGCGACCCGTATCGCCCACGGTGTCCCGCTGGGTGGCGAGCTCGAGTATCTGGACGGCGGAACGCTGGCGCTCGCCTTCAACGGTCGGCGCCGACTCTGACACCACTGGTCTCTTAACGGAGCGGAGCGCAACGATGTCTGATACCATTTTCGGCAAGATCGCCGCCGGCGAAGTCTCGGCCGACATCGTCTACGAAGACGATGACCTGGTCGCCTTTCGAGACCTCCATCCGCAAGCGCCGACACATATCCTGGTGATCCCGCGCAAGCCGATTCCGACCCTCAACGAGGTGCAGCCCGAGGATGCCGAGCTGATCGGCAAGCTGTTCCTGGCCGCGGCGAAGATCGCCGAGCAGGAGGGGATCGCCTCCAGCGGCTACCGGACCTTGATCAACTGCAACGCGGCGGCCGGGCAGACGGTGTACCACCTGCACCTGCATATCCTGGGCGGGCGCCCCATGCAGTGGCCGCCCGGCTGATCGATGTAGCAGGGCACGTCGCGTTTTTCATTCATTCCAGCGGAGATCGACGGGCGTTTGCCCCGAAAGCAGCAACATGGCAGGGTATCAACGCACGTCTGTCGGGGATCGCCCCGCCGTCTTCGAGCTCAAGGCGGCCGGTTTCACCTTGCCGATCATTCGTCTGCTCGAGGCCGACATCGAGGCGGTCGCCGCCGAGCTGGGTGCCCGGGTCGAGCAGGCGCCGGAGTTTTTTCGCAATACGCCCGTCGTGATCGATCTGAGTGCCTTTCCCGAAGGTGGCGGCGAGGTCGAGTTTCCGCTCTTGGTCGGCCTGCTGCGCGGCTACGGCATGATTCCCTTCGGCGTGCGCGGCGGCAACAAGGCGCAGAACGAGGCCGCGGAGGCGATGGAGCTGGCGATCCTCGGCGAGCACGAGACGCGTGCGACCCGCACCGAGCGCAGCGCCGCCCCCGAGGAGCCCGCGCCGAGCGCCACCGCCGCGGCTGCGCCGTCGGTGCAGCGGGACGAGCCCGCGGCAGCGCCCCGTGCGGGAGCCGGAGCGGCCTTCACCTTGGTCACGCGCCCGGTGCGCTCGGGGCAACGCGTCTACGCCGCCGGCGGGGATCTGTCCATCATCGCCGCGGTGAGCTCGGGTGCGGAGCTGATGGCCGACGGCAACATCCATGTCTACGGTCCGTTGCGTGGTCGGGCACTGGCCGGCATGAAGGGCAACACGGATGCGCGGATCTTCTGCCAAGACCTACAGGCGGAGCTGGTGTCCGTCGCGGGGCATTACCGGGTGAGCGAGAACATCCCGAGCGATTTGCGCGGGGTTCCCGTCCAGATCTATCTGGACCAGAAGATTCTGAGAATCGAAAAACTTTGACCCGACGCAGGGTTGGGCGACGGACCATCCCATTTTGGAGGCGGCTACTTTGGCGAGAATTATTGTGATCACCTCGGGCAAGGGCGGGGTCGGCAAAACGACGACGTCCGCCGCGTTGGCTATGGGACTGGCACAACGCGGTCATCGCACGGTTGTCATCGATTTCGATGTCGGCTTGCGCAACCTGGACCTCATCATGGGTTGCGAGCGCCGCGTCGTTTACGACTTCGTCAATGTCATCAATCAGGAGGCCAACCTCAATCAGGCCCTGATTCGCGACAAGCGTTGCGATAACCTCTATGTGCTGCCGGCCTCTCAGACCCGCGACAA
>NZ_JAABRP010000142.1 GCF_011390875.1 Thiocapsa sp.
TCATCGAGGGCACGTCCCTGCACTCCTGCGGAGGGACCTACTATCAGCCCTACGGCGGACGTTACGCGGTGGTGTACGTCGATTGATCGAATGGTCTTCGACCCGATCCATACGCAGGTCCTCATCGATCGCTACGGCGGCTGCTTGCTGTTCATGCCGCCGCTGGGCTTCACTACGCCCTTCGCGCTCCCGGCGGGCCTTGCCACCGCGGCCGGGGAGCGTCATGAGTGAATTTCAGACGGCCGTCGCGCGCGTCTCTCCG
>NZ_JAABRP010000143.1 GCF_011390875.1 Thiocapsa sp.
CAATAACCCCTTTAACATGTACCCAGGACATTCTCGTATGGCGGACCTGCTACACCCGGCCGCAATCCACCACTTGCCGCCTTTCGTCACCGCGCCGGGGGAAACCGATGCGTTGTTCGTGGCGATGGCCGTCTTCGTGCTGCTCGCCGTAATCGGCGTCGGCGTCTTCTATCTCAAACTGCATTCGTTGCCCGAGCAACTGGCTCATCGCGGCCAGAAGATGCAGTTCCAGATCGTCGCGGTGCTTGGGCTCCTCGCGCTCTTCACCCACAACCACGCCTTCTGGGTTGCCGGGCTGCTGCTTGCACTCGTGCCCTTGCCGGACTTCGGGACGCCGTTGTCGTCGATTGCCCGTTCGCTCGATCGCATCGCCGCGAACTCCGGCCCCGAGACATCGGCACCGCTTGCACAAGCCGTCTCGCCGCCCGCTCCGGCGTCCGAGCCGACGGCCTATCAAGAAGGGCCACGGCCGCCCGCGCAACGGGAGATATGAGCAATGTTCGAACTCTTGCTCTGCTCCTCGCTGACGATTCTGCCGGACTTCCTGTACCGCCGCTTCGTTCAAGGCAAGCGGCTCGGACGCGAGATCACGCTGTTCTCGGTGTGGTACGAGCTGCGCTGGGGCATCACCCTGTGCGTGATCCTCACCGTGAGCCTGATCACGACCATCTTCTATTTCCACCCCTCCACCAAGGCCGCCACCTCGGTGTTTCGGACCGTGACCATCCTGCCGCAAATCAACGGCCGGGTTGCGGAAACCTACGTCGGGCTCAATCAACGCGTGGAGGCGGGGCAGCCCTTGTTCCGCCTGGACAGCACCGAGCAGGAGGCGGCTGTCGAATCGGCCCGTCGGCGTATCGAGGAGGTCGATGCCACCATGGTCGTGGCGAAGTCCCAGCTTGCGGAAGCGGACGGTCGCATCGTTCAGGCGCGCGGCGCGCTCCGGCAAGCCGTCGACGAGCTCGCGGCCAGGGAGGAAGTGCAGCGCCGCAGTCCCGGTTCGGTCGCGGAGCGCGATGTCGCACGTATCCGCGTGCAGGTCGATACCCAGCAGGGCGCGCTCGACGCGGCCCTGGCGAGCCGCGAGGCCATCGTCTCGCAGATGCAGTTTCAGCTCCCGGCCGAAAAAGCGAGCGCCGAAGCGGCGCTGCACGAGGCCGAGGTCGACCTGAAAAAGACCCTGGTCGTCGCCGGAACCGACGGGATCGTGCAACAGTTCGCGCTCCAGCCGGGAGATATCGTCAACCCTATGCTCAGACCCGCCGGCATCCTGGTGCCGGAACGCCGGGTCACCGGCCTGATGGCCGGTTTCGGGCAGATCGAGTCGCAGGTGCTGAAGGTGGGCATGATCGGCGAGGTGACCTGCATCGCCAAGCCCTGGACGATCATCCCGATGGTCGTGACCGAGGTACAGAACGTCATCGCCAGCGGACAGGTGCGTCCGACCGACACGCTGGTGGATGTCCAGCAGTTCGTCAAACCCGGCACACTGACCGTCCTTATGGAACCGCTCTACTCCGGCCAGCTCGACGACCTGCCCCAAGGCGGCAACTGCATCGCCAACACCTATACCAGCAACCACGAGGCGTTGCAGGATCCAGACACCGGCAGCCTGCGCAAGCTCGGCCTGCACGCCATCGACACCGTCGGTCTGGTGCACGCGATGCTCCTGCGCATCCAGGCACTGCTGCTGCCGATCCAGACACTGGTGCTGGGCGGGCATTGAACGGGGGTTTTCGGGTGATGGAAACCTGAAGGGGGCACCATGAGTGATGCCGCGGCGGTATCGCTTGCCGAGCGCGTGATCGAGGTGATCGAGGCGGCGCGGCGTGCGTAGGGCTTGCTGTAGCCGGTCGATGGTCTCTGTCGGGGGGCGCCGGCGACGCAGCGGCCATGGAGCCGCTTAGAATGGCTAGGCGCGTGGGAGACACCTGTCGGGCATCGTGTAGACGGCCACGACTCAGGTGCGCTATCGATTTCGCAATCGCGGCATCAGGGTGCCGCCTTGGTTGCCGCACTCTACCAAGACCCAAGAGGATATCCCGATGCCTGTCATGTCGAACCATCTCGGAACCGGACGGATGTTGGGCATCCTGGCGCTTCCGGTGCTCCTGAGCCTAGTGACGGTGAGCCATGCCGGGCGTCTCGGTCCAGGCGGCGTTGCCGATCCACGAAGGATCGCCGACCCGCGTGGAATTGCGGATCCTCGCGGTATTGCGGATCCGGGCGGAAGGCTCGGAACACAACGCTAAACCGCGCTGGTCGCGGTTTAATCGGGCTCCCGGAGCCGATCGAGCAGGTCGAAGGTGATGGCGCCCGTGGGTGTGATACCGCGATCGGTCTGAAAGCGTCTGATCGCGTCGCGGGTGCGGGGGCCGATCAGACCGTCGGCCGGGCCGGGATCGAAGCCGAGCGCCTCGAGATGGGTCTGGATCAGCAGCACCAGTGCGTTCGATAGGGGCGGGGCATCGAGACGTTGCGGCGTGCCGTCCACGGAGACGCATCGGTCCAAGACGACCTCGCGATCGCTCGCGGCATGTCTGAAGACATCGGGCTCGTCGGGATCGCAGACCGGCTCGGTAGCTTGGGGCTCGAGCGCGGGCGATTCCGAAGGTGCGACGTCCGGTTCCTGCGGTTCAATGGGTCGACTCGGCGCATCGAGCGCTGGGGCGTCCGGCTCGACGCTTGGGTCGGGATCCGTGACGTCGGGCAGAGGCGTCGGCGCAATCGTGACCGCATCGGGCGCTGCCGGGGAGGGCGTCGGCGGTGCCGTGACCGGCCTCGCGTCGTCCTGATCGACGCGGGGAAAGGTCGGTCTCTGTGTCGGCACGACCAGCGCCAGGATGATCAACAACGTCATGATTCCCAGCCAGAGGCCGCCCGCAAGAGGCCAGGCGGTGAGCCGGCGGTCCAGATCGGAGGCTGGACGCCGAGCGAGCACGGTCAGGCGTTCCCGAAGCGGAGCGGCCACGCGAGCATAGGCGTTCCGATAGCCGCGTATCGACCAGCGCAGGGTCCACCGCGCACTCATCAGAAGCGGGCGCACCAGCCCGAGCAGATCGCCGGGTGTGATGCTGTCGACTAGGGGCGCCAGCGCCGCGGGCCGCCGCAAGGCGAGGACGATAACGGGGATGGCGAGCAGGCCGGCCAGGGTGATCAGCCCGACATCGGTCAGCCAGGCCGTGGGTGATCCCAGAACCAAGGGATAGAAGATCACCAAGCCGATCAGCGGAACCCAACCCAAGAGCGCCCACGTGACCCGCGGAATCGAGGGCGATTCCGACCCGCCTCCGGAGCGATCCGTATCCGCACTGGAGGTCTCGAGCCGCGCGCCGAACCCAAACCATCCCGCGACTCGGCCTCGGTTAAAAAATCTCGTTGAAGCGCGTTCCGCTCGAGGCGCGTTGTTTCCGCCGGGATCGCGCTCCATGAGCACATCGTGACCCGCGATATGAACGCGCTTCAAACTCCAAACGAACCGTACCATCATCCAGGCGGTAGCGACGGTGGTCAGAGCGACCGCGACCTGCAGCCATGCCCAATCGGAATCGACGAAGATCGGCTTGATCCCGTATTTGGCCACGGCACCGCTGGTAAGGGGCACGGCGGCCATCGACAGGGCCAGCAGCACGAGTCCGCCGAAGACCAGCCCTTGTGCTCCGGCGGGTATACCGGCGGATTTGCGAAGGCCGACGCCGAGAAAGAGACCGCCTTTGGTCAGCGCATGATGTCCGGCGTAGAGCGCCAATCCGATGGCGCCGACCGGAGCCATCGCGGGTTCGATGAGCATGAGTCCCAGGGTGAGCGCCATCAGTCCCATCTTGCCGACACTGGAGTAGGCCAGCAGGACCTTGGGGTTGGACTGCACCACGCCGATGGGCGCCGCGTACAAGGCCGTCGCCAGGCCGGCAAAGACGAACAGCAGCCCCCAGCCGGGCAAGGCGATCTCGCCGACGGGCAGGAACCTCAGCCAGCCGAGCAGGGCGACCTTGATCATGGCCCCGCTGAGCACGGCACTGGCCGGTATGGGTGCGGCCGGATGGGCGAGCGGAAGCCAGACGTGCAGTGGGATCAGGCCGGCTTTCACCGCAAGGCCGAGCACCAGAAGACTAATCGCGAGATCGTCGAGCTCGACCAGATCCTCCGGTGTCGGCACGATCGATCCGGTGGTGGAGGCGATCATGACCAAGGCCGCGAACAGGGCAAGCTCTGCTCCCAGGGTCAAGACGAGATAGACCTTGCCGGCCTTCAAGGCGCTGCGGTCGCCCTCGTGGATGACCAGACCGTAGGAGGAGAGCCCCATGAGCGCGAAACCGACATAGAAACTGACCAGGTCCTGCCCGACGATCAGCCAGAGGTTGCCGGCCATCGCCAGCAGGAAGAAGGTGTTGAAGCGCTCGACGTGCGGGGTGCCGCGCATGCTCGCCACGGCGTGGATTCCGGCCGCGGTCCAGAGGATCGAGGTGAAGATCAGAAAGATCCGTCCGATCTCGTCGAGACCGAAACGCGCGCCGAGCAGGAGCCAGGACACGTCGAGCGACTCCCCGATCGGCACCACGAGTGCCGCGACGAGCGCTGGCACGGCGGCGATTGCAGGGGTCCACCACGACTGCCGATGCATGGCGAAGGCTGCCGCCAGAAGCGGAACAGCTGCGACGAGCGGGAGGAGCCAGGTCATCGGCCGTACTCCCGCTCGGCGATCAGCGTCGCCCACTCGAGCGGTGTGAAGGGCGCGGCCGCGAAGAGTCCGGCGCTAAGCGCCAGCACAGCCGTGATCACCGGTGGCCAGAGCAAGGCACCCGCGATCTCCAGTCGTCCGGTATGGCGATGCTCCTGCGGCCACTGCTTCGGGGCGGGCCTGAACCAGGCGCGGTGCAGGATGGGCAGGAAGTAAGCGGCATTCAACAGGCTGCTGACGACCAGGACCGCGAGGACCCAATTCGAGCCGGCATCCGCGGCGCCGAGCCCGAGATACCACTTGCTCACAAAGCCCGCGACCGGCGGAACCCCGATCATGCCGAGTGCACCGACCGTGAAGGCGAGACTGGTCCAGGGCATGCGCCGCCCGACACCGTCCATCTCGCTGACCTTGTGAACACCCAGTGTCTCCGCATAGTTCCCGGCACAGAAGAAGAGCGTGATCTTCATGAGACCTTGGTGGACCAGGTGGACCATGCCGCCGATGGTCGCGATCGGCCCGAAGATCGAGGCGCCGAGCGCGATATAGGACACCTGACTGACGGTCGAATAGGCCAGCCGCTTTTTCAGACTGTCTTGGGTCAGGGCCATCAGCGACCCGTAGATGATGGTGACGGAGGCCAGGATGCCGAGCGCCAGGAGCAGACCGTTGGCATAGGCGAACTCCACGCCATAGACATCGTAGACCACGCGTACGATCCCGAAGGCCCCGGCCTTGACGACCGCAACCGCGTGCAGCAGTGCGCTCACCGGCGCGGGGGCGACCATCGCCTGCGGCAACCAACCGTGCAGCGGCACCAAAGCCGCCTTCACCCCGAGCCCGGCCAGCAGCACGAAGAAGATCAGGATCAGCTCTCCGCGGATCTCCTCGGGCGACACGCCGAGGATACCGCCCTGCGTGAACTCCACCGGGCCGACGAGCGCTTGCAGCCAGATCGCCCCGACCAGGAGCAAGGCCCCGCCGCCCATGGTGTAGGCGAGATAGACCTTGGCCCCGTGTGCGGCATCGGGCGTGCCGCGATGGGCGACCAAGGGATAGGTCGCCAAGGTCAAGATCTCGTAGAAGATGACGAAGGTCAGGAGGTTGCCGGACAGGGCGATGCCGACTGTCGCCGACACGCAGATGCTGAAGAAGCCGAAGAATCGGCTTCGGTTCGGCGAATGCTCGAGATAGCCGATCGCATAGATCGTCGTCACCAACCACAGGAGCGTGGACAAGGCGACGAAGAGTACCGACAAGGCGTCGGCGCTGAGCACCAGGTCAAGGCCGGGTACGAGCGTCCAGCGCGTCTCGTAGCGCTGTCCGTCGTAGACGCCGCCGATCATCCAGATCACCAGGCCGAGTTTGGCCAGCGCGCCGGTCATGTTCAGAACGGTGCGCAGGCGATAGCTCTCTTCCCTCAAGAGGAAGATCAGCATGCCCGGTATCATCGAGCTCAGGACGATCGCGGCCGGCAGCCAGGCGTCGAAGCTCATCCGAATGCCCCCTGCTCAAGCAAGGCCCACAGTGGCTGTGCGGCGATCCCGAGCCCGAAGGTGGCGATCAGCCCGAGCAAGAGCGCCGGGAGCTCGGTGCGCGCGTCGTTGACGAAACGATAGGGCGTGGGCTCGCGATTGAAGGCACGGCTGAGGACCCGAAAGACATAGGCGGCCGCGAGCAGCGTGCCGACCATCATCACGAACAGCCACCACCAGAGCCCCAGGATCATCGCCTGCTCGAGCATCATCCACTTGGCCAGAAAGGTCCCGCTCGGCGGCAGACCGATGAGGGCGACACCGGCCAAGCCGATCGCAAAGGTGGCTGCCGGCAGCGCCTGCGCGGCGCCGCCGAGCTCGTCGATCCGGTCGTGACCCGCGGTCTTCTGCACCATCCCGGCGGCGAGGAAGAAACTGGCCTTGGCAAAACCGTGGGTGAGGGCAAGCAAGACGACGGCGGCCAGGAGATTGTCGCGGGCCAGACCGGGCGGTGTCGCGGCCAGCAGAGGGAAGGCGATGAAGAGATAGCCCATCTGGGCGACAGTCGAATAGGCCGCAAGGAGCTTGAGCCGATCGGCGCGCAGCGCCCGCCAAGACCCCCATACAACAGCTGCGGCGCCGAGAATGCCGAGCAGGTTCGCAGCGGCTTCGTTCAGCACCGGCGCGAAGACGTCGAGCCAGAGGCGCAAGGCCAGATAGAAGGCCGCCTTCACCACCAGGGCGGATAAGGCGGCACTGACCGGTGCCGGGGCGTTGGCATGAGCGGGCGGCAGCCAGAAGTGCATCGGGAAGAGGGCGGCCTTGAGGATCAGGCCGCCGATCATCAGGGTCATGGCGGTCCAGGCGATCGGTCCGGGCT
Organism: Thiocapsa sp.; assembly: GCF_011390875.1. Lineage (GTDB taxonomy): Bacteria > Pseudomonadota > Gammaproteobacteria > Chromatiales > Chromatiaceae > Thiocapsa. The sequence continues at coordinate 7,034 of NZ_JAABRP010000143.1, forward strand.
CGATCGCTTCGGCGACGAGGCCGATATCCAGCACCCCGTAGGCGGCGTAGACGAGCGCGACGCCGAGCAGATAGCTCATCGAGCCGAGCAGGCCCACCAACAGATAACGCAGATTCGCGGCGACCGCCTCGCGCGTCCCGGTGAGTGCGCCCAAGGCCGCGGCGGAGAGGCCGAGAAGCTCCAGCGTCACGTAGAGGTTGAATAGATCGGTCGCGAGGAAGAGCCCGTTCAACGCGCTCCACAGCAGCAACCAGAGGGGCCAGAAATGCCGCGCGCTTTCGCTTTTGAAATAGCCGCCGGCATAGACGCTGACGGCGAGGGCGACCACATTGGCCATCACCAGGAAGGCCGCGGAGAGCCCGTCGGCCTCCAGCGCGATGCCGAGCGGGGCGCCCCAGCCGCCGAGATCGACCCTCAGGACGCCGTCGCTCCAGACCGCCGCAGTGACCCCCACGCCACTCGCGGCCGTGAGCACGGCGGCCAAGAGGCCCAGGCCGCGCGCATGTGCGGGCGAGACGGTGACCGCGCAGGCGCCGAGCAGCGGCAGAGTGACCGCCAGGGGCAGAGCGTCAATCATTGATCCAGCCGCTTGCCGAACGCCAAGGCGAGTGCCGTGGCACTGACGGCGACCACGATCCCGGTCAGGACCAGGGCGTGCGGGACCGGATCCGGCGCGGTGTCGATCCCGCGGTAGGCGATGGCGACCAGGATGTGGAAAACACCGGCTCCCATCACGTTGATCGCGATCAGCTTGCGCAGCAGCGGCGCATGCACGAGAAACGACCAGAGGCCGAGGAGCACCAGCACGATCCCGGAACCGCCGTAGAGCAACTGGGCGTAAAGGACCTGGCCGGTCACGTCGCCTCCCCGCTCTTCGGGTGAGCGGCGGGCCGGCCGCCCAAATAGGCTGCCGCCAAGGTCGCGCCGATGGACAGGGTGGCGGCCGTCTCGATGATCAGGATGAGCCATTTCGCGAGGCCCCGGGGGTAGGTCAAAAAGCCGTCGCCCACGACCATCAGCAGCAGACCCGTCATCGCGAAGACGAAGACACCGAGCGCAACAAGGAGGCGCAGTCGTCCTTCGGAAGGCAGCCCGGCGTTGCGATGGCCGGCGAGCGCAAGCATGACCCCGGCCGCGCCGAGGAGGGCTCCGGCCTGAAAGGCGCCGCCCGGTGCGTAGGCGCCGACCCACAGCATGTATCCGGCCGAAAGGATCAGCAGGGGGACAAAGCCGGCGACCATGCCGTCGAGGACGCTCGCGGCCGGCTGAAAACCGGAACCGGCCGTGCCCAGGGACCAGATGCCGAGGAGTGCGGCCAGGAGTACCGCAAGCTCCAACAGGGTGTCGTAGGCGCGGAAGTTCAGCAGGACCGAGGTCACCGGGTTGGATACGCCGCTGTCGGGCACGTGGGCCAGTGCGACCGCCGCGAGCCGTTCCCCCGCCTCGCCCGTCACCGCAAGAAAGAAGGACCAGCCGAGCAGACCACCGACCGCGATGAGTCCGACCGGGATGAGGATGTGCTCCAGGGGCCGAATCACGGCGCATCCTCTGCGTCGCCGCTATCGGCCGGAGATGTCGTGCGGCCCGAGGCCCGTCGGGCCGCGGCGAGCATCAAGGCACCGCTGAGGCCGGCCCCGATCGCGGCCTCGGCAAGGGCCAGATCGGGCGCACGAAGTCGCGCCCAGACCAGGGCGAGCAGCAGCCCGAAAGCGATGAAGAGGATCACGGCCCGTCGCGGCTCGCGGCTCGTCAGGGTGACGACGGCAAGGCCGAGCAGGGTCAAGGTCAGCAGCAGATCGAAGATGACGAGAAGGGCATTCATACGACGTCCTCGCCGTCACCGCGCAGTGCGCGCTTGGCGATGAGGTGTGCGCCCGTCGCGCCGGCGATCACGACGAGCAGCCAGACCAAGGCGAGCTTGACACCGTAGAAGAAGTCGGGCGCAAGCGGCATGAGGCCGAGCACGACAAAACCCAGACCCACATTGTCGGCCTTGGTCAGGGCGTGGAGCCGACTGAAGCGGTCGGGTAGACGGATCAGGCCGACTGTCCCGGCGATGAAGAAGAAGGCGCCGACCAACACAAAGGCGCCGGAGAGGAGCTGTACCGGGTCCATCGAATCAGTCTCCGTCGTTCGTGAGCCGCCGCCGGGTAAATGCCGTGACGGCGACGGCGGCGAGCAGCGAGAAGATGAGCGCCACATCGATCAGCGCGGGAACTGCGAGCACAGGTGCGAGGAGCAGGATTACGCCGATCCCCGAGGTTCCCATCAACTGCGCCGCCATCATGCGATCCGACGGGGTCGGACCGATGGCGACGCGGATCAGTCCGGCGGCAATCCCGGCCATCAGCACCAGCGCGACGGTCAAGAGGAATGCGCTCATGGGCGAGCCCCCGACCGAACCGGTGCCTCGCGCGCCGGTGCCCCGTTTGCCGTGGATCGCGCCGCCGTTGTCTGATCCGAAACGGGTGAAAGCGATTCGCCGAACAGGGCGGCGACGCGCCGCTCGAGAGTCGTCAGATCTTCCAGAACGTCCGTATCGACGTCGAGCGCATGAACCGTCACGAGATCCCCGCGCAAATCCGCGCTGAGGGTGCCGGGCAGGAGGCTGATGCTGTCGATGAAGACCAAGCGTGCCCGCGGGTTTTGCAGACGCACCCGGTACGTTTGGTTTCCCGGACGAACCCGCATCCGCGGGAGCAGCACGCGCGCCGCGACGTCGAGACCGCCACGAAAAGACTCCCGCAAAAAATACGGAACGAATCCGGCCAAGCTCGTAAGCGACAGGGTTTGATCTCGAGGTTTGGACAGATCCAAGCTTGCCAGCGTCGCCCCGATGACGAAAGGTCCCCCGATGATCCACGACGCGGGGTCCGGCCCGACCAGGATCAACCAGACGAGCGCGAAGCCGATCGCCCGTGACAGGGCTGCCCGAGGATGTTCGAAGACAGGAGAAGGGTGCATGGGGCCTGGGTCTAAATCCTTGTAGCCGGTTGCCGGTGCTCGGCTCGAGACCTGCGGGAGGATGTCGAAACTCCTCGAACCGGTCGGATCGAGCGGCGAGGGTGTGAAATGGGCAAAACGCAACGTTGGGGCGTTGTCGGTATCACTCCAATAGGGATCGCGTGGAATTGCGTGCGGAATCGGATAAAACGAAGGAAGTTTATCTAAAAGACGAATTGTTAATGAAAAAATTCTTAGCATTTCCGAGGTGTATGTAGCCGTGGGACGGGAAACCTTTTAGACTGCGCGGGATGTACAGCCCTCGCGCGGTCGTTACCGCAACGCAGCGATCGGCGCGGTTCGGGAGGTCTCGCGTTTTTTTCGAACCCATCGCTCTACGGTTCGCGAAAATCGTTCCGAACACAGGAAATCGATGGTTGAGATCTTAACGAAAATCCTCGAATTTCCCGCGCAACCGGATCTTCAAGGGGCTCTGCCAGTCAAACCGTCGCAACCGGTCGGCAGAATGGGCATAGGAGACAGATGAGGCACTTTCGGAGAAACCTACTCGCTGGGGTGGTGACCGTCATCCCACTCATGGTGACTACCCTCGTCTTCATGTTCTTTCTCGACCTGCTCTCGGGGATCGGGCGACCCAAGGTGATCATCCTTGCCAACGCCGTGCGACCACTGTCGCCGGACATGGCCCGCTGGATCTTGGAGGTGCCTTGGCTGTCCTCGGCGCTTGCGATCACGCTCACCCTTCTGATGCTGTATCTCCTGGGCTGGGCCGTGACTCATCTTGTCGGCCGTAAGATCCTGTCGAGTGTCGAGGGCTGGCTCAAGCGTATCCCGTTCGTGACCACGATCTACGGAGGGACCAAGAGGCTCGTCGAGGCATTTCGGAACGACGGGATCGATAGTTCGCGAAAGGTCGTGTTGATCGAATTTCCGCACAGTGAAATGAAGGCCGTCGGCTTTCACACGCACACCATGATCGACCAAGAGACCGGCATCGAGCTCGCGGCGGTCTATGTCCCGACGGCACCCAATCCGACCGGCGGCTACCTTGAGATTGTCCCGAAGGATCGACTCATCCCTCAGGACTGGACGGTCGACGAGGCCATGACCTTCGTTATGTCGGGTGGCACGACGGCGCCCGACACCATCCGCTTCACGCGCCCGGGTGCCGCTCGAAGCGTTCCTCCGGGGACGGCGACATCCGTTGCCTTTGCGGCCGAGGGTCTCTTGTTTCCGCCGGGTGCACGCGCGGCAAACCGTTGACGAGGGGCTCGGTGGGGCCGCGATGCCGCGTGCTCGCGGCGTTCGCCCCGCGTCGTGCAGGCCGGTCGGTTTCCCGACTGATTCGCGCCGAGCCGTGGGGCAGAACCGATCGGTCCACAAACCCAATCGCCTTTCACTGAATTCACCCAAACCTGTAGGAGTCTTTTATGAACGAAAAACCGGCGATGGCGCCGCTGGGTCCGGACACGCGCAGTGATCGCGGACAAAGCTCGAGCACGGCCGATCAGCCGAGCTCGTCGGATAACGGCTCAAGCGTGCGGACGGGTTCGCGCCCCTCCGCGCTGCGTATCGTGGGAATCGGCCTCGCACTCTACGCGGTCGTGGTGCTCGCACTCGGCATCGTCTGGTCGCGCCAGCCAGCCAGCTTCGACGTCGAGGCCGTTCAGGCAGAGGAGCTCGCGGCCACCGGTGGCAAGCCGGTGCCGGGGACGGCGGTAGTGGCCGCAGCGATCGGCGTGGCGGAGACCCTCTTGGATAAGAGCGGCGGCTTCCTCTACAACGATCTGACCCCGCCGGGTCTGTATCTGGACAACATGCCGAACTGGGAGTACGGCGCACTCAAGGAGCTTCGCGATTCGGCGCGCGCGCTTCGAAACGATTTCAGCCGCTCGCAGACTCAGTCCATCGAGAACGAACATACGAAGCGGGCCGACGTGAAGCTCGCGATCGATGCCTCCTCGTGGCTCCTCCCGTCGGCCGAAGACGAGTATCGTCAAGCTGCTGATTCTTTGCGTCTCTTCCTGCGCGATCTCGCTGCCGGTCAAGACCGAAGTGCGCGCTTCTATGCACGCGCGGACAATCTCGCGTCCTATCTTGCGATCGTCGAGAAGCGACTCGGCAGCCTTGCCTTGCGCTTGAGTGCGAGCGTGGGCGACCACGAGTTGACTGCCGCCTTGGTGCAGAACGTCGATGAAGGCGATGCGGAGTTGGAGGATGTGCAGGTCGACCTCGGGGGATCGGCGACACCCTGGTACCTGGTCGACGACACCTACTACGAGGCGCGCGGCTACACCTGGGCGCTGTTGCACATGATGCGAGCCATCTCCATCGATTTCGCCGACATACTTGCGTCCAAGAACGCGGACGTCTCGATTCAGCAGATCATTCGCGACCTCGAGGGCGCGAGCAAGCCGATGGTCAGCCCGATCGTGCTCAACGGGCACGGCTACGGCTTCTTGGCAAATCACTCGCTGGTGATGGCGTCCTACATCTCACGCGCCAATGCGGCCGTACTCGATCTGCGGATCCTGATGCAGCAGGGCTGAACCGCGTCCTTGGGTACATGCGCGGTTGTCGCGTCGGTTCGGCGTTGCGTGAATCAAGTGCCGTTGAAGGCGACGCGGTTCAGAAAAGGACAAGCAATCGAAAAAGGGGCCTTTCGGCCCCTTCCCACATCAGACGGCTCGATCAAGCAAAACGGGTGCTCGATCCGTCGTTCAGCTCCGGCATCCTCTCAGCCGAAGGAATCCTTCACAATGTTCTTGTACCAGCTGTAGGCGTACTGAACCTCACGGGCCAATGCCCACTCGGGTGCATCCATCGGCGTAACACCGCCCGAGCCCTCGACGTCCGCGATCGCGCTGCCGTCTTCGGCCATCCGATAGACACCGGCGACCGAGATGCCGTAGTCCGTGCCGACGATCGAGTAGCAGGTATTGACGTAGGACGGTGTTCCGGGCTCTTCGCCCTTGAGCATGGCGACGACTGCGGCGGCGGCGACCTTGGCCTGGCTGTTGGCCGCATAAGCGGATTTCGGCATGGCGCCGGCGATACAGGCGTCTCCGATGACATGGATGCCGGGTTGGAGCTTGGACTCGAAGGACCGGAAGTCCACCGGGCACCAACCGCCGTCGTCGGCAAGGCCCGCGGTCTGGGCAATCTCGCCGGCCCGCTGCGGCGGGATGATGTTGATGATGTCGGCCTTGATCTCGTCACCGAAACCGGTCTCGA
>NZ_JAABRP010000144.1 GCF_011390875.1 Thiocapsa sp.
GCGCAGGACGGGGCCGCTGATCCAGGTGGTTTCCGCCGTGCTCATATCTCGACCCCCGCATCCGTCGGATGCCGTGCCAATACCGCCAACAGGCGCGCCTCCAACCGTCGGCGGTCACGCAGCAGGCCCTCGAGGCTCGCATCCAGGACCGCGCCCTGCGCTTCGATGACGAGGCCGGCGGACACGGCGCCGTCGGCCCGAAAATGCGGCACCTGGCCCAGCGCCAGGGTCAGCTCGGCCTCGAACGGTCCCCATTCGGCAGCAGACCACTCGGGCGGATGGCGTACCGTCCAAAGCCCGATCGGGAGCCTTCGCTGCGCTTGGGCGATGGCATGCCTCGCCCAGACGGCGCGCGTCTCTTCATGCAACCAGCGCCTGCTCAGCGCATCGCGCAGGCGCGGCCAAGCCAGCTCCAGGAGTTGCGCGTTGGCCCGATCTCCGCTCGCGCGCACACGGGTGTCGTGCTCGGCCCGCGCAGCATGGAGGCGGGATCGCGCATTCGCGCGCTCCGAGACGACGCGCGCGTGAAGCTGGGCGCGTGCGCGTCGGTAGGCATCGGCGAGCAGGGTCTTCGCCTCGGCGCGCGCCGTCTCCAGGAGCGTACGGCACTCGGCGTCCCGATACTCCTGAATCAGTGTCACCAAACCACGTTCGCGCTCTTCGAGCTTCATTCGGCCATCCCCAAATGGCGCCGCACGTCGGCGACGAGATCCGGTGCGGCAACCCGGTTGCGCACGTCCGGGATCACCAGGACCAGCGGCCAGGTCGCCAACTCCGCCTCTCGCAGCAGCTCGGGCGGCAGTGCGGCCGCGACCTCGGCGGTCACGACGATGACACGGGCCTCCTCGCGCAGCCGCTGAAAAAGCGCACGCACCTCCTGCGGCTCGGGGCAATGGACTTCGACCCCCGCGAGCCGGAAACCGAGCCCGCTGACCTCGTCGCCGAGGAAGGCACAGGCCACCATGGCAATGTGTCCCTCAACCGAGCCGGTTGAGGATCAATACGGAGATGATGAGGCCGTAGATGGCAATGCCTTCCGCGAGCCCGACCAGGATCACCAGCCGCCCGAACAGCTCGGGCTTCTCGGCCAAGGCGCCGACGGCTGCGGCACCGATGGTCGCGACCGCATAGGCCGCGGCAACCGAGCCCACCATGGTCGCGAGAGCCGCTGCCAGGTATCCCCAACGCAGTACATCCGGGTGGATCGGCATCACCTCCTCGAGCGCGACCACCTCGGACGCGATCGCACCCGGCTGCCAGAACAGCAGGCTGGAAATTCCCGCGAGTAGGGCGACGCCCAGCACCATCACACCGGCGAACAGGATTTGTCGATTCATGACTCCACTCCTTTTAAACCGCGCCCGGCGCGGTATGCGATGTTTTTGGGATGGGATCGGCCCCGGCAGACTTCACGACCGCTGGAGTCGGCGCGATTTAAGTTATTAAACAATAAATCATTTTAAACCGTGTCCCCGCGAAGGGCCGTGGCTGCACCCAATGTCGATCTCACTCGAACATGCGCGTCTCGCACTGGACGCGGTTTAGCACGCGTTGAACCGCCGATGGACCCGGGTCCGCTCACACCGAACCCTGCACGGCCTCCCGCACAATGGGCGGCGGCGCCGGAAGTGGCCGGAAGACCCTCCCGGTGCCCTGCAGGAAGCGGTTGAAGAACTCGAACAGAACGAGACGCGTGGTCTGAATCGAGACCACCAGCCCTTCCAAGAGGATGATCAGGACATTGCCCAGGATCATGATGAGGATCCCCGCCCAGAGCGGCACCGAATCCGCCATGGTGACCACGGCGACCGAGAGTGCCGAATGGGCCAGCGCAAAGGCACCGACCCGCGCGAACGAGAGCGTATTGACCAGGATCTGGACCCCGGACTCCAAGAGGTGGCCGATGGCGGCAAGCCCGCCAAGCAAGGCGCGATGGACCATGAAGGCGCCGATCAGGTACCACGCCAAACCGAGCAACGCCACCCAGCCGAGACCGGGGCGCAGCACCGTCGCAATCAACCCCAGATAGAGGACCAGAAAACCGAGATCCTGCATCAGCCAACGCCCGAGCTCGCCGCGCCACAGTGCGCTCAGACCCGATAGGAGATGCCCGAGACTCAACAAGGCGACGGCGAAGAGCAGAGGGACGCCGAGCAAGGTCAAGGGATCGTGCAGCGGATGCATCCAGAGCGCGGGGATGATGTCCTCGCGACCGAAGAGGCTCCCGAACAGGACCCCGAAGACCATCGCCGAGACGCCCCCGAGCACCAACAAGCGCGCCTCCGGCCAGCGCCGCTGAAGCCACAGACCGACGCCGAGCAGCACCGCGCCCTGCCCGACGTCGCCGAACATGTAGCCGAACAACAGGGGCACCACGACGAGCAGCAACGGCGTCGGATCCGCCTCGTCCGAGCCCGGCACGCCCAAGGCGCGCGCGAAGAGCTCGAACGGACGCATCCACGGCGGATTGTCCAGGATCTGCGGCGGGCGCTTGCCGGGCGGCGGCTTGGTCAGGCGCAGCAAGGCGCGGGTGCGTCCGGCCTCGAGGGCGGCTCGCAGCCGCTCGCCGCTCAGATCGTCGGTCCAACCCGTGACCCAGACCAGATGCTCGCCGGCACGCTCCAGACACCCGACATGTCCGGCAAACCAGGCCAACCCGGCCACCTCGCCGAGCGTGTCGCCGAGGTCGAATTCGTCGAACAGGGTGTCCAGCTCGGCCTTGAGATAGACGACCCGCGTCGAGAGGAAGTCACGCCGCGCACCGATCCTGGCGAGCGAATCGCGCGCATCGCCCTTCAGCCAGGGTGGCCGCTCGATGACCCGACCTTTGGCCGCCTGCACCAGTCGCTTGACCGCGTCGAGACGATCGCGCGGACCCAAAATCATGGCGCAGTATTCGTCGCCCCAGGGGATTTGCCGCGGGATGACGTCATCCGGCAACTGCGGCCGGGCATCCCTCGGCAAGACCGCGCAGAAGGTCCCCAGAACCGGTCCGCTGCGCGCCACCGCGCCGAAGTCGAGCGGACTGTCGATGATCTTGCCGATCACCTGTGCCAACCATTTGAGCCGAGTCAGCTCCTCCTCGCAGGACTGGAGGATGTCGATCAGCGGATCGGCCTCGCACCGCCACGCCCCGATCCGCGCCAGGGCGCGCTCCAAGACCACGTCGGGCGACTCGACCAACATCTTGCGCCGCAGCCGTGCGCGCTCCCAGTAGCGTCCGTAGCGCACCCTCAGCGCCTCGTAGACCCCGAGTCCCTCGGAGAGATGCTCGAGCGGGAAATCCCCGCAGACCCGATCGCGGATCTCGATCTCGACCGCACCGGTGCGTGCGAGCTCGGTCACGGTACGCACGCTTTCGCGCCGTGGGCACAGCACCTCGAACCAGCGCGTGGAGGCAGGACGCAACATCAGCAATCCGGACGCCCCCCGTCGAAGAGCGCCCGACTGAGCAAGGCCCCGCGCAGCCGTTCGAGATCCAGAAAAACGATCGCGAGATATGCGAACAGCGCGACGGGCTGAACCGGGTGTTGATGGAGATAGGCGCGCAGACGATCGCGCAGGGCTTCGCGCAGCTCCCAGGCGGAGGCGGAGGGCCCGCCGCGGAAACGCTCCAGATGGGCTTGGATCAGCCGGGAGAATCCGTCCAAATCACGCCGACAGCGGCCTCGACAAGTCGGCCAGCGTTCGCGCCAGGCCGTTTGCCAGCGCGCGCCGAGATCGATGGACCCACCGCTCGCGTCGGTCTCGGCGCACAGCGCCGCTAGCCCGCTCGCCTCCCATGCCTGCGGATCCAGCGCACCGTCCTCGCCGATCAGGCCGCGCAGCCGGACGTCCAAGGTCGACCAATCCGGTAAGGTCTCGCCGCGCGCCAGATGCTCGAGCTGGGGCAGCCAAGGCAGCCAGGCGACCCACTCGATCGCCGCTCGCCAGCGCGCAGGCGACCAGTCGGCGACGGTCACGGCCGTATCCAGCGCGAGGGCGCGACAGCCGCGATCCAGCTCATGGGCCTGACTCAATCCGGAGAAGGACCTGACCCAATCGATCAGCCCGGTCACGCGCGCCTCTTCCAGATAGGCCGCCAGGGTGCGCGCGCCGGACAAGCGCTGCCAATCCGCCGCGGTGGGCAGCCGGGACAGACGTGCTTGGAGGCGCGCCTGGGCATAGGCGAGACGGGGACCGGCGTTCATGACGGACCACCCGCGCCGCGCTCGAGCGCCCCGTCGGAATCGGCGGCGGCACCGATCATCTCATCGGCGAGAGCGGCGATGGCGGCGTTCAATCGAGCGTCGGCGGATGCGTCGAGACCGTCGCCGAGCGGCTCCGCGGCCCGATCGAGGAGATCGGATAGCGCGTGCTGCAGACTGGTGTCGGCGATCCGCTGAACCGAGAGGAGGCGTCGGTCGGTGCGCTCGACGAGGCGACGTGCATGGTCTTCGGCATCGGCCAGCAGCCGATCGGCTTGGATGCGACAGGCCGCGACCGACTCGCGAGCGGATGCCTCCGCGGCCAGTGCCCGGTTGAACGCGGCATCGATCCGTTCCAGGTCAGCATCGGAGGGCTGCTTGATCACGCCGCGTCTCGCTCCATCGCACTTCGACCGCGTTCCCCGGAAAGGGCTTCGACCAAGGTCTTGAGCCTCGACCGGGCCTCTCCGTCCCTTGTGCCCGTGCGTTTCACTCGGGAAGCGGTTTCGTTAGAATACGATGATATTCTAGTTCAGACGTCGCAAGATTCAGGGTAGCTGCAATCGTTCGATTTGATCCGTGTCACCTTCGTGACCGATTGCCCCGCCTGCGTGTGCACGAGGGGGCCGATCTCGGTATAACGCCCGCAGCGTCGCGCGCTTTTTGCCCGGTCTTCGGTTAAGGTAACGCGCCGTACCTCTGTTGTTCTAGCAGGTAGACCACGATGGACGACACCCTTCAACGCCTTCTCGAAGCCGAGATGCGCGCCGAGAAGATCGCTCAGCAGGCCGAGGCCGAGCAGGAGCGCACCATCCAAAAAGCGATGGCGGATGCCAAATCCGAGAACGATCGCTTCACCGCGCGGATCCCGGATTTGCATCGGGGCTTCATCGCAAAAGCCGAGGAGCGCGCCGAGCAAAACGTCGCCGAGCTGCGCCGTCGCTACGACGAGCGACACGTGCAATTGCGCGACCAAGCGGAGCGTCGCGAGGGCGAGGCGTTGGATGCAGCCTTTCAGGTCCTGATCGATCCGGATCGCTGAAAGCCGAATGCATCCCTCACCGGCGCGACACCCGACCAGCAGCTCACCCGCGGTTCCTTCATGACCATCATTGCCGACAACGCCTACCTCAACACGCGCGTCTCCGTCATGGCGATGCAGCTGTTCGAGCCGAGCGGGATCGCGGCGCTGTCTCACCTGCCCTTGGCGACCCTGGCGGAGCGTTTCGGCTTGACCGCCATCCTCGACGAGCAACAGTCGACGCGTGCGCGCAGTCGGGCGGTGGAGCAAAGCCTGATTCAGGTTCTGCTCGCCGAGCTACTCATCCTGGTGCGACCCATGAACACGGCCGAGCGCGCCCTGGTGCTCGATTGGGGACGCAAGTACGCACTCTTCAATCTCAAGACGCTGATCCGCGGCAAGCTCTACGACCTCGATCAGAAGGAGATCCAGGACAACCTCTACGTGCTGCCCGAGCACATGCGGTTGTCCGAGGAGGTCAGCACCGAGCTCTTTCGCGCCGAGAACGTCCTGGAGTTGTTGCGGCAGTTGGAGGCGGGGACACACCGCACCCTCGCCCGCCAAGCGCGCGAGGTCTACGAGCAGCAGCGCGAGCCATTTGCGTTGGAAGCGGCGATCGATCAACGCTACTACGCCGGGCTGTTGCGACAGGTCATGGCCTTCAGCGACGCAAACCTGGACCCGCTGAAACGCCTGATGGGCGCCGAGCTGGATCGCATCAATCTGATGTGGCTTCTGCGCTTCCGGTTCTCCTATCAGCTTTCCGCCTCCGAAACCTTCTACCATCTCGTGCCCTCGATGCGTCTGCTCACGCGCGAGCGGCTGCTGCACCTGGTGAATGTCGAAACCTTCGAGGGCGTCGTCGCCACCTTGCCGGCGCCGCTGGACCGATTGCTCGCCGGCAGCAAGAACATCGTGGACGTCCAAAAGCGCATCGGCGCCTACGCGGCACAAGAAGCCCATTGGGTTCTGCACCGCACCCAATCGGGCGTCGCGCGTGCACTGGCCTACCTGATGTTGCGCGAGCGCGACCTTCTGTTGTTGTTCGCGCTGGCCCAAGGCCAGATCCTGAACCTCCCGTCCGCCGCCATCGAGATCGCGGTCGAGCTCTCCGAGCCCGGATGCCCCTGGGCCGGGAGTCGGGCAGCCTGATGCGTTCTCAGATTCACCATCCGATGCCGAGGGGCTGACGCATGTTGCGGTCGACACCGATGAAGCATGTCCGGCTCTTGGTCCTCACCGAGGACCTTCCGCAGGCATCGCTCGCCTTGGCGGACATGGAGAGCTTTCACCCGGATACACGCCCGCCGACCGAGGTACGGCTCGCCGGTCTGCCGGGGCGCGAGTACCGCGAAGTCTTCGCCCAAGCCAACGCCCGTCTGGAGAAGATCGGCAAATTGATTCCGGTCCCGGAGACACCCGAGATCGAGCAGGTCCGCGTGGTCGATTTCGCGGAGCTGCAGACGCTGAACGCGTGGCTCGGCAAGGTCTGGAACGAGACCTCCAGCTACGAAGAGGATCTGCGCCGTCTCGACGACGAGGAGCGCCTGGTCAAGGAGCAGCAGGCCGCCTTGGCCAACTTCGCGCATCTCAACATCGATCTGGGGATGCTGCGCAGCAAGACGCGCTTTCTCGACTTCTACGTCGGCCTGGTCCCGCGCGAGAACCTGCGCCAACTGGAAGGCGCCATCGGGCTCGCCGGATACATTCTGCATCTCTATATGCAGCAGGACGAGAACGCCCATGTCGTGATCGTCGGCCCGGCCGGAACGAAGGAGAGTCAGCTCTCCGCCGTGCTCGACGCCGCAGGTTTTCAGAACCTGCCGATTCCGCAGGAGCTCGACCGTAATCCGGCCGAGCTGCAGCGCGATCTCGACGCCCAGCGCGCATCGATCGACGCTCAACGCAAGACCCTCCTCGAGACCCTCGCGCGCTGGTCCGACCCCTTCTCGGGACCGCTGCTGGAAGCGCGGCGAACCCTGTTGCTGGCCGAGCCGCTGGTCTCGCTCGATCCGTCCATCCGCAGCGCCGGTTACCTGGCCCATCTCGCAGGCTGGGTCCCGGCGCGCTCGGTCGAGCGGCTCGACGCTCGCCTGCGCGAATCGCTCAACCATCCTTTCGAGATGAGCGTGCGCAACCCTACGTCAGACGAACGTCCGCTTGTCCCGACGGTGCCGGCAAAGAGCTGGATCCTCTCGCCCTTCGCCATGTTGGTAAAACAATACGGCGTGCCCGAGTACGGCGAGGTCGATCCCACGCCGCTCTTTGCGGTGACCTTCGTCCTGATGTTCGGGAGCATGTTCGGCGACATCGGACAAGGCGCCGTGATCGCCCTCGCCGCCTGGCTGCTGCGCAAGAAGCTCGGGCGCTTCTGGCCGTTCGGCTTGATGGCCGGTCTGTCGTCGATGGTCTTCGGCGTGCTCTTCGGCAGCATCTTCGGCGAGGAGCATCTGATCCCCGCGCTCTGGATGAATCCCCTCAGCGACCCGCTCCTGATGCTGCGCATCGCGCTCGGCTGGGGCGTGATCTTCCTGACGCTGGCCTGCCTGCTGGCGATCTACAACCGACTGGTCGTGCGCAATTGGTCCGGGGCCGTCTTCGGGCATCACGGCATTATCAATCTGACCTTCTATCTGGCGCTGATCAGCGGCGCAGTGAACGTCGCCACGGCGGGCGAGGGTGTCCCCGGGGTTCGAGTCGACGCAGCCGACGCCTTCGGCACCCTCCCGATGGTCTTGGCGATCGGCGCACTGCTCGCCCTCGCCGCGCACAGTTGGCGGCATCAGCAAGGGGCGGTCGGGGAGAAGATCCTGGTCGTCTTCATCGAGACGTTGGAGACCCTGATCGGCTATGTCTCCAACACCTTGTCGTTTCTGCGTGTCGCTGCCTTCAGTCTGAACCACGTCGCGCTCTCGATCGCCATCATCACGCTCGCGAGCATGATGGGCGCCTTCGGCCATGTGGTGCCCCTGATCCTCGGCAACATCTTCGTCATCGTCCTGGAGGGCGGTATCGTGATGATCCAGGTGATGCGACTGCAGTATTACGAGGGTTTCTCCCGGTATTTCTCGGGGAACGGTCACGAGTTCGCGCCATTGAAGTTCCGGCGCGGATCGGCCTGAGGCATTCCTTCATCGGGAGTGAGGCATGGGACACATCTACGCAGACATCGACTCGATCAACCCGGCGAGCACGAACAAACCGACGGCAGTCGTCAAGTCTGCCGACGTGCCCGGTGAAGCAGACACCTAATCGCACCGACTCCGCACGCACCGCGAGTCGCCGAAGAACCGTATCGTCACAACCGAAACACAACACTGGAGCATTCAATGTACTGGCTCGTCGCCCTCATGACCTTCGCCATCCTCGGACTCATCCTGCTCGGACTCGTGCTTGAGCTTCGCCCGCAGCTCGCGGCCGGGGCTCGGCCCTGGTACAAGCCGGCGATGGGTACCCAGCTGGTTGTTTTCGTCGGCGCTCAGCTCGGACTGCTGGTGCTCGGCATCAACGATGCCTTCGCCAACGTGGATGTCGTCGCCGTCGAGTCCGTCAACGAGATGTCGCTCGGCATGGGTCTGGCGATCATCGGCGCCGGTATCCCGACCGCCATTTCCACCATCGGCGCCGGCATTGCAGTCGGTCCGATCGGCGCCGCTTCACTTGCCGCCATCACCGAGAAACCGGAGAACCTCGGCCGAACGCTGATCTATCTCGGGCTTGCCGAGGGTATCGCCATCTATGGCCTCGTCATCTCGATCCTGTTGATCAACAAACTCTAATCGGCGAGCCGTTCGGGAGCCTTTGTGGTGGACACGGAACAGGACTACGGCCGACCGACGCGGATGCTGTTCCTCGGCGAGGATCGGCTCGCCGACGGCTTTCGACTCATCGGCTTCGAGACCCATCCCAACCCCGACCCCGAACTCGTCGACCGGACCATCCGGGACCTGCTGCGCGGACGCGAGAAGGCCTTCGTGGTCGTCGACGATGCCGTGATGCAGCAAGACATCCCGAGCCTCAAGCGGGTGCGTCGCGAAGGGGGGCGGATCGTCGTGATCGCGGTGCCGCCGCTCGGCGAGCACCCGCAGTTGGGAAGCGACGTGGCGCGACGCCTGGCTGCCCTGTTCGGCAACGCCGTCGTCAATGCCAAGGCGGGGCCATGAGCCGCCGAGTCTCGCAGATCGCCGGGTGCGCCAATGAAGACCTTGGTTGTCATCAAACAGCATTCATTCACTTAAATCGCGTCTCAACCGTCGCCCCTGGTGTCCACCAGGCAGCGGCAAGCGACAAGACGATGTTTTTCGCTCCGGACGCGATTTAACGAGGGTCGATCGTGAATCAGGTACAAGAGCTTGAGCAGGCCATTCTGGCCCGCGCGGAACGACTGGCCGGCGAGTATCGCGATCGAGCCAGCCGCAGCCGCGACAACATCCTGCGCGAGGCCGCGGAACGACTGCGCATGCGCGAGAGCCGCGAAGAGAGCATTGCCAAGACGCTCGCTGACCGGACCTTCCGCCAACACGTGCAGGCCAGCGAGCTGAAGATGCAGACGCACCTGGACCGCATGCGCTGGAATCTGGTCCAGGATGTCGAGCGCGCGCTCGCCGGACGCATGAAGACGTTCAGCGAAGACCTTCAGCGCTATGACCCCTGGCTGGACAGCCTGATCGTGCGCGCGGCTAACCTCATCGAGGAAAAGTCCTTGGTCGTCTCGGCCAATTCGCGCGACCTGCAGCGCCTGGCCGAGCGCTGGGACGCCATCGTCGAGACCCTCCCGAGCCACAAGACCATGACCCTCTCCAAGGAACCGCTGGAGACGCTCGGCGGGGTACTCGTCGCCAGCCGCGACCGACGCATCCGCGTCGACAATACCTACGAAGGCCGGCTCGAGCGTCTGCGCCCTGCCGTCCAACAGGTCATCCTCGAACGGCTGCTGCCGAGCGGGTTCGACACCGGCAACCTCTTCAGCGGATGAGACCATGAGCGATACCAAAAGAACGGGGGTCATCCGAGACATCAACGGCCCCATTGTCACCGTCGAGTTGCCGGGCGTGCGCAGCGGCGAGCAGGTGAAGATCGGCGATCTGGGCCTCTTCGGCGAGGTGATCTCGCTGCGGGGTCAGCTGGCTGTCGTGCAGACCTACGAGTCCACCGACGGGGTACGCCCCGGCGAGCCTGCACAGGGCTTGGGCTGGCCGCTTTCGGTCGAGCTCGGTCCCGGTCTGATGGGCGGCATCTTCGACGGGGTGCAGCGCCCTTTGGAGAAAATCGCTCTGGAGTCGGGCGACTACATCCGACGCGGCATCTCGGTGCCCGCGCTCGATCGGGCGCGGGAGTGGGAGTTCGAGCCCAATCGCGAGCTGAGCCCGGGCGCCAAGGTCGGGCCCGGCATCGTCCTGGGCACGGTCCAGGAGACCACGACCGTCCTGCACCGCATCATGGTGCCGCCCGGCATCGAGGGCGAGCTGCTCGAGGTGGCGCCGGCGGGTGAATACGACATTGAGTCGACCATCGCGCGGGTGCGCGATCCGCGCGGCGTGAGTCACCGGCTGAGCATGTATCAGCGCTGGCCGGTGCGTAAACCGCGCCCTTATTTGCGTCGCGACGACGGCATCTCGCCCCTGATCACGGGCCAGCGGGTCATCGACACCTTTTTTCCGCAGCTCAAGGGCGGCAAGGGCGCCGTGCCCGGACCCTTCGGCGCCGGCAAGACGGTCGTTCAGCAGCAGATCGCGCGCTGGTCCAACGCCGACATCGTCATCTATGTCGGCTGCGGGGAGCGCGGCAACGAGCTGGTGGACGTCCTCGAAAGCTTCCCCGAGCTGGACGACCCCTACACCGGGCGTAAGCTGATGGAGCGCACGCTGTTGGTCGCCAACACCTCCAACATGCCGGTGGTGGCCCGCGAGGCGTCGGTCTATGTCGGAATCACCATGGCCGAGTATTACCGCGACATGGGCTACGACGTGGTCATGCTCGCCGACTCCACCAGCCGCTGGGCCGAGGCGCTGCGCGAGGTCTCGGGGCGGCTCGGTCAGATGCCGGTCGAGGAAGGCTACCCGGCCTATCTCGCATCACGCCTCGCCGCGGTCTACGAGCGCGCGGGGCGCGTGGAGACCTACGGCGCGGGCTCCGGTTCGGTCACCCTGATCGGTGCGGTCTCGCCTCCGGGGGGCGACTTCTCCGAGCCGGTCACCAGCCACACCAAGGACATCATCGAGACCTTCTGGGCACTGTCCAAGGAGTTGGCCGACGCACGTCACTATCCCTCGATCGACTGGGTCACCAGCTTCTCCAAGCACGTCCACACCGCCGCGCAGTGGTGGCACAAGGAGATCGACCCGGACTGGGAGAAGCGCCGCACCGCCGCACTCGCCCTGCTGGCGCGTGATGCCGAACTCTCGCGCATCGTCAACCTGGTCGGACCCGAGGCGCTCTCGGACGCGCAGCGCTGGGAGCTGGAAGGCGCATCCTTGATCAAGGAAGGCGTGCTCCAGCAAAGCGCGCTCGACGAGATCGACACCTTCTGCTCGCCGCAAAAGCAATATGCCCTACTCGATCTGGCCATCACCATCTACAAGCGTGGTGCCGCCCTGATCAAGCTCGGCGTGCCGGTCTCCGAGCTGCAACATCTCCCGCTCATGGCCAAGATGCGACGCCTCAAGTCGATGTACTCCAGCGAGCAGCTCGACCAGGTCCTCGCCTTCCGCGCCGAGGTCGATCATGCCATGGAGTCAGTGCGGATCGAATACGCCAAACACGGCGAGCAGGTCTGAACCGCGCTCGGAGCGACATGCTGTGTTTCGGGGCGAGCTCGTCCTTGTCCCAAACAATGGCGACGGCAGGACGCGATTCAGAAAAGTAAAATTTTTAGAGACTTGAACCGCGTCTGCTCCGGCGGACGTGGGCTGAGACGACATCGGATCAACATGAACACAACGCATAGCATGCCGGACGCGGTTCAATGAGCATCAAAGAATATCGCACCGCAATCGAGGCCCGCGGCGGCCTGCTGGTCGTCAAAGACACCGCCGGAATCGCCTTCGGCGACCGCGTGCAGATCAAAGACCACGCGGACAATACCCGCAACGGCCAGGTCATTCGCAGCGCCGACAACGAGGTCCTGATCCTGGTGTTCGAAGGCACCGACGACCTGGACCTGGAGAACACCTGGGTGCGCTTCCTCGACGAGCCGGTCGAGATCGCACTCTCACCCGAGATCCTCGGTCGCGAGTTCAACGGGCTGGGCGAGCCGCGCGACGGTCGCCCGCCGGTACTCTCCAACATTCGCCGACCGGTCGGCGGATCGGCCATCAACCCGGCCGCACGCACCTACCCGCGCGAGTTCATCCAAACGGGCATCTCCACCATCGACGGGCTCAACAGCCTGGTGCGCGGTCAGAAGCTGCCGATCTTCTCGGGCTCGGGTCTGCCGCACAATCGGCTCGCCGCCCAGATCGGACGCCAGGCCAAGCTGGTCGATCAGGAGTCGAGCTTCTCGGTCGTCTTCGCGGCGATGGGCGTGTCCTACGCGGATGCGAAGTTCTTCCGCGACGAGTTCGCCAGCTCCGGCGTGCTGCGCAACGTGGTCATGTTCATCAATCTCGCCGACGACCCGCCGGTCGAGCGCCTCACCCTGCCCCGCACCGCGCTGACCGCCGCCGAATATCTGGCCTACGATCTGGATCGACACGTCCTGGTCATCCTGACCGACATGACCAACTATGCCGAAGCCCTGCGCGAGGTCGCGACCGCCAAGGGCGACGTCCCGGCGCGCAAAGGCTACCCCGGCTATCTCTACTCGGATCTGGCCGAGATCTACGAGCGCTGCGGACGCATCCACAACCGTCACGGCTCCATCACC
>NZ_JAABRP010000145.1 GCF_011390875.1 Thiocapsa sp.
CTTTACGGCCGGACTACTCGCCGAGCGCCGCAAGGCCAGAGGCGTACGGCTGAACTATCCCGAGGCGATCGCCTACATCAGCTGCGCCATCCTGGAGGGCGCGCGCGACGGGCGCACCGTGGCCGAGCTGATGGACTACGGACGGACCCTCTTGACCCGCGAGGACGTGATGGACGGCATCCCGGAGATGATCGACGACATCCAGGTGGAAGCGACCTTCCCGGACGGGACCAAGCTGGTCACGGTCCACGATCCGATCGGCTGATGAACCGCGTC
>NZ_JAABRP010000146.1 GCF_011390875.1 Thiocapsa sp.
TCGGGATCGACCTTGAAGCGACTCGCTACCGTCGTAGTCGACGCGGTTCATGTGTTTTTTGGACTTGATATTTTTAATGTCCTAAACCGCGCCGACTCCAACGGTCATCAAGTCTGCCGGGGCCGATCCCATCCAAAAACATCGCATACCGCGCCCGGCGCGGTTTAGGTAGGAGTAGGCCCATGATTCCAGGTGAGATCATCACGGTTCCGGGCGACATCGAGCTGAACGCCGGCCGGCCCGGACTAACCATCAAGGTCGCCAACACCGGTGACCGTCCGATCCAGGTCGGCTCGCACTACCACTTCTACGAGACCAACGGCGCGCTCGCCTTCGACCGGGAGCAGACCCGAGGCTGTCGGCTCGACATCCCCGCCGGCACGGCCGTGCGCTTCGAGCCCGGTCAGTCCCGAACCGTAACCCTGATTCCCTATGCCGGCGACCGCATCGTCTACGGCTTCAACGCCCAAGTCATGGGCGCGCTCGACGGAGATCAGTCATGAGCAAGATCAGCAGGGCGGCTTATGCCTCCATGTACGGTCCGACCGTCGGGGATCGAGTACGCCTGGGCGATACCGAGCTCTTCATCCAGATCGAGGAAGATCACACCCGGTACGGCGACGAGGTGACGTTCGGCGGCGGCAAGGTCATCCGCGACGGCATGGGACAGTGCCAACGCCAGGCCGACGAGGTGGTGGATCTGGTCATCACCAATGCCCTGATCCTGGATCATTGGGGCATTGTGAAGGCCGACATCGGCATCAAGAAGGGGCGCATCGTCGGGATCGGCAAGGCCGGCAATCCGGATACCCAAGTCGGCGTCGATATCCTGATCGGGCCGGGGACCGAGGTCATCGCCGGTGAAGGGCAGATCATCACCGCCGGCGGCATCGACGCGCATATCCACTTCATTTGCCCTCAGCAGGTTGAAGAGGCGCTGATGTCCGGCGTGACGACGATGCTCGGCGGCGGCACGGGACCCGCAACCGGCACCAATGCGACCACCTGCACGCCGGGGCCCTGGAATATCCGCCGCATGCTCCAGGCCGCTGAAGCGCTTCCGGTCAATCTCGGTTTCCTCGGCAAGGGCAACGGTAGTCTGCCGAATGCCCTGGAGGAGCAGGTACGTGCCGGTGCCATGGGACTGAAGCTGCACGAGGATTGGGGTACGACGCCGGCCGCGATCGACTGCTGTCTGGGAGTTGCCGAGAAGATGGACGTGCAGGTCGCGATCCACACCGACACGCTCAACGAGTCCGGTTTCGTCGAGGACACGATCGCCGCCTTCAAGGACCGCTGCATCCACACCTATCACACCGAGGGCGCGGGCGGCGGCCATGCCCCGGACATCATCAAGGCCGCGGGACTGCCGAACGTGCTGCCGTCATCCACCAATCCGACCCGACCCTACACGGTCAATACGGTCGACGAGCATTTGGACATGCTGATGGTCTGCCATCACCTGTCCCCGTCGATCCCGGAAGACGTCGCCTTTGCCGAGTCGCGCATCCGTCGGGAGACCATTGCGGCCGAGGACATCCTGCACGATCTGGGGGCCTTCTCGATGATCGCCTCGGACTCCCAGGCGATGGGGCGTGTCGGCGAGGTCATCTGCCGCACCTGGCAAACGGCGCACAAGATGAAGGTCCAGCGCGGCTCGCTCCCCGGCGACCCGGCCGAGCACGACAACTTCCGCGCCAAACGCTATATCGCCAAGTACACCATCAACCCGGCGATCACCCACGGCATCGCCCATGAGGTCGGCTCGGTGGAGGTCGGTAAGCTCGCGGATCTGGTGCTCTGGCGGCCCGCCTTCTTCGGGGCTAAACCCAGCCTCATCATCAAAGGCGGCCTGATCGCGGCGGCCGCGATGGGCGATCCCAACGCCTCCATCCCCACACCCCAGCCGGTCCACTATCGACCCATGTTCGGTGCATTCGGCGGCGCATTGGGCGCGACCTGCATGACCTTTCTTTCGCAATGGGCCTTGGAGGCCGGCGAGCCGCAGCGGCTGGATCTCAAACGCTTGGTCGGGGTCACCCGCGACAGTCGACTGGTGCGCAAGTGCAACATGATCCACAACGACTATCAGCCGACCATCGAGGTGGATCCGCAGACCTATCAGGTCCGGGCCGACGGCCAGCTGTTGACCTGCGAACCGGCCGCGGTGCTGCCGCTTGCTCAGCGGTATTTTTTGTTTTAAACCGCGTCCCCGCTAAGGGCTGTGGATGCACCGAACGTCGAGCTCACGCGAAAATCAGTATCTCGCTCTGGACGCGGTTTAAGCCTGATGCGCTCCGGCGATCGCATCGTCGGGGGTGTCCATGTGCGCCCGGCGACACCCCCGATCGGAGCGGTAGGGTGGACAAGCGCAGTCCACCGACGTCGGTGCATGCCTCGATGGACTTCGCTCTCGCTCGCCCACCCTACCGGCCGGTCTTGCGAACAAGGCTTGCTCGGTCGATCCCTGCGAGGGTCTGATTCGGTTATTCTATCGCCCTGACGACGCGTTCCCTCGCGGTACGCCACCTGCCTTGCCGGCATTTTCGCCTGCAGATCCGACCGATACTCCAATGACGTCCCTATGAAACAGGCCATCACCGATTTGATCCGCACGGCCCTCGCGAGCCTCGTCGAGGCCCCGACGAGCGACGCCGGCGGACTGCCCGTCCCCCAAGTGGATCGCACCAAGGACACGTCACACGGCGATTTTGCATCCAACGTCGCAATGGTGCTCGCCAAGCGTCTCGGCGCCAAGCCGCGCGAGGTCGCGCAACGTCTGCTGGATGCCCTGCCCCCTTCCCCGCTGATCGCGCGCGCGGAGATCGCCGGGCCCGGGTTCATCAACTTCTTTCTGGCCGAGGATGCCTATCGTAGGCTGATCCCCGAGATCCTGAGCGCGGGCCCCGCCTTCGGACTCAGCCGCATCGGTGCCGGGCGGCGCGTGCAGGTCGAGTTCGTCTCGGCCAATCCGACCGGGCCGCTGCACGTCGGACACGGTCGCGGGGCCGCCTACGGCGCAGTCGTCGCCGACCTGCTCGCGGCGGTCGGGTTCGACGTGCATCGCGAGTATTACGTCAACGACGCCGGGCGGCAGATGGACATTCTCGCAAGCTCCGTCTGGCTGAGATATCTCGAGCTGTGCGGCGAGGAGGTGACCTTTCCGAGCAACGGCTACAAGGGCGACTATGTCTGGGACATCGCCGCGACGCTGCATCGCGAGCATGGCGACGCCTATCGGGTGGATGCCGCTACGGTCTTTGCCGGCCTGCCCCCCGATGCGCTGCCCGACGGACAGGACGGCGGCGACAAGGAGGCCCATATCGACGGGGTCATCGCCGCCGCGAAACATCGGTTGGGCGACAACCGCTACCGTTATGTCTTCGAGCTCGGGCTGAACACCATTCTCGACGACATTCGCGAGGACCTGGCTCAGTTCGGCGTCGAATATCAGGAATGGTACTCGGAACGCACGCTCGCCGAGAGCGGCGCCGTCACCCGGGCGATCGAGCGCCTGCGCGAGGCCGGTCATGTTTACGAGCACAACGGGGCACTCTGGTTCCGATCCAGCGCCTTCGGAGACGAGAAGGACCGGGTGGTGGTGCGCGAAAATGGCCAGAGCACCTATTTCGCCTCCGACATCGCGTATCACATGGACAAGCTCGAACGCGGCTTCGAGCGCGTCATCGACATCTGGGGCGCCGATCACCACGGCTATGTCCCGCGCGTGAAGGCGGCGCTCCAGGCAATGGGCGACGAGGTCGAGCGCCTCGAGGTACTCCTGGTCCAGTTCGCGATTCTCTATCGCGGCGGCGAGAAGGCGCAGATGTCGACACGCTCCGGCGAGTTTGTGACCCTGCGTCAGTTACGCAAGGAGGTCGGGCGCGATGCCGCGCGCTTCTTCTACGTCATGCGCCGTTGCGAGCAGCACCTGGATTTCGACCTGGATCTGGCCAAGTCCGAGTCCTCCGACAACCCGGTCTACTATGTCCAATACGCCCACGCCCGGGTGTGCAGCGTCTTGCGTCAGGCCGCGGAAAAGGGCATGCCGGTAGAGCCGAGTCCGGGTGTCGAGAATCTGGAGCGACTGACCGAGTCACATGAGCTGGCGCTGCAACGCACCCTGGCGCGCTATCCGGAGGTGGTCGAGGCAGCGGCGCTCAAGGCCGAACCGCATCTGCTGACCCATTACCTGCGCGAGCTGGCGAACGAGCTTCACACCTACTACAACGCCCATCAGTTCCTGGTCGCGGATGCGGACCTGCGCGATGCACGGATCAAGCTGATACTGGCGGTGCGCGAGGTGCTGCGCAACGGTTTGGGTCTGCTCGGCGTCTCCGCACCGGAGGCCATGTGAGATGAGCAAGGATTATCGGCGGGCCAGCCTCGCGCGGGCGACGCCGCGGCGCGGCAAGCAGGGTCACTCCTGTCTCTGGTCGTTCCTGCTCGGCGGTATGCTGGGGGCCTTCGGGGTCGGTCTCTATTGGACCCAGAACCCGCATGCCCTGCAGACGTCGCCCGCCGTCTCGCCCGCCAAGGTCGAACGGCCCGCGGCGGCGCCTCCGAGCTTCGAGTTTCCCAACCTGCTGCGCGATACGGAGGTCGATATCGCGCCGCCGCCACCACCACCGCCCGCCGCCCCGCGTCCCGAACCTCCGGCCGCCGTCGAGACGGTGCAGCCTGCGCAGCCGACCCCCGCGGTCCCGACCTCGACGACCGGCAAGGGCTTCTTGGTCCAGGTCGGCTCTTTCAGACGCGCGAGCGATGCCGAGCGCCTAAAGGCGGAGCTTGCGCTACTGGGCATCTCCAGTCGCGTAGAGAAAGCGACCATCCCGAGCGGCGAGACCTATCATCGTGTGCGCACCGGCCCCTATGCCGATCAGGCTGCCCTGGACAAGGTGCGCGCCATGCTCAAACGCAACGGCAAGGACGCCATGACGATTCCGATCAAGTGAGCTCGACAGCCGGTGCCGGTGCTGGATGGATACCGGGCGCGGCTTCGGCGATGATCATGCAATGATGCTGCGCGGACCTACCCCAGCTCGAGCGTCTCGCCGGAGGCAACATAGACGGCACGCTCGGCGACGTTCGTTGCCCGATCCGCAACCCGCTCGTAGTTGTGCACGATCCACAGCAGATAGGTTCCGGTCGCGGCAAAATCCGGATCGGCACGCATCATAGTCAGCACGCGCTGTATGACCGCTTGCTCGTTGCGGTCGACCTGATCCTCGCGTGCGATGCTCTCCCTGGCACCCTGCTCGTCTCGACCGCAGGTGAACGCGTCCAATGCCTCGCCGAGCATGGCGATCGCATCCGCGGCGACCTCGACGATCGCCTCGACCGACTCGCTCGGGAACGGCGTCTCCCCTGCTCTGCGCAGGATGCGAGCGACGTCCGCCGCATAATCCCCGATGCGCTCGAGCTCCGAGACCAGCTCCATGCAAGCGCCGATGGCGCGCAGATCCGCACCGGCCGGCTTATAGGCCGCAAGCGTTACCAGGCATTCCTGCTCGAGCACTCGCCGCTGCTGATTGATCCGCGCGTCACCCTCGATAATGCGCTCGGCCAGCTCGAGGTCATGTCGGCTCAGGCAGGTCACGGATTGGTTCAAGGCGGCGATGACCAGCTTTCCCAGGTCGCCGACCGCGCTCTGCAGCTGCGCGCGCCGGCGCTGCACCAGATTGATGTTCTCGCTCATCCCATCGTCCCCTGTCTCATGTGTCGATGCCGTCGCACGACCGACGGTCTCCGCGCCGGGTATATACCGATCGCACGTGGGTTTTTCGCCGCCTGTCACGCCCCTAAAAACCCGCGCGCGCTCGGTATAACATAAGGACGCCGACCCGCCTAGATTGGATTCTGACTCGCCACCCGATATGACCCTCATGACTGACACACATGACGCGCCCGCCCCGACGACGATCTGCGTGACCCGCCACGGCGAAACCGATTGGAACATCACCGGGGTTCTACAGGGATGGATCGATGTTCCACTCAACGCCAACGGCCGGAAACAGGCCCTTGAGATGGCCGATGCCTTCAAGGACCACGGCTTTTCGCATGTTTGGACGAGTCCCCTGAGCAGGGCGTCGGAGACCGCGCGGATTGTCGCCGAGGTCCTGGGAGCGCCCTCGCCGATCCACTCCGAAGGTCTTAAGGAACGGAACTTCGGCCGGGTCCAGGGGATGACCAAGCAGGATCTGTCGGTACTGCATCCGGGGCTGCATGCGGACATCATGCGCAGAGACCCGGCCTGCCATTTCGACGAAGGCGAGTCGCCGGATCAGTTCGCCGATCGGATCGTCGCCACCCTGCATGAGATCGCACGACGGCATCCCGGCGAGCGCGTCCTCGCCATGACCCACGGTTGGGTCATGGACGTGATCACCCGACATGTCCGCCAATTACCGCGGACCCTGGTACTGGATATGAAGCGCAAGAACGGAGAGTCCCTTTGGCTTGCGGTGACGGCGGGATCGGTCTTCTCGGTCTCCGATGCCGGTGACGGGATGGGGGCGCCGAGCGGCTCGTAAGCAAAACAACTCGACGAGAAAAATGCCTTTGCCGCGGTTGTCGTTGTCGTAATCGACAACGATGCGATTCGGTGCTCAACGTATTTCTGACACGTGACTAAGTCTTTTTCGAGCAATAGCGCGATGCGAGCTCATCGGGTCCAACCGCTTTGCCGAAGAAATAGCCCTGCGCCTCGTCGCAGCCCCCGCGTATCAGAAGCTCGGCCTGTGCATTTGTTTCGACGCCTTCGGCGAGAACGGTCAGCCCGAGGCCGCGCGCCAGACCGATAACGGCGTGCACGATGGCTTCATCGTCGCTGCCGGTCATCAGCCGCTCGATGAAGGAGCGGTCGATCTTCAGCCGTCGAATCGCCAGGCGCTTGATGCATGCCAGCGACGAGCAGCCGGTGCCGAAGTCGTCCACCGCCAGACCGATACCGAGTCCGCTGAGCTGCTCCAGATTTGCGATCGTGTTTGCGGGGCGCGCCATGATCGATGCCTCGGTCAGGTCCAGCTCCAAACGCCGCGGATCCATGCCCGTTCGAGCGAGGATCGATTTGATCTTCTCCGGGACGTCGTTGCCCTGAATCCGGTGCACCGAGAGATTGACGGCGAGCCGGGGTACCCCAAACCCGCATCGATCCCAGGCGGCCACCTGTGCGCAAGCGTGCTCGAGGACCCAGAGATCCAGTTGATCGATCAGCCCGATGTCGTTCGCCAACGGTAGAAAATGGGCTGGCGACAGCAAGCCCAGCCTCGGATGATTCCAGCGGCACAACACCTCGACGCCGCACAGCGCGCCCTCGGGCAGAACCACCTGGGGTTGATATTCGAGCATTAGCTCGTCGCGCGGGAGCGCATTTCGCAACTCCTGCTCCAAGCGGAGTCGCTCCGCGGCTCCTTCCGACATCTCGGGATCGAAGAACCTGAAGCCGTTGCGCCCGTCCGCCTTGGCGCGGTACATGGCCGTATCGGCGTGTCGGATCAGGGTGTCGACATCGGCACCGTCGAGCGGGTAGATGCCGATGCCGATACTCAAGCTGAGGAAAAGCTCTCGACCCTCCACGTCGAAGGGTTTCACGAAGAGATCGAGCAGACGTTTTGCGAGGACCGCCGCGTCGTTGGGCTCTTGAACGTCCTCGGAGATGACGACGAACTCATCGCCCCCAAGGCGCGCGACGGTGTCACACGCACGCACGGCATGCGTCAAGCGCTCGGCGACCTGTTGGAGCAGGAGGTCGCCGACCGGATGCCCGAGCGTGTCGTTGACGACCTTGAACCGGTCCAAGTCCAGGAAGAGGAGTGCCGTCTCGCCGCCGCGTCGGATCGTGCGGGGGATCGCCTCCTCCAAGCGCTGGCGGAACAGACTCCGGTTCGGGAGTCCCGTGAGGGCGTCGTGCTGCGCGAGAAAGTGCAGCTGCTCGCGCGAGCGTTTCAGCTCGGTAATGTCGCGATTCACGCCTCGGCGTCCCAGAAAATCCCCTGATTCGCCGAAGACGGGGGTACAGGAATGCTCGATCCAATACTCTTGGCCATCGAGGTGGCGGATACGCAGCTCAAGTGGATTGATACCGCTCGACTCGTCGCCGAGATGGGCCCCGAGGTGTTTTTCCCAGAGATGGCGATCGTCGGGATGAAGCAGGCGACCGAAGAGCCCCGCATCCGCGATGAACGCCGCCGAGGGATAGCCGGTGAGGCGCGTGCAGGCCGGCGACACATAACGATATTGCGCGTCAGGCCCGATCCAGTATTCCCAGTCCGAGCTGAACTCGGCGATGACGCGATAGCGCTCGCGACTCTCGCGCAATGCCTCGCGTTGCAGGACAGCCTCGGTGCGGTCGACAACGGCACAGAGGATGCGCCGCCCGTCCTCCTCGTCGGTCGGCAATGCGGCCATGTGGAGATCGCCGATGAAGACCTTTTCGGCCTTGGTGCGGAATCCCAGCTCATGAAGATCGATCGGTTCGTCCGGGCGCAGGTTCGCGAGCGCGTGAATGGCCGGCCCCCGGTCGGATTCCTCGATCAGGCGGATGAAGAAGTATTGGTGGTAGACCGTGTCGCGCAGACCGAATAGACGCCGTGCCTCCTCGTTGGCCTCCTTGACGAGTCCCTGTCCGTCGACGACCAGCTCGGCCACGGGCAGGTTGTCGAAGAAGGCCATGAAGCGGCTCAGGGCGGTCTGAGTCTGACGATGGCTGCGCTGCAGCTCCTCGTTCTGGATCTCGAGCTCGGCCTGATAAATGCGCAGGCTTTCCACCAGGGCTGCTTGGTCGACGTCCTTGCCGGCAAGGAGTTTTTCGGCCAGATCGAAGCGACCCTGCCGCAGCGCGAGAAGCGCGCGCGTGCGCAGCTCCTCGTCGGGAATCTCGAAGGGGTCACCGGCGTCCGTTCCCGGTTGATCGGTTGCAGTCGTCACGCCACTAGTCTTCGTCACCGGCGTCGGACCACTGACTGACATTGATGTGGCTGACGATCACGCCGCCGCCGGGGTGGCGAATCCGCGCGACATGCATGGCGAACCAGCGTCGTTCGTGCGGAGAGTGACAGGGATACTCCATCGCAAACGCTTCGCGCCGCCCATCGAGGATCGCGCGGATGCCCTCCGCCGCGGTCCGACCTCCGGGACTCTCGTCGCCCGATCCGCCTTCGCATGCGGAGAGATAGTTGGACCCGACGCCCGAGACCTTCAGGTCGGGATCGCCGTTGGCGGCGGCGAACTCGCTCCAGGCGCGATTCACCAGCGTGATGACGCCGTTTGGATCGAGCACGGCGACGTGCTCCGGGAGCGAATCCAGCACGGCCTGCATGCGCTCGATATCGTAAAGCGTGGTGATGTCGACGAAGGTCGCAACCGCGCCGCGCGCATCGCCCGGACGCACCGCATAGGGCAGGACGCGCGCGAGATAGACGCGCCCGTTGGCGGCGTGGATCTCGCGCTGAAGCATCTCGCCGCTGTCGACGGTGCGGTGCAGCTCCTCGATGAAGTTCGGATACTGGAGCAGGTTCGCAAAATCGTCGATGGGCCGCCCGAGATCGCCGTTGCGGATTTTGAAGAGGCTGGTCGCCTCGGGCGTGAAGCGGGTCAGGCGCAGCGAGGAATCGACGAAGACGGTGGCGATGGCGGCGGCCTTGGCCATGCTGTCGAGGTCGGCATTGAGCCGATTGAGGATCTCGATCTTTTCCTGGTTCTCGGCGTTGACGGTATAGAGCTCCTCGTTGACCGATTGAAGCTCCTCGTTGGAGCTTTGAAGCTCCTCGTTGGAGGCCATCAACTCTTCGTTGGTGGCCTGCAGCTCTTCGTTTGCGGTCTCCAGCTCCTCGATTGTCGCCTGCAGGCTCTCGCGCGTCGCATTCAGCTCGCGCTCGAGCGTCTCCATGCGCTGGATCGTCTCGCGATCGATATTGATCGTTTCCATGCCGGTCGTGGTCGCGAGCGTCTCGATCGGCAGCGGCTCGGGCTCGGGCTCGAACGACAGCAGCAGATGCGACTCGCCCTGCATGACGTCGAACGGCCGCACCACCAGGCGCAACCGCCGCGAGGCGCCGTCCGCGAGTCCGACCGACAGAATATCGGAGCGCAAAGGCGCGGCACTGCGCGTCGCCTTATGCAGCAGTGCTTGGGCGACAGGTGCGAGCGGGGCCGCAAGCAGCTTGGCGACATCCAGGGTCGCGTTGCCCTCGGCGATGCGCAGATAGTCGCCGACCTCGCCGAAGACGTGGAGCAGCTCGAAGCGACTGCTGAGCAATAGACTGGCCGGCGCATAGCCGCGCAGCAGCATCGCCTGGCCGGCATCGATGACGGCGGCATCGCTGGCGAGCTGATGACCGTGCCGTCCGGGCCGTCGTCCCGGGACACTGGGGGCGCGCGGAGCGAGCGGGGTATTCGCCAGATCCAGCGGCAGCGACACATGGCGCAGGATCCGATAGATCTTGTGCTTGGAGCTCACGGCAGTGAAATCCGACTGGAGCTCGGCCAGGGTCTCGCTCGGCCCCAGGAAGAGGAATCCTCCCGGCGCCAATGCATACTGGATGCGGCGCAGTGCCCGCTCCTGGGCTTGAGTGCGAAAATAGATCAGGAGGTTGCGGCACGAGACCAGATCCATCCGCGTGAAGGGTGGATCTTCGAGCAGATTGTGCTTGGCGAAGACGATGCTTTGGCGGATCTCGTTCTTGACGACGAAGTGGTTGCCGCGCTTGTAGAAAAAGCGCTCGATCCGTTCCGGGGAGAGCTCCGCCGTGATCGCCTCGGAGAAAACGCCGGCCCCGCCGACCTCGACGTTCTGCTGCTCCACGTCGGTCGCGAAGAGCTTGAAGTTCGGCCAGCGCCGCGCCCGATCGAAGGCTTCGGCGAACAGGATCGCCAGGCTGTAGGCCTCTTCGCCGGTGGAGGCGCCCGCCACCCAAACCCGGATCGGCTGGTTCTCGCCACGTTCCGCAACGATGGTCTTCACGACCGTTTCGGCCAGGATGTCGAAGGTCTCCGGGTCGCGGAAAAAGCTGGTGACCGGGATCAGCATCTCCCGGCGCAACACCGCCAGCTCGCCCCGATCGTTGTCGAGCAGCCGGACATAGTTGGCCAGATCCGGGGTATGACGGACCTGCATCCGCCGCTCGATCCGGCGCATCACGGTCGCCGGTTTGTATTCCCGGAAGTTGATCCCCCCCTGATGCTGCAACAGGTGCATCGTCTCCTCGAAGGCGTCGTCCTTGTCGATACCCAAGGCACGCCCGTCGGGCTGGACCTTGGCTCGGGGGATCTGATGAATATGCTCGACGATGCGCGGACCCAGCGCGTCCGGCGGAAGGATCGCGTCGACCAAGCCGGTGGCGATCGCACTGCGCGGCATGCCGTCGAATTTGGCCGATTCCGGCTCTTGGGCGAGCAGCAAGCCACCTGCGTCATTGATGGCGACCGCGCCGCGTGTGCCGTCGGAACCGGTTCCGGAGAGCACCACGCCGATGGCGTGCTTGCCGAACTCCTTGGCCACGGAGGTGAAGAAGAGGTCGATCGGCAGGGTGAGTCCGCGCGGGTTCTTCGGCGTCAGGCGCAGGGCGTCGCCCGAGACGCTCATCATGCTCGCCGGCGGGATGAGATGGACCCGGTCGGGCTCGATGCGCATGTCGTGCTCGACCGTCACGACCGGCATCGCCGTGTGGCGGCCGAGCAGATTGGCCATCATGCTCTTGTGATCCGGCGAGAGATGCTGGATCACCACATAAGCGGCGCCGAGATCGGTCGGTAGCGATTGAAAAAATCGCTCCAACGCATCGAGCCCTCCGGCGGAGGCGCCGATGGCCACCACATAACCGTGGAACTGTCCAGTGCGCGTGTGCTCGCCCTGCGGCTGCTCGGCTTCGATCACCTTCGACATGATGGATTCCTTTAGCTCCTTTGCTGCCGGGTCGCAGACGCACCGGCTCCGGCCGGTTCGGCTTGACGGCCCCGTTTCGACGCGACGGGGGATCCAAGGCGACCCTGCAACGTCCTGCGGTCGGGTCGCGACAGCATCTAATTGTAGTCCTACCCCTTCGCTCGTGCCGTGATTTTCATCAGACAATCAGGCATCGGCTCGAAGTAGCACAAGGGCATGGCCTGCGATCCGTCCCGGAGCGGGCAGAAAGCATGCCGCGGGGACGAGCGAGTGTGAAGTCCACCGAGCCATCGGCATCGCCGAGACGGACCCGCACGATTGCGGCGAAGCTCGGCTTTTTCGATGGCGTCTGACACCAAGATCTGAGCTTGCCCGGGGCGAGCGGAACCAATCTCCCCACCGATTGCCCCATTGTTCCGTACCGCGTCTCGCAAACATGGCGTATTCGCGTGGACCATGGCCGGCGGCTGCGGAGACAAAGCCATCATGACAAACGATCTCGACAGTCCATTCAAGCAATCCGCCGAGAGCTGGCATGCGCAGGCGGCAGGGGCGGTTGTCGACCGACTCCGGACCGGCGAGGCGCGGGGCCTGACCGGCAAGGAGGCCGAGCGGCGGCTTGCCGAGTATGGCCTCAATCGGCTGCCCGAGCCCAAGCGTCGCGGGCCGCTCGTGCGGCTCCTGCTGCAATTTCATAATCCTTTGATCTATGTCCTCCTGGTCGCATCCGTCGTGACCTTCCTCCTGGACTACTACGCCGATGCCGCGGTCATCCTGAGCGTGGTCATCATCAACGCGCTCATCGGATTCGTTCAGGAGGGCAAGGCCGA
>NZ_JAABRP010000147.1 GCF_011390875.1 Thiocapsa sp.
TCCGCCTCGAGCTGCCGTTGAGCCTTGAGCCTAAACCGCGTCCGGAGCGACTTGCGTGATTTCCATTTTCCGTTTGGCTTTGGAGGTGTCATCGATCTCGGTGAGACGCGGTTTAAATGAACGGTTCAGCAACAAGTGAAACACTCGACCGGCGACTACCTTTGCTGCGGTTGTCGTTGTCGTTCTCGATGACGACAACGACAACGATTGGATTCGGTGCTCAACTTATTTCTGAGAGGTTACCGACCAAGATGCCCCTTAAAATCACACAACCGCGTCACCGCCAAGGCATCCTGAGTCCGCGGCGCGACGCAATCCCCTACGGCTTCATATGCGACACCGGACGCAGTTCACAATGAACCTGCTGTGGCTTCAATCCGGCGGATGCGGCGGCTGCACGCTCTCCCTGCTCGGCGCCGAGGCGCCGCACCTGTTCGAGACACTCGCCGGCGCCGGGATCCGGATCCTTTGGCATCCCTCTCTGAGTGAGGCGAGCGGCGGCGAGGTGCTCGACCTGCTCGCCCGCGTCGAGACGGGCGACGTAGCGCTGGACCTACTCTGCATCGAAGGCGCGCTCCTGCGTGGACCGAACGGCACGGGCGCCTTCCACCGTTTCGCCGGCACCCGGATACCCATGATCGACTGGGTGCGCCGTCTCGCCGCGCGCGCGCACTACTGCCTCGCGATCGGCACCTGCGCCGCCTTCGGCGGCGTCACCGCCGGCGGCTCGAACCCCACCGATGCCTGCGGACTCCAGTTCGAGGGCACCTACCCGGGCGGTCTGCTCGGCACCGACTATCGCTCCGGGGCCGGTCTTCCGGTGATCAATGTCGCCGGTTGTCCGACCCATCCCAACTGGGTGACCGAGACACTCATGGCGATCGCCTTGGAAGGACTGACGACCCAAGACCTGGATGCCTACGCCCGTCCCCGGATGTATGCCGACCAACTGGTCCACCACGGCTGCCCGCGCAACGAGTTCTACGAATACAAAGCAAGCGCCCGCGCGCCGTCGGATCTGGGTTGTCTCATGGAGCATCTGGGCTGTCTCGGTACGCAGGCCCATGCCGACTGCAACACCCGGCTCTGGAACGGCTCGGGCTCCTGCACGCGCGGCGGCTATGCCTGCATCAACTGCACCTCGCCCGAGTTCGAGGAGCCGGGCCATGCATTTGCTGAGACACCCAGCCTCGCCGGCATCCCGATCGGCCTGCCGACCGACATGCCCAAGGCCTGGTTCGTCGCACTCTCCTCGCTCGCCAAGGCCGCGACACCGGAGCGACTGCGCAAGAACGCGGTGTCGGACCATATCGCGGTGCCGCCGACGATCCGAACGACGAAGCTGCGGTGATCGGAAGTGCCGCCAGCCGCCGATTCTGCCGACACAAGACATATCTGCAAGTTGGATCCGACTCGACACTCATCCGCAAGGGAAACCAGCATGATGATCGAAACAAACGTTTTGGGTTTGCGGCCTTGCGACGCCCATGTCCCTAAGCCAACCAGCCGGCGGCCGGGGGCTGGGGGCCGGCGGCTGGAGGCTGGACGCGCTCGGCACTTCCCCGAATGACCAAACTCACCCTGGGTCCGTTCAACCGCGTCGAGGGCGACCTGGAGGTTCAGCTCGAGATCGCCGACGGGCACGTACGCGAGGCACGCGTCAACTCTCCCCTTTATCGCGGATTCGAGCAGATCCTTCAGGGCAAGGATCCGCGCGATACCCTGGTGATTGCGCCGCGAATCTGCGGGATCTGCTCGGTCTCTCAGTCCATGGCCGCGGCCTACGCGCTGGCGGACGCGGCCGGGGTGGTCATGGCGCCGAACGGCGAGCTGGCCACCAACCTGGTTCTCGCCTGCGAGAACCTGGCCGACCATCTGACGCATTTTTATCTGTTCTTCATGCCGGACTTCGCTCGCCCCGTCTATACGGACCGGCCTTGGTATGCGGACACCGAGACGCGCTTTCGCGCACTGAGCGGTACGGCCGCGGGCGAGGTCCTGCCGGCACGCGCACACTTCATGCACCTCATGGGTTTGCTCGCCGGCAAATGGCCGCACAGCCTGAGCCTACAGCCCGGCGGGACCGCCAAACCGGTCCAAGCACAGGAACGCATCCGACTGCTCGCCATCCTCGGTGCGTTCAGACGCTTTCTGGAGCGCGAGACCTTCGGAGATCCTTTGGAGACCGTCGTCGCACTGGACAACGCCCGCGCGCTCGACGCCTGGGCGGAGCGCGATCCGGGTCGAGGCGATCTGCGCCGCTTCCTGCAGATCGCGGATGACCTCGATCTGGGCGGTCTGGGGCGCGCGACCGACCGCTTCATGAGCTACGGGGCTTACCCGAGCGGAAACACCCGGCTTTTCCGATCCGGTCTCTGGGCCGACAAGGGTCCGCATCCGTTGAATCTTGCAACGATCGCCGAAGACTTGAGCCACAGCTGGATGGCCGGAGGAGGACCGCTGCATCCCGCAGACGGGGTCACCATCCCGGATGCCGAGAAGGTCGACGCCTACAGTTGGTGCAAGGCACCGCGACTCGCCGGCGAGGTGATCGAGGTCGGCGCACTGGCCCGTCAGCTCATCGACGGCCATCCGCTGATCCGCGACCTGGTGGCCGAATCCGGCGGGAATGTGCGGAACCGCGTCATCGCCCGCCTGCTCGAGCTGGCGCGCGTCTTGATCGCGATGGAGGACTGGATCAAGGCGATCGCACCGGGCGAGCCCTTCTGCGAGCAAACCGCGATCCCGGACGACGCGAGCGGCGTCGGGCTCGTCGAGGCGGCCCGCGGCAGCCTAGGTCACTGGCTCGCGATCCGCCGAGGTCGCATCCTCAACTATCAAATCATCGCCCCGACCACCTGGAATTTCTCGCCGCGCGATGCCGCGGGCGTTCCGGGCGCACTGGAGCAAGCCCTCGTCGGGGCCGCGGTCCGACCGGGCGAGACCACACCGGTTGCCGTACAACACATCGTGCGCTCCTTCGACCCCTGCATGGTCTGCACGGTCCACTGAACCGCGTCCGCCACTGAACCGCGTCAGGCGGTTCATGGATCGGCCCGTGTTGCGCCGAGCATCGCACCCACCCGATCACGACGGAGAGACGCGGTTCAGGATTTTTTTGCTTTTCGGGAGCCCGTCGTCGACCGCCGGAAATCGACGCGAAGCGGTGACACACTGGGACCGACGACTTGCAGCCGTCTTCTTCAATCCGGCCAAACCCTCCGACGAGTCTGATAAGCCCCCGCCAACTCTGCGGCGGCTGCCCCGGAAGCCGGACGTTTCCGCGCCACGGTCCGCGCGGCGGCGCCCGCCTCGGTCGACTTCGCACGCTGCGCCGGGGCCGATGCCGTCGCACCCGCCGACGCTTTGGCGCCTGCCGGCTGGCCTTCATCGGGCTGATCCGCCCCGCTCTTGGCCTTGCGGATGGAGTCAACCAGTCGGCGTTCCGTGCGCGTGCTGTTGGACGTGCTCTTGGGAGACGTTAGTTTGGGAGACGTTACCTTAGGAGACGTTCTCTTGGGAGGCGTTGTCATGGTCGAAGATCTCCGCGATCAGGTCGTTGATCTCGGTCGCCGCGGCAGCACCGCGACGGCCGGCTTGGAAGACGCTGCGCCCCTCGAGCACACAGAGACGATGGATGGAGCGGCGCTGCAAAGAGGTTCGGGCGACCGGCAGATCCAACTCCGCGACGGCCTCGGGCATCAGGCGCGAGAGGGTCGTGCGCGGCTCCATCTGGCTCATCACGATCAAGGCGCGCAGGCGCGGGTTCTCGGGGCGAATCTTTTCGATGATGCGGGCGAGATGACTCGTTGCCCAGAGGTCCATCGGCGAGGGTTGGAGCGGGATCAGCGCATGGTCGGCGAGGCGCAGCGCGTGCTCGGTCTGCGGTGCCTTGATGGACGGGGGACAATCGATGACGACATGGTCGTGGACATCGCGCAGGGCCTGAACCGTCTTCTCGAGCCCGAAGGCCGCGGCCACCACGGCGGGCAGCGCCATGTTCTCAGCTCCGATCAGGCGCCATTGATAGGCGGACTGCTGCGGATCGGCATCGACGATGACGACCGAACCCCGCCGCGCCAGACCCGCAGCGAGATTCAAGGACAAGGTGGTCTTGCCCGTGCCGCCCTTGTTGCCGACGACGGCGACGATCATCGGCCGGCCTTGAGTCGGAAATATTGCTGCGCGCAGGGGACAAGCGGCACGGGTTTCGTCAAGGTCTCGACCTCGGTCATCGGCGGACATTGGAGCTGAGTCAAGGCTAGGCGCTGTGATCGAGCGGCGTCAAGCGCAGAGACTGGTTTACACTTGGGTCTTGTCCCGATCTGCCGATGACCCGCCGATGTCGACACCACTTTACGAAAAGGATTTCTATCAATGGCTGGAGCACACCACCGACCTTGTGCGCGAGGGTCGCTTCGAGGAGATCGAGACCTTCTTTCCCGAGTCCTGATCGATTGTCGACATCAAAGGACCATCGCGTCGGTGCGCCCCGACCGACAAGACACCGGGCACTCCTCGTCTCGGCGATCCTCCTCGCACTGACCGCGGCACTGGCACTGTCGGTCCATCCCCTGCTGAACAGCCGTTGGTTTCAGGACCGTCTTTCCGAGCAGATCGGTCTGAGCATCGCCTGGGAGTCGGCACGCCTTCGCCCGAGCGGACAGCTCCGGCTCCGGGATTTGCGCATCGCACGCGACGACCCGAACTGGCCCGTCGCCCTCGCCCTGCATCAAGCGGCCGTGCAACTGAACCTGCGCGCGCTCCTGCACCGAGAGCTTCGGGTTCTGCGGCTCGACGCCGAGGGGATACGCTCGCTGCGCTTCGGGGATTACCGGCTCGAGGGCGACGGCGACCTGGCGATTGAAGGTGCCGGGTTACGCCGCGATCACATCGACATCGAGAGCCTGCGCTTCGACCTGGACAAGGCCAGCGTGCTGCGCGAAGACGCGGTCTTGTCGCGCGATCTGGCGATCGGTGCACGCCTGCAGCTTGCGCCGCTCACTCTCACCGAGCACCCGGGCGCGCAGATCCTGCGCTTCATCTCCGGCGATCTGACCCTCTCGGCGAAGGCCGATGCCTGGGACCTCTTCAACGATTATCTGCAAGAGATCCCCTGGTTGAGCCTGTCCGGGTATGGCGATCTCACGTCCGAAGTGTCAATCGATCGGGGCCACTTGGAACCCGGCAGCCGGCTGCGGCTCGACTCCCCGGCGCTCGGCGTCACGCTGAATCCCGGCGCGGAGTCGGGCGCGGACGCCAAAGGTGCACCACGGTCACTCGGCGACGGCACCCGCTACCGACTCGCCGGCGCCGGTCTCGTCGACCTCCTGGTCGTCTCCAACGCGGCAGGCCAATCCGAGACGGTCTTGAGCGTCGACCTCACCGACGTGAAGATGCGCGACCAAGGCAGAAACACGCAATTTCTCGACAGTCGACAATTTCGCCTGGAGTCTCGACTCGCCGGGGCCGACCTCCTCCAACCCCCGGACCTGCCCGAGCAGACCTCGCTCACCTGGACGTCGGCCGTCGTCCCGGACATCGCCGTCTTCTCGCGCTATCTCCCGCCGGGCAGCCCGGTGGCCGTGCACGGCGGGCTGGCCGGACTCGATGCTGTCCTCACGTGGGAGGACGGTCGGCTGCATGGCACGCTCGGCCTGCATGGCGACGACGTCCGCCTCACCCTGCTGGACACCGACGTCGAGGGCAAGCTCAACCTCGACCTGCGCATCAACGGCCTGAACCCGATCGATCAGACACTGGACCTCTCGGGCACCCGGCTGCACCTGGAGGCGATCGCCGGTGCACAAGCGCAGACGTCAGCCCCCTTGATCACCCGATTCAGCCTCGACGAGGCCAGGTTCAGGCTCACTCACCCCATCGCCGAGTTGCAGGCCATGAATCGCCTCCCGGACCCGCTCCCCATCGACGGGCGGCTCCTGCTCTCGGGCCAGGTCAACCACCTCGGCTTTTTCGACGCCTTTCTGGGTCACACCCTGGGTGGCCGCGGCATTCGTCTCGACGGCAGCGGCACCCTGGTGACAGAGCTGAACATCGTCGACAGCCAACCCGCCAGCGGCAGCCGTCTCACGGTCGAGGCAGGAGCGTTGAGCGCCCGCCTCCTGGACTTCGCGATCGGCGGGGTCGGCGCGCTCGATGCCCGGTGGCTGAACGGCGACGCGGGCGAAACGCTGGCGTTGGAGGCCCGCTTTACCGAGGCCAGTCTCCGGCACCGCGACGAGCCCCGGCCGCTGCTCGATTCGGCACGCATCGCACTGGCCATCGCAACACCCGCGCCATCCGGCCAAGCCTTGACCGATCTCTCGACCGATGCCGCCCGCGTGACCTTGCGCTGGGACGGCGCTCGGATGCCGGATGTCGACGTGCTCAACCGCTATCTTCCGGATCAGGCGCCCTTTCGGTTTCGCGGCGGCAGCGCGTTGAGCGACGGCGAGATCCGGCTGGGGCAACAGCACGGCGGCGGCAGGCTTGCGCTTACGGGCGAGGAGATCCGGGGCGAACTGTTCGAGACCTCGGTGGAAGGCCGGATCGGCCTCGATCTGGCGCTGCAAGACGTCAGCCTCGACGGCAAGACGCTCGACCTCTCCGGCACCCGCCTGGAACTGCAAGCCGGAGGAGACCCCCGAAACGAGCGACTGAGCAGCGTCCTGACGCTCCGGGAGGCCCGTTTCGCCGATTGGCTGGATGCCGAAAACAAGCCCAACCCGGCCATGCAAGGCAAGATCCTGCTCGACGGGCGGGTGACGCAGCTCGGATTTCTGGACAACTTTCTGCCGAAATCACACGGCGTGCGGGTTCGCGGCGAGGGACGGCTCGAGGCCGATCTGAGGCTCCGCCACGAGACCCTCGCGCCCGGCAGCCAGGTGCGCATCGACGCCGACCCGGTCCAGGTGGACTTTCTCGACTATCGCGCGAGCGGCAAGGGTCGGCTGAGCCTGAAGACAGACGGCACGGCCCGAGACCCGGGCGGTGAGCTGGATCTGACGCTGGCACGCGTCTCGCTGGGGCGTCAGGACGGCTCGGCGGACTACATCGAAGGCGAAGACTTCAGCCTCAACAGCCGCACGACCCGCCTGAGAGCCGCGACCGGGGCCGATCGCATCGACGACGTCCGCACCCGGATCGCCCTGCCCAAGGCGCAACTGAAGGATCTATCCGTCTACAACCGCTACCTTCCCAAAGATGCCGGGCTCGAGCTACTGGCGGGCAGCGCAGACCTAACGATGCTCTTCAACCTCGACGGACAACAGGCCGACGGCGAGATCAGCTTGCGCAGCGCCGATACACGGCTGCGCTTGGACGACCAACGCCTCGACGGCAACCTGACGCTGGATGCACGCCTGCGCAAGGGCGACATCGAGACCATGACCTTCGACGCCTCCGGCTCCGGTATTCGCCTCGACGGGGTCACGCTCAGCGCGCCGGACGGCAGCGAGGACGCCGATTGGTGGGCACAACTGCAGCTCGACGAGGCCCGCTTGGTCTGGGCCGAACCGCTTCGACTCGAATCCCGTGTGGTGCTCGGCATGCGCGACACCGGCCTGCTGGCTCGGCTCTTCATCGCGCAAGCGCGCGAGCGTGACTGGCTCGGCCGGCTCCTTACCGTGCCCGACGTCGAGGGCTCGGCCAGAGTCGAGTTTCGCGACGAGAGCATCCGCCTCTGGAACGCTCGACTCAGCGCCGGCAAGCTCGTCTTGTTCGCCGATCTGCTCATGCGCAACAAGCTTCTCAACGGCGAGCTCTCGGCCGTGGCCCAGCCGTTCAGCGTCTCGGTCAGCCTCACCGACGGCCAACCGAAGCTGCACCTTTTCCGTTCACCCGGCCTCCCGAATGCGGCTATCGAGAGCCCGCCCGCAAATCGGCAGACGATTCCAGCTTCCCAATGGCCCGCGTATCTCGAGGGCTTGGTCGGCCCGGACTAGCCCACGGGCGGATTCTTCGGTCATTGACAAGGCGTCGGGCCGGGCGCTAGCGTCGATTAGCTGCTGTCGTCACCGCCGACAACGGCGCGCGTTTTCCCGCAGGGGAGAACACCGTTTCACCGACAAGAGAGCGCGAAGGAGAACGAGATGGCCTCGATGGATTGGAACTCATGGGGCGCTTGGGGACCCTGGTGGTAAGCGAAGCCAGGTCCGGTAGGCGGGGCTCGCACCCGGCACTCGACTCGGACACCTATCCGGAACGCGCGCATAAGCGTCTGCGCCTGCCTGTTCGAATCGCCGTTCGGCATCTTCTTGCGAGCGTCAGCGTCGCGGCGCTCTGTGCGTCGGGCTCCTGCCTGCACGCCGAGGAGGCGCCGCCCTTCAGAAGCCTCAAGGAGATCCGCGAGCGCGGTGTCGTGATGCAGCAATGGGAGAGTAGCTGCGCCGCGGCGGCGGTCGCGACCGTGCTCACCTACGGCTTCAACGACCCGGTCAGCGAACGTCACGCCGCCACGCGCATGTTGGAGAAGACCGACCCACGCAGGGTCAAGGAACGGGGCGGTTTTTCATTACTGGATCTGAAGACATTCGTCGAGGATCGCGGCTACCGAGGCGACGCCTACAAGCATCTCGGGTTCGATGACCTCCGCGTCTTTCATGTCCCCATCGTCCCCATCGACCAGCACGGCTACAACCATTACGTGGTGTTCAACGGCGTGCAGGACGACCGGGTTTTGCTCGCCGACCCCGCCTTCGGCAACCGCACCGTCTCGCTCGAACGCTTCCGTGCCATGTGGATGGAGGGAATGGCCTTCGTCGTGACCCGCCAGACCCCGCCATCGGAGTTGCCATGACCAAGACTGCCCCCGTCGCCGTGCTGGTCGGTTGCGCGGCGTTGCTGCCGACCACCGCGTCGTCCCAAACGACAGGAGACGTCGCGGCCGGGCAAGCGCGGCAAGCGACCGTGCTCGAGACCGACAGCGTCGAATCCCTGCAACGCCAACTGGCGGCTCAAAAAGCCATCAACGCGCAACTGCGCGCGCGCGTGCAGGCCCTCGAACAAGAGCTGGCCTCGGGTCGGCAAGACGACGGTCCGCTGATCCTGGGCCTCGACGCCAGCGCCACCAAGCCACCCGTCGAACCGGACTCCGCCACCACCGCCATCGAAGAAGCCTTGGTCGGCAGGGGCCTGGTGTTGCTGCCCACCGGCACCTTCCGCCTCACCCCGCGCGCCGCTTTGGCGCACAGCGGCAGTGGCGAGGAGGC
The DNA here is from genome assembly GCF_011390875.1 of Thiocapsa sp. GTDB lineage: Bacteria > Pseudomonadota > Gammaproteobacteria > Chromatiales > Chromatiaceae > Thiocapsa. Next base: position 9,210 of record NZ_JAABRP010000147.1, read on the forward strand.
ATTCGACTCCTATGCCTTATCCCTGAACCTCGAGGCCGGCCTACCCTGGGGCATGGCCACTTCGCTGCAACTGCCCTATATCCAACGCGACTACCCGGCAGGACGCAACGACGGCATCGGCGACCTGTCGCTCAGTCTCAGCAAACGACTGAACAGGGAAACCGCGATCTTGCCGTCTTTTGTCCTGCGACTCGATTATCGGCACGACAACGGCGACGACGCCTTCGCTGCCGTCCCGATCGGTTACGGGTTCCAGGCGGTGACCGCGACGCTCTCGGCGGTGAAACGCGTCGAGCCGCTGGCGCTGTACGGCAACCTTTCCTACAGCCATGCATGGCCGCAAACCACCACCTACCCGAGCGAGGATGCGGAGCGAACGATCGAGATCGAACCGGCCGACCTCTACGGGATCGGACTCGGCGTTTCGCTCGCCGCAACGCCCGACATCTCGCTGGCCGCCGAACTCGCGTTCGACTTCCAAGACGGCGACAGGATCGCGCCCACGAACGGCGATGCCTATCGCGGGACCTCCACCACGATCGGCTACATCGACTTGGGCGCCGATTTCGTCCTGCGCAAAAATCTGTTCCTGAATCTGTCCGCCGCCGCCGGCGTCACCGACGACGCCAACGATTTCATCTTTTCGATCGCCCTACCCTATCGGTTTTGAACCCGGGCCGGCCAGTCAGTGGGGCTTCATCGCGCGGGCGACGCCACGGCACCTTGGCAAACGAAAAAGCCCGCCTTAAGGCGGGCTTGACGTGCGTCCTTCAGATGACCGATCGGGTCGACTACCGGGTGCAATCCGGATCGCGGATCTGGAGCCGATCTCCGACGCCACCGCCGCTACCGTCACGGAGTCTCTGCTGCCCGGCACCTGCGACCACCTGATCCATTTCGGCGGCGGTCATTTGCACGGGAGCCTGGGGAGCGGTCTCTTCGGCGAAGGCAACGACGGAACTGAAAGCGAGCACGGCGGCGATTGCGAGGATGGATTTCATCTGAAACTCCAATAATTTAAATGACTTAAAGTTCGATTCCCATTCTCCGGGAAGCAGCTTCCGACGAGCAATTCTTCTTGCTGTCGAGCTTATATTAGCAATGCTTATGCCAAACAATTAATACCTTTTATTCAAAAACTTAACGTAAAAAAGTCGGACGCAAGCTCGACAACACCCGTGATGCTCGACGAGATTGTCGACGGGACATGGGTCGATTGCCGGCGACCGAGCGATCCGCGGACAGCACGCAGCAGAGCATGCACAGTCAAGCCTGCGGGGCCTTGTCGTCAGCGCGCAGCGTTCATCTCGCGCGGCAGCAGAGACTCGGCATACATCGGGGCCACATCCACATACCGCCGCACCGTGTAATGGGCCGTGACCACGGCGAGCATCAACGGCAGGACGATCTCGTAGTCCATCGTCATCTCGAAGACCATCAGGATCGACATCAACGGGGCATGCGTTGTCGCCGCGAGCATCGCCCCCATGCCGACCACCGCGTAGGCGCTCGGCGGTCCGGTGCCGAGGGGCAGGACGGCGTGGACCGCCGTGCCGAAGAGCACGCCGAGCAGCGCACCGACGAAGAGTGTCGGCGTGAAGGCCCCGCCGACCGCGCCCGAGCCATGCGTTGCCGCGGTCGCAATCATCTTCAGCACCATCACGGTCAACAGCGCCTGCCAGACCCAGGGCTCGTGGAGCACCGTGTTGACGACGCTGTAGCCGTTGCCCCAGACCGCGGGCTCGTACATCGAGATGGCCCCGACGATGAGCCCGCCGAGCGCCATTCGCCCGGACAGCGACATCGGCAACCTGGCGAAGGCCCGATGGGAATGCCCCAACAGACCCAGAAAGATCGGCGCCAGATGGCCCGCGACGATCCCCAGCAGCACATAGAGACCCAGCTCCCAGTCGCTCACCAAACTGAACGCAGGGATCTCGTAGATGGGCGCGTACCCCATGATGTCGTGGACGGTGACGCTTGCGATGACCGCGGCGACGATCAGCGGGCCGATGTGCTGGATCGCGATGGAGCCCAGCACGATCTCCGCGACGAACAGGGTCGCGGCGATCGGGGCGTTGTAAGCCGCAGCCAGACCCGCCGCCGCCCCGGCCGCCACCAGCAGACGCATGCGATCGCGCGGAAAGCGTGCGACCCGCCCGATGGTCGAGGCGACCATGGCGGAGAGCTGCACCATCGCCCCCTCCCGCCCGATGGAGCCACCCGAGGCCACCGTGACCAACGACGAGGCCGATTTCACCAGGCTCTGACGGACACTGATCCAGCCGTCGCCGACCGCAACCGCTTCCATATAATCGGTCGTCGTTCGCCCGCGCAGCCGCCCGCCGATCTGCTCCAGGATCAAGCCGGCCACCAAACCGCCGACCGCCGGCAGCAGCAGACGCTGCCAAGGCGGCAGACCCAGCGCCATGACGACCAAGCTGCCGCTGTGACCGACCAGCAGCCATTCCAGACCATGGATCCCCTCGCGAAACACCACCGTGACCAGCGCGCCGAGGAGTCCGGCCAGCGCCGCCAGCAGCAGAAAGACGAGATCGCCGTCCTTCAAGGCGAGCAGGAAAGGCAGACGGCGTGGCGGCAAGGCCGCTGCGTCGCCGGGCAGGCCGGCGCCCGCGACGGCCGCCGTGCCGGATTGGTCGAGCAGCGGCGCAGCAGCGCGCGGCCTGCGTCGGACCAGCGACATCGCCAGCAACCCCAGCACCAGCGGAATCAGAACCCAAAACGGCGCCAGCGGCCCCTCCGGCAAGTGCAACGGCGCCTCGACGGCGCGGGTGGACTCGGCAAGCGGCAATCGCGCCGATCCAGCCTGATCCGGCGGCTCGGCTCCGACAGGATCCGACGGGCAGGGGCAGGTGTCGTCGCCGGTTCGGCGGGGCTCGATCGAGGGCACCGGGCTTATCGTCGCCGTCGCAGGCGCTGGTTCCGGCGCCTGTGTCGGTTCCGGAACCGCTGGAGAGCGATCGGATCCAGTCGGTGAGTGCGAAGGCGACCGATCCGGCTCAGGGATCGCATCCCTCGGTGTCGCCACGTCCGGCTGTCCAGGGCCCTCCACGGGCGCGGTTGACGATGACTCCGGTACAGGCTGCTCGACAACCGCCGGACACACCAACGCCCGTGAGCTGCGGCGATGCTCCGCCCACTCGCGCGCCTGACGTTCGATGCTCCGCCGAGCCGCCGCCGCATCCAGCGCACCGATGCGCTCCGCAGACGGCACCCGCAGCACTGCACCGACACGCAAGACCCCGTTGACGTTGCACGCGGGCGAGAAGGCATCCGGGTTCGCCTCCAGCACGGCGATCATCACCTGATCGCGACTGAACCCCGCCTCGGCCGCTATCCGATCCGCGATCCCCCAGAGACTGTCGCCCGAACGGATCGAAACGACATCCTGTGCCGCCCCCGCCGGCAGCGCCGAGACGGCCAACCAGAGCGTCAACACCACGACCGACGCGCAGCGGACCCTGTCGGTCATTGCGAGGAACCGACGGTATCCGGCACCATCGAAAACATCCAGGCCGGAACCGAGGCCCCGCCGACGACCAGCCGGTTACGTGCCGACCCCTCGTAGAACGCACCCGCCTTGCGCGCAACGCCGGCACTCGACACATTTCCCTCGGCAACGACGATCTCGATCCGCATCAATCCCAGATCCGCAAAGCCGAACCTCGCCATCGTGCGCACGGCGTGTGTCGCAATCCCTTCCCGCTGCCGCGACGCGCGCACCCAGTAGCCCAAGTTGCAGAGCTTGTGCTCGAGGATGAAATGATTC
>NZ_JAABRP010000148.1 GCF_011390875.1 Thiocapsa sp.
ATCGTGCGGTTCATCATGCGATAAAGGGTGCGTAACCGCAAGCCGATCAGCGGCACCTTGTTTGGCTCCCACGCGCACCGTATTGAGATTCCGATGCGTTCATCCCCCGGCCGCACAGCGCTAGCTCAAGACCACGCGGCACAACCCGAGAGAGACCACGGTTTCCGCGTGGCAAACACGGGTTCGTTTGCCCTGACTATTCGACGACAGAGGCGGGGGAACTTGTAATCCTGGGTCTCAGGGCTGAGTTGACGCTATGGCCAGACCACTCCAAAGCGCTCTTGCGCGCGTCCTTAACCTCTTGTAATCCCGCACTGCGCAAGGGAATCAGGCTCGATAGACGGAGCTCCGGTGGCCGACGCGGACGATCTAGACGATCAGGCGGTCGTCTTCGATCCTGTACACTACGCGATACTGTCCTACCCGTATCCGATAGGTCATTGAGGCACCCGCCAGTTTGCGGCAACCGCCCGTCTAGATTCGTATTCTTCGATCGGCAACTGGGTCTGATTGGGTTAGGGAAGGCGTGCTCAAGCATCGATTTGCCCGCGGTGCTGCGTGCTCAGGGCAAAACGATTTGCACGGTCTCGGAAGGCCGCAGCAACTCGTTCGGGCGGCGGTCGAAGATGATGTCGAGATAGTAGACGGCGCCTTCGAGCTCGACGCGCACGGCCTGCACGCCGAGGCTGTAGACACGCCCGTCGCGCATCGCCCCGTCGATCTTGATGCGTGCCGGCTGGCCCGGTTTGAAGCGTCGCAAGGTGCCGGCGGTGACGAGGGCGCGGGCGAGCATCTGATCGTCCGGCGCGATCACGATCAGGGGCTCCTGCTGGATGGTCTTGTAGATCACCGCCCCGTTCCAGACCTTGCGCGAGACCACGATCCCGTCGAAGGGGGCGCGCAGCTCGGTGTGCTCGAGTGCGACTTCGGCCGTGGCCTCGGCCGCCTTCGCCGCTTCCTCCTCCGCCGTGGCGGCGAGCTGCTCAAGCTCGGCGTCCTTGAGCTCTTCGATGGCGATCAAGCCGCGATCGAACAGCTCTTGGCTACGGGTAAGATCACGCCCGGCCTTCTCCACCTCCACGCGCGCCCGGGCGACGCGTGCCTTGGCCTCGAGGAGCTTGGCTTGGGCCTCGCGCTGATCCATCCTCAAGAGGAGATCGCCTTTCACGACATGCTGACCGGCGCTGACGAGGACTTCGTCGACCACGCCGTTTTCGAGCACGCGCATCTCGACCTCATGCACCCATTCGAGCCAGCCTTTAAGCTCCTCGGCCGCAAAGGCCTCCGTGGCGAGCATGAGCACGCCGAGTGCGATGATCCACGCCTGTTTCGTCATTGATTCTCTTCTCCGTCTGCCGCTTCGGCGAGGGGCTGCCCGGCAAGGGCCTCGAGCTCCGCCCACACCAGTGCGCGGCAGAAGCTCACCCGTTGGCTCTGCTGCCGGGTCTGGGTCTGTTGACTCATGGAGTAACCGAGGTCGGCGGTCACCTCCTGCTCATAGAGTGTGCGACTTTCGTCGAGCTTCAAATCGCGCCAGGCCAACTCGATGCGCAGGTTGCGCTCCGCCGCGCTCAGTGCGCGCAGACGCAACAGCAGCTCTAGCGCCTGCTGGCGGACCTCCATCTGAATGAGATCCCGGTCGGCCTGCGAGCGGCCGGCCATCAAGTCGCGCACGATCGGGGTCTCGACCGCCTTTGCGAGGATGGTGTCCAGGGTTGGCGGGGGCTCCGGCGGCATCGAGAGTGTGGGCTGCAGTAGGTTGCGCGGCAGATCGGCCGGATTGCCGAGCGCCTGTGCGAGCAGTGCGCGCGTCAACTGCTGGCTGATCTCGCTCGCGGCCCGGCGGTGCAGGATCTCCTGATAGACCGACTCCAGCTCCAGAACACGCAGCGGCGAGATCTGGCCGAGCTCGTTGCGCACGGATGCGCGGTCGAACTGGATGTAGGCGACCGCCATGGCCTCGCTCTCGGTGGAGAAGCTCAGATCGGCGAGGAGCACGTCGAAGAAGCGCTCCATGATCTCTAGGCGATGCACGTCCCGAGCACTGATCAGGGGTTCGAGCGGGCGGTTTCGCTCGGGGTCTGCGACGCTCGAGCTGCGAAAGGCCAGACGCTGACAGTCCAGGTAAAGCGATTGGCGACGGGGCAGGAGGCCGGCGATCTCGGGCGAGGCCGCGACCCGCGGGTGGCCGGACGCGGTCTCCAGAGCCTCCTCCAAACCGAGCGGATCGGAGATGGCCGCCGCCGGGACGGTCAAGACCGTTCCGGCGAGCAGGACGAAGAGTCGGCATCCGAGTGCGCACCGGCGCGCGACCGTCCTCACGGGCGTAAATCCGTCTGTATCGGTGTCTCGGACGTTGGCCCTGTCATGGATCGGATCCACCTCGCGCCTCGTTTTGCCGGCTTGCCCTCGTAGGGGCGGGGTTCGTGAGCCGGGATCTGTGAGCCCGCTCCCGCGAACCCGGAGATTAAGCCGATTCCGGGTCACGGCTCAAGCGATTCGCTCGGGTTCCCCGAGATCGTTTTCCGCGACGACTCGGCAGGTCTTACGGGCAGGGTTACACTGCCCGAGTCACGCTGCACTCAACCGATCGACGGGGCATGTTCCACGCCGGTGCACGGTGCTCGGCACTCAATACATCGACGCACAAACCCTGACCCAACCCACCAGAATCACAGAGGATCTCGCGCATGTCAGCCCTTCGAACCCTGGTCCTTTTCGGCCTGATCGGCATGGTCGCGCCGTCCTTTGCGACCGACGCGCCGCCCGTGGACGGCACCGAGACGACCGTGCCCGCCATCGACGCGACGCCGTGGAGAATCCTCGCCTATCGCTCCGACGCTGAGGATGATGCCGGGGCCGATCTCGTTTTCTTCGAGCCCCGCGAAGTGCCGCCGCGAGTCGCCTTCGCCGATGGGCGCGTTTCGGGCAACGTCGGTTGCAACAGCTTCTCGGGCGGCTACACCCTCGAGGAAGACCGCCTGACGATCGACCCGCGCATGGCCATGACCATGATGGCCTGCGAGGAATCGTTGATGGCCTTGGACCAGGCGATCACGGCGCATCTCGCCGCCGTGGCCGGTTTTCGACAGGCTGGCCAAACTTTGGAGCTGCTCGATGCCGAAGGCGCCGTCCTGATTCTGCTCGAAGCGCTGGCCGAAACCCCGTTGGTCGGCGTCACCTGGCGGCTTGACACCTACAACAACGGCAAGGAGGCGCTGGTCTCGACGGTGAAGGGCACCGAGATCACCCTGGCCCTGACCGCGCAAGGCACCCTCTCGGGCTCCGACGGCTGTAACCGTTACATGAGCGGCTACACCCTCGACGAGGATCGGCTCATGATCGGACCCATCGCCACCACCCGGATGGCCTGCCGGGGTCCGCAGGCTGTCGCCGAGCAGGCCGCGGCCTATGCCGCGGCGCTCGGGATGGTGCGAGGCTACCGTATCGAGGGCGAGCAGCTCTGGCTGAAGACCGAGGACGGCGCAACCGCCGCGCGTTTCCGGGTCGTCCCTGAGGAGGCGAAAGCAGCCGAGGGGCGTTGAGTCCGATCGAAGCATCAGAGGCCGTGGGTTGTGCCGAGCCGTGCAAGGCACAGCCAACCGTCGGCGGGCGTTGTGCTTCCTGACGTCAGCACAACCTCCGGGCCGCGCCGTAGTCAGGTTGTGCCGAGCCGTGCGAGGCACAACCCACCGTCGGCGGAGAGCGCCCCGCTCCCGCAAATCACCTTGATGTTGGTCGGGCGGCTCCCGGGGGAGCCGCCCGGCCAACATCAAGTCCGGTTATACTCCCGATCGTCATGGGACCGACCCACACGAGGCACGCATGCACTGCTGGGCCAGAACAGCCTTCTACCTCCTCGTCACGGTGCTGGGCATCGCGAGTATGATCGGGGCCTGCGGTCAGAAGGGTCCGCTCTATCTTCCCGAGCCGCCGGCCGTCGAGGCTTCGGCGCCCGCAGCCGAGATCGGCTCGGATGTCCCGAGCGCCCCCGTTGCGCCTCCCGACTCGGCCGCACCACCCGACAGGCCCTAGCCGGATCGCCCCCGATCACCCCCCAATCAAAACTATAGCCGAGAGCCTCCCGAGACCGCATGGATCACTTCAATTATCGCGACGATGTCCTCTATGCCGAGGATGTTCCGCTCGCCGACATCGCCGCGCGTTTCGGTACGCCCTGTTATGTCTATTCCCGCGCGACACTGGAGCGCCATTGGCGCGCCTTCGACCGTGCCTTCCGCGACCATCCGCATCTGGTCTGCTTCGCCGTCAAGGCCAACTCCAATCTGGCGGTGCTCAATGTGCTGGCGCGCTTGGGCTCGGGATTCGACATCGTCTCGCTCGGCGAGCTCGAGCGCGTGCTCGCCGCCGGGGGCGACCCGGCCAAGGTGATCTTCTCCGGGGTCGGCAAACGCGAGGACGAGATCCGCTTCGCACTCGAGGTCGGGATCCGCTGCTTCAACGTCGAGTCCGAGTCCGAGCTGGTCCGGCTCGATCGCATCGCCGGCGAGATGGGTGTGATCGCGCCCGTTTCGCTGCGCGTGAATCCGGATGTCGATGCCCAGACCCATCCGTACATCGCTACCGGTCTGAAGGAGAACAAGTTCGGGATCGACATCCACGCGGCCGAGGAGGTCTATGTCCGGGCCGCGGCGCTGCCGAACCTGCGGGTGACCGGCATCGATTGTCATATCGGCTCGCAGCTCACGGACCTGGCACCCTTCATCGACGCACTCGGGCGCGTGTTGAGCTTGGCCGAGCGGCTCGGCGAGATCGGTATCCCGATCGCACATCTCGACATCGGCGGCGGACTCGGCATCCGCTACACCGAAGAGCATCCCCCGGAGCCCGCCGCCTATGCCGCGGCCATGAGCTACCTGCTCGGCGATCGCCCCTACGAGATCATGCTGGAGCCCGGCCGCGCCATCGCCGGTAATGCCGGCGTGCTGCTGACCCGCGTGGAATACCTCAAGGAAAACGGCCAGCGTCACTTCGCGATCCTGGACGCGGCCATGAACGACCTGGTGCGCCCCGCGCTCTATCAGGCCGTTCAGGACATCGTGCCGGTGATGCACAACACGGACGCCGAGCCCGCCCGCTATGACCTGGTCGGCCCGGTCTGCGAGACCGGAGACTTTCTCGGCAAGGGCCGACAGCTCGCCTTGCGCGAGGGCGACCTGCTCGCCGTGCGCGGCTCGGGCGCCTACGGCTTCACCATGAGCTCCAACTACAACAGCCGCCCGCGCGTGCCCGAGGTCATGGTCGACGGCGATCAAGTGCATCTTGTGCGCGAGCGCGAGACCGTCGCGAGCCTTTACGCCGGGGAGTCCGTTCTGCCGTCATGAAACGCCGTCCCGAACCCGAGTTGATGGACAGCGACGAGCAAGCGCTCGCCTATGCCCAAGCGGATTTCAACGAATCCAACACGCTTTTCATCGAACTGCTGCGCCGGCTCGACCCAGGTCCTCTCGACGGCGCGCGCGCACTCGATCTGGGCTGCGGGCCGGCGGACATCAGCATCCGCTTCCTGCGCGCCTGGCCCAAGGCGACCTGCGATGCACTCGACGGCTCCCAACCCATGCTCGATCTCGCCCAAACCGCGCTCGATGCGCTGCCCGGCGTGGCCAAGCGGTGCCGACTGATCCGCGACCAGATCCCCTCCGCGGCCTTGGAGCGGGGCGGCTACGACCTGATCATCTCCAACAGCCTGCTGCATCATCTGCATGACCCGCAGGTCTTGTGGCAAACCCTGATCGAGACCGGCAAGCCCGGTGCCTTGGTGCTGATTATGGACCTGATGCGACCGGCCTCGGCCGGTTGGGTCGAGGCGCTGGTATCGACCTATGCCGACGGCGAGCCGAAGGTCTTGCGCGATGACTTCCGCAACTCGCTCTTCGCCGCCTTCGAGCCGGCGGAGGTCGCCGAACAGCTGGCCGCCGCGGGGCTCGACGGGCTCGAGGTCGGCGTGGTCAGCGACCGCCATCTGGCCGTCTCGGGGCGCCTGCCGGGTGAGTGAAGGGATGCGACTCGCCTTCAGCAAGATGCAGGGCCTGGGCAACGACTTCGTCGTCCTGGATGCCACCGCGCGCCCCATCGCGATCGACCCCGCACTCGCCCGCCGGCTCGCCGATCGGCGCTTCGGGATCGGATGCGATCAGATCCTGCTGGTGGAGCCGCCGCGCCTGCCCGACACCGAGTTTCACTACCGCATCTTCAACGCCGACGGCTCCGAGGTCGAGCAGTGCGGGAACGGCGCGCGGTGTTTTGCCCGCTTCGTGCGCGACCGCGGCCTGACCGATCACGACGAGATCCCGGTCGGGACGGCCGCCGGCCCGATCCGACTCTATCTGGAGGACGCAGCTCAGGTCCGTGTCGACATGGGCGCACCCGAATTCGCGCCCGAGCGGATCCCCTTTCTGGCGGATCGGCAAGCGCTCACCTATGACCTGGATGTCGCGGGCGAGACACTGGCCATCGGCGCGGTCTCGATGGGCAACCCGCACGCCGTCATCCTGGTCGAGGACCTGGACAACGCTCCGGTCGCGCGCCTAGGTCCGTTGGTCGAAGCCCACCCGCGCTTTCCCCAACGGGTCAATGTCGGTTTCATGCAAATACTCTCCCGCGATCATCTGCGCCTGCGCGTCTACGAGCGCGGCGCCGGCGAGACCTTGGCCTGCGGCACCGGCGCCTGCGCGGCCATGGTCCACGCCCGCCAATGCGACCTAGTGGACACGCGGGTTCGGATCAGCCTGCCCGGCGGCGATCTTCTGATCGCGTGGAACGGACCCGGCGAGTCCGTGTGGATGACCGGACCGGCGGTACAGGTCTTTGACGGCGAGATCGCACTATGAGACGCCGCCTCAGGTCGGGCCGCGCCCACGAAAACCAACAGACCGTCGCAGGTCTGGCCGAGATCGCGAGGCCCGACAACACCCCAGCAGGGAGATTTCGCGCATGACTCCCATCGAACCCGCGCCCGTCGCAATCGAAGACCCGGAGATCGAATCCAGGGTCATCGACTTTCTCCTGAACGATCCGACTTTCTTCGCCCGCAATCCGAAGGTCTTGGCGGCGCTCGAGATCCCCCACGACTCGGGGGCCGCAGTCTCTCTGATCGAGCAGCAGGTACGTGTCTTGCGCAAGCAGCTGGAGGCCGAGCGTCACCGCCTCACGCATCTCATCTCGCGGGCACGCGAGTACGATGCCCTGTCGGGCCGGCTGCATCACCTGGTCCTGAAACTCATCGCCGCGCAGGATTCGCAGCAGATCTGCGCCCTGCTCAAGGATGCGCTCCTGAGCGAGTTCTCGGCCGAGGCGATGACGCTGAAGCTCTTCAAGACCGAGGACGAAGGCGGTTCGCGCGCGGATCCGCTGACGCTGGCGTTTCGCGACTACATCGATCGCCACCATGCCCTGTGCGGGCCGCTCAACAGCGAGAAGGCACAGATCCTCTTCGGCGAGGCGGGAGCCGAGATTCGATCGGCCGCGCTGGTGCCGATCCGCGCGGACGGGCATGCCGGCGTGCTGGCGATCGGCAGTCACAACGCCGAGCGCTTTCGCCCGGACATGGGCACCGAGCTGCTCGACCGGCTCGGCGAGATCCTCGGACAGAAGCTGCGTGTCGTGCCGTTGGGGCATTGCGACGAGACGAACTAAATCGCGTCCGAAGCGATATGCATCGTTGTTGGATTGGATCTGCCTCGGCCAGATCCTTAAGCGTCGGAGTCGACGCGATTTAGGATGATGAAATATTTAGAACTTCAGATCGCGCCCCCGCCGAAGCCCGCATCTCTAACTCACCACTCACCACTATCACATGAGCACATCGGGCGACCTGATCGAATCCTTCCTCGGCCATCTCGCCCACGAGCGCCGGCTGTCCGAGCAGACACTGGTCGCCTACCGTCGCGATCTCGAGCGGCTGAACGCTTGGCTGAGCGAGGCCGAATCACTCGCCATCGAGAAGCTCGACGAGCAAGCCGTGCGCCAGTATCTCGCCTGGCGGCACCGTCGCGGCGCCTCCGGAAAGACGCTGCAGCGCGAGCTGTCCAGCCTGCGCAGTCTCTATCGCTGGTTGCTGCGCGAGGGGCTCGCCGGATCCAATCCGGCCGTCGGGGTCCGAGCGCCGAAGAGTCCCCGTCGATTGCCGGCGACACTCGACGCCGATCAGCTGTGCAGTCTGCTGGACCATCCGGCCGACGATGATCTGCTCGCGATCCGCGATCAGGCGATGATCGAGCTGTTCTACTCGTCGGGCCTGCGGCTCGCCGAGCTGGTCTCGGTCAATGTAGGCGACATCGACATGGCCGAAGGCGAGCTCGGTGTGCTGGGCAAGGGGTCCAAGACCCGGCGCGTGCCGGTGGGCATCAAGGCCCGCGAAGCCGTCCAACGCTGGATGCTAGTGCGCGCCAATCTGGCCGCGGCCGGGGAGCCCGCGCTCTTCGTCAGCAGCCGCGGGACGCGGATCAACCCGCGCACGGTGGAGGTGCGTATCGCCCAATGGGCACGCTCCCAAGGCGCGACACGCGACCTGCATCCGCATCTGCTGCGTCATAGCTTCGCGACCCATTTGCTGGAGTCATCGGGCGATCTGCGCGCGGTTCAGGAGCTGCTAGGCCATTCCGATATCGGCACCACCCAGATCTACACCCATCTCGACTTCCAGCATCTCGCGCAGGTCTACGACCAGGCCCACCCGCGTGCGAAGAAGAAGACACCCCGGTCGGAGTGACGCCGCCTCCTCCGGCTTCAAACCCCGGAGGGCGGATCTCACGCCAAGCGTGATCAACGACCGCCTTCAGGCCTATCGACCGCGCTGACCCGACACCATGCTGCTCTCGCCCAAATATCGCTTTCTCTTCGTCCACATCGCCAAGACCGGCGGGACCAGCGTGCGCGCCGCCTTGGAAGGGCTGCGCTGGCGAGACCCCTGGTACTGGTCCATGTTCCTGTGCAGCCGACTGAGCCATCTCAGCGGGCACCGCATCGCCACCAAGCTGCCCCGTCACGCCAAGGCGATCGCCGCAAAAGAGATGCTGCCCAAGGAGGTCTTCGACGGGCTCTTCAAGTTCGCCTTCGTGCGCAACCCTTGGGACCTTCAGGTCAGCTCGTTTCACCACATCCGGCGCGAACGACCCCAGTATCTCGGCGGCCACACCGAGTTCGAGCCCTTCCTGCGCTGGAAGCTCGACCCCGAGCGGCCCTACCAGTATCACGTCGACACCTCGATCGAGCTGCAGAGCGATTACCTCATCGACCTGCACGGCGCCGTGATCGTCGACTTCATCGGTCGCTACGAGCGCCTGCACGAGGATTTCGCAATCGCCTGCACGCGCATCGGGATCCCCGCCCCTGCACTGCCGCATGCGCGCAAGGCCACAGACCGCAGCAAGGACTATCGGGGTTATTACACGGATGCCACCGCCGAACTGGTCGCGCGACACTTCGCCGCGGATGTCGAGCTACTCGGCTATCGATTCGAGCCCGGCTAGACCGCGTCGCGGGGCCTCATGCGCAGTTTCGGGGTTGAATCGCCCTCGTCGATATCAGCGAGATCCTCGCCGACACGGTCTAGGACGATCAGGAAAACTCAAAAAAACCAAAACCGTAGGATGGGTAGAGCGCAGCGAAACCCATCCTCACCGCTCGGACGCCCAATCCGGGTCGCGGCGCGGAAAAGACCCGTTTCGTTGCGCTCTGCCCGCCCAAGCTCTTCGTCAGGAGCACATCACACCGCTCCGCCGAGTGACGCATGCCCCGTGGCGCTCTGCGCCACGTAACGGTGGCCGGAATCACTCAGTCTCTGGGCACCAAATCCCGATAGGCATACCAGGTCGCATGCCCCACCAAGGGAACGGCGATAAAGAGCCCGATATAGAAGGTCAGAAGCCCGATCCCCACGATCCCGACCAGCAGCGCCGCCCAAAGCAGCATGGGCAGCCAATTGAGGGCCACCGCGCGGACGCTGGTGCGCATTGCGGTGAAGCCGTCGACCGGACGATCGATGAGCATCGGCACCGAAATGGCACTGATGCAGAAGGCACAGATGGCGAAAAAGGCGCCGACCAAAATCACTGCGAGCATGAGTCCCATATACTCGCCCGAAAGGACAACGACCGGAATAAAGCGCGAGAACGGCGGAAAGGGATCGTTGAACATCATGATGAAGAGAAACACGGATGCCAGGATCCAGAGCTGCATCGTCATCAGGAGGAACCCCATCGCGATCCCCAACTGACCCTGATTGCGCTTGAATGCCTCCAGTGCCTGACAGTGGTCCACCGGCTCCCCACGTTCCAGGTGCGCGCTCATCTGATAGAGCCCGATCGCCAAGAACGGGGCCATCAGGAAGAAGCCCGCGGTCAAGAAAGGGATCAAGAAGGTCAAATGCCCGACGACCGTCAGCCAGACGATCAGGCCGCTGAGCAGCACGATCATGGCGCCGTATCTTAGGCTATAGACAGGTGCTGTCCTGATGTCCTGCCAGCCCTTGGCAAGCCATTGCCAGGGGTGATCCAGGGTGATCTTGTTGACGCGAGGGTCGACGTGGCGCGGTTCGTCCGCGACGGCAGTGTTGTCCATCCTGATTCCTCCGATATTGTTATGGAAACCGGCGAGGCGGCTGTCCGGAACTGCTGCATCGGCCGACCCGCGGGTCGGCAATCCTTCAGGTCCCGAGCAACATGACCCTGAGCGAAGACTGAGCGAGGCGCTAAGATTCTACAAGGTTTCCGAAAAAGGCAAGGGGGTTGAGCCCGGGGCCGGTGCAAAGGCCGACGTGCCGACAGAGCCACCTCGGGCGCATCCCGAGACCGCACGATCGTGCCGCGGTACGAGTTGGTCCATCAATGGATTTCCAACCCATTTGCAGCTTCACACGAAGCGGGCCGAAATCCCGAGGCCGCACGTGGGCGAAGCTTACGTCATGCCGGAAGCCCCTTATACGGAAAAAATCGATGGGATCTCAGACGTTAACCGATACAAACCCTGACCCCAATGGGTGCTGCGCTGCATCAAGATGGCGCTTGGTTTAGACTCGTCGCCCATCCTAAGCATACGATTCGAATCGGAGCACGCACGCGCATGTCCACCGCACCCGCACCCTACCGACACATCGACGACGGTATCTATTGCCTCGAAACCGGTCTCTACCGGCACGGCCTCGCCGCCTGCTATCTAGTGCGCTCCGCGGACCGGATTGCCTTCATCGACACGGGCGCCGCCAACTCGGTTCCGGGATTGCTCGGCGTGATCGCCGACCTGGGCCTAACCCCGGAGCATGTCGACTACGTCATCCCGACCCACGTCCACCTCGACCACGGCGGCGGCGCCGGCACCCTGATGGCCGCCTGCCCGAACGCGCGCATGGTGATCCACCCGAAAGGCGCGACCCACATGATCGACCCGAGCCGCCTGACCGCCGGATCCACCGCCGTCTACGGCGAGGACGCCTTCGCGCGTGACTTCGGCGCGCTCACGCCGGTGCCGGAAGAGCGCGTCATCATCGCGCAGGACGGCGACACCTTCGATCTCGCCGGCCGGACGCTGAAGTTCATCGACACACCCGGCCACGCCAATCACCACGGCTGCATCTATGACGACACCAGCCGCGCCTTCTTCACCGGCGACACCTTCGGCATCTCCTACCGCGAATTCGACACCGCCGCCGGCCCCTGGCTGTTCGCCCCGACCACCCCGGTCGCCTTCGATCCCGATGCCTGGCTCGACAGCCTCGACAAGCTCATGGCCTACGCACCACAGGCCATGTATCTCACCCACTACGGCCGGGTCCAACACCCGGAAGATCTGGTCGACGACCTGCGCGCCAGCATCCGCGCCCTCGCCGACATCGCACTCGCCGAGGAGGAAAATGACGACCCGGACCGCGAGTCCCGCATCAAGAGCGCCGTGCGTGCCTATCTGGTCGCCGGCGCGCGCGCCCACGGCGTCGCGCTGTCGGACGACGCGATCGCCGAGCTGCTGAGTTTGGATACCGAGCTCAATGCGCAGGGGCTGGAGGTCTGGTTGAAGCGGCGGGCAAAGGCTCGGTAGATGTGGCCTCGCTCGTAAGACCGTCCACCTAACACATCGGCCTCCCTCGCAAGACCGGCCACCCAAAATATCAGTCGCTCGTGACACCCGCTCTGCGGTGTCACGCATGCCCCTGGCGCTCTGCGCCACGTGCCAAGATGGCCGGAGTTAAGAGCAAGGCCTGCGCATTGCTGTCGCCGAAGACGGTCACGCAATCCTTTCAATCCACGCCCGGTCATTCGACCGGGCGATACTCCGTTGCGGTAATCGATTGATTTCGCAATGGAACATTAGCAGCTTGCGCGATCCCGACAAGGCAAGCAAGTCCTGGCTTCTGAAAGCCGTCGCGCAGGATCTCGATCTCCTTTAACATCAGTCAATTAGGGTGCGCGCGAACCTGCCGGGGATTTGGCGTCACTTGGGGTTCGCGCATTACACGAGGAGGGGGCCGTCGAAGTCTACAGAACGGAAGACACCGTACTGCTTGACTCGCAGCTCATGGGGCTCGGTCAGGCGGTAAAAACGAAGGTTGTCTTTCTCAAGGTCGACCTCCGCCAGCAGCGTACGCTCCAGTTCCTCGAATTGCATCTGATTCACCTGACACTCAAAGACGGATTTCTGAACCCGTTGGCCAACCCGCTCGCAGGCTTTGGCGACCCTGCGCAGTCGGCGTGTGCCTGCAGGGGT
>NZ_JAABRP010000149.1 GCF_011390875.1 Thiocapsa sp.
GTGCGGTGCAGGACCGAATCATAGCGGCCAAACGCGTTCGAGGATATGCACACGCCGATCGCCTAAAAGAGACCGCGCAGACCCTCGGCCAGCGACGGGTAACGCAAATCCACACCTAACTCTTCGCGCAGCCGATCGTTGCGCAGACGACGCGACTCGCTCAGATACGACAGCATGCCCTCGGAAAGGCGATCCGAGGCCTCCTCGAGGCCGATCAGGGGAGGGCTCGGCAGCCCGGCCGCGGCGGCCACGTCCAGAAAGTAGTCCGTCATGGTGCTGGGGTGGCCGTCGCAGGCGTTGTAGAGGCCACCCGACGGGGCCCGTTCCATCGCTGCGATACAGGCCGTCACCAGGTCGTCGACATGGATCCGGTTGGTGTAGGGCGCATCCTGCGGCCTGACCATGGGTGTACCCGCCCGGATGCGCTCCAGAGGCAATCGGTCGGGACCGTAGATCCCTGCCACGCGCAGGATGACCAGATCCCGGCCGCTCGCCGCGCTCCAACGACGCAGCGTCTCCTCCGCATCCAGGCGCCGTTGCGAGCGCGCCGCCACAGGTGCGACCGGATGCGTCTCGTCGATCCAAGCACCGGCACAGTCGCCGTAGACGCCTGTCGTGCTGATATAGACGACGCGCAGCGGATGACCGAACCGCTCGAAGAGTTCGACAAGATGTCGGGTATGCGGGTCTTGAACCCCGCTCCCGGGCGGCGGCGCGAGATGAAAGATCCGCGCACCGGCAAGACCGAGATCGCCGAGATCCTCGGCCGCGAGATCGCAGTGTAAGCCCTTGATACCTAGCTGCTCGAGCCGAGCAACCCCGGCATCGGATCGCACGATGCCGGTGACGGCCTCGCCCTGATCCCGATAGTGGCGGGCAACCCGAGTACCCACATATCCACACCCGACAACGACTTGCTTGTTCATGATCCGACCTGCCTCGAATTTGCGGACGCGGCACAAGATGTCTCAAAATCGTTGAATCGCGTCGGGAGTGCAAATCCGCGTTGCACCGGGCGCGCCGACATCGAGAACACCCGAAACGTCGGCGCAGACGCGATTCAAATCGTTCAAAAATGATCATTAAACCGCGTCTCCACTGCGGCCGCCGGTGTAAATGAGGCCCAACGAACCCAAAACCATCGCACAATCACTCCGGACGCGGTTTAATGATGAGATGAGCTTCAAGATTCGAACCCTCCCCGCGGAACATCACTTCGATGTCGAGTCGGGCGAAACCATCCTCGCCGCCGCGCTGCGCCAAGGCGTGGGCCTGCCTTACGGGTGTCGCGACGGCAAATGCGGATCCTGCGCGGTCCACCTGCTCGAGGGCCGGGTCGACTACCCGAGCGGGCAGACCGAGGCGCTCGAAGGCCAGCCCGAGGACAGCTGCCTGACCTGCCAGGCCGTGCCGGCCTCCGATCTGCTGTTGCGCGTGCGCGAGGTGCCGTCGGTTGCGCACATCGAGGTCCGCACGCTGCCCTGCCGGGTCTCGCGCAAGGAGCGTCTTAATCACGACGTCATGCGCCTCTTCCTGAAACTGCCGGAGAACCAGCGGCTGCAATTCCTCGCCGGCCAGTATCTGGACTTCATTCTCCGCGACGGCCGCCGACGGGCGTTTTCCATCGCCAATGCGCCCCACGACGACGCCGAGATCGAGTTGCATGTCCGGCATGTCCCCGGCGGCGAGTTCACCGCCTATGTCTTCGAGAGCATGCCCGAGAAGAGCATCCTCCGAATCCAGGGACCGATGGGCACCTTCGTGCTCCGCGAGGACTCGGATCGCCCGATCATCCTGATGGGCGGAGGCACCGGGTTCGCGCCGCTGAAAGGGATGATCGAGCACGCCATTCATATCGGGCTCGACCGCCCGATCGCGCTCTACTGGGGGGTACGTGCGCAGCGCGACCTCTACCTGACCGATTTGCCGGCCGCTTGGGCACGGCGACTGCCTTCGTTCCGCTTCGTCCCGGTGCTCTCGGAGCCGGATCCGCACTGGCGGGGACGCACCGGATTCGTTCACATGGCCGTTCTGGAGGATCACCCGGACCCGAGCGGGTTCGATCTCTACATGAGCGGACCGCCCGTCATGGTCGAGGCCGGGCGTGTCGCCTTCGAGGCCGCAGGGCTCGACCGAGATCGCATGTTTTCGGACGCCTTCGAATACGCCGCCGATACCAAGGCGCGCACGCCGAAGGAGAGCGGGGCGACCTGAGCTTGTCCTGCCGCCCGGAGCGGGGCACACTTCCGCGCCCGATGGATTTTTTCGCGATCTCGGAGCTTTCGCTTATGCGCCCTATCCGGCTTGCCGTCGCGTTCGGCCTTGCCGCCCTTATCACGCTCGGCTGCGTGCCCGGGCCCTTGAGCACGACCTGGATCGAGCCCGGTACACCCCCGACCCCGTATCGCGACCTTATCGTCTTCGGCATCTCCACCAACCCGATCGTACGCCGCGCGTACGAGGACAATTTTGTCGAGGCGCTCAAAGGCGCGGGCGTCCAAGCACGTGCTGCGCATACCCTGCTCTCAGACCGCGATGTCGGCCGCTCGCGGGCAGTCCAGGAGGCGGTCGGACGATCCGGAGCCGACGGGGTCATTGTCACCTACCTCGCGGGAGAGAACCCGGATGCCGCCCCGAGCGGTGGACGCACCCATGTGGTTCCGAGCCTTTACGGGCGCCTCTACCCGTATTATGGTCACATCCTGAGCGAGGTCACCGCCGCGGGGTATTACGCCAATTATCGCGCGCTTCGGCTGGAGGCCAATCTCTACGACGCGGGACGCGCAAAACTGGTCTGGTCCGGTCGCTCCGACACCCTGGATCCGAGCTCCGAGCAGACCATGATCAGCGAGGTCATCGCCGCCATGATCGGAAAACTCAAGGCAGACGGTTTCCTGCCGACGTCTTAGGGGTACTTCGGGTTTTTGGGCCGCCCCGGCTCAGCGCTCGTGTCGTCACGGGCAGGCGCCACCGGGGTGAGGACGCCCGTCCTTCAACGGCTCTTCCTCATATCGAACGGGTCGGTTGCATCACAGGGATGCCGCTCGCGCCAAGGGCTCGGAGGCCTGGTGTGTTGTCGTCAAAAGCACTGAAAAGATCACTCGCGCCGCGCGGACTCGCCGCGTGGATAACGGTCTCGATCCTGGCCGCGGGCCAAGCAACCGCCTCGCAATCGACGCCCGAATCCGCAGACGCGCCGCTCGGCGATCTGCTGAGTCTTCTCGACCAGGAAACCGAGCTGGCAACCCGCAGCGGAATGAACGCCGACTTCGTCCCGGGCATGGCGACGATCCTGTCCGGATCCGACATGCTCGCCCGCGGAGCGCGGACGGTCTGGGAGGCGCTCTCGCTGGTCCCCGGCATCAGCCAAGGGCTCGAGATGACGGGCGAGCGTCAGATCCTCAGCCGCGGAGTGGGTTTCGGCTACGCCTCGGGAAACATCAAGGTTCTGCTCGACGGCGTGTCGATGAACGCGACCCTGCTCGCCACTGCAAACCCGGTGCTGAACATCCCCATCGAGCAGATCGAGCGCATCGAGGTCATCCGCGGACCCGGATCCTCGGTGCATGGCGAGTACGCCTTTGCCGGCGTGGTGAACGTCATCACCCGGCAAGGCGACCGCACGATCCATGCCCAGGCCAACGAGCGCGCCGCTGCCGGCGGTGGCGGGATCTGGCACTGGAGCGACCCGCAACGCGATCTGACCGCCTCGATCAATCTCGCCGGACTTGCCGGCAACGGCGGCGTACACGTCTCCGAGGATGCACTCTTCGCGATCGGCGAGGCCGGGCTCTCCAACGCTCCCGGCCCGTCGAACGAGGCGAGCCGCTATCTCGGGGCCTTCGCCGATCTGCGCTGGCGCAACACCTTCGCGTCGATCAAGATCCTGGACGACGACTACGGAGACCATTTCGGGGTCAATCACTTCCTGCCGCCATCGGACGACCGGCTCGCCGCCGGGCAGAGCTATATCTCGGCTCAAATCGGCCAAGACTTGGTGCTGGCGAATTCGCTGGATGCGCGCATCCGGCTCGAGTCGCTCCAATACGAGCGCACACGCGATCGGCTCTACGTCTTCCCGCCGAGTTATTTCGACGCGCAGCCGGTCTACATGGACCAGGATTACCGCGAGACGCGCTATCTCGGGGCCGCGGACTTGCACTGGCGCGGTTGGGACCGGCATCTGCTCTTGCTGGGCGTCGAGGCAAGTCAGGTGCAGGTCGACCGAGCGAGCTGGAACTGGCTCAACCTGCCGTTCGAGGTGCCGCAGAGCTGGCTGGATACCGACCTGGACCGGCGGATTCTCAGCCTGATCGTCCAGGACGAGATCCGCGCAAGCGAGCGCGTTACGGTGACGGCCGCGCTGCGCCTGGACGACTACAGCGACCTCGGCGCCTTCCTGACCCCGCGTTTGGCTACCGTCTGGCGCATCGACGAGGCCAATATCCTGAAGCTCCAATACGCCCAAGCGTTTCGACCGCCGACCTTCTACGAGCTCGAGTATCCGGGCCGGGAGTCCATCGGCGCCGGGGAGATTGCGACCTACGAGCTGGGCTACATCCTTAAACAGCCCAGATGGGAAGGACGCCTGATCCTGTTTCAGTCCGACCTCGTCGATCCGATCGTCTTCGGGGACGACGACGACGGATTCATCAACAGCGCCGATGCACGGCTGCGCGGTGTCGAGCTGGAATACGAGGTCCGCCTCGGACCCCGCGTGAAGGTCGATGCAAATCTCTCCTACGTGGATACCGTCTCGCGCGACACCGACCGACCGCTGCCCGGCGGTACCGACACACTGGCCAATCTAGCCGTGCTTTGGCGCCCGCTCGACGCCTGGACCGCAGCCCTGCAGCTGCGCTATGTCGGCGATCGAAGCCGCCCGGAATCCGATCCGCGCGATTCGGTCTCGGGTTACGCCATGGCGGATCTCACCCTGAGCTACCAGCGAGCGGGGCCGGGCTTTTTCGCGCATTTCGGGGTCAAGAATTTGACCGACGAGACCGTGCGCTACCCCGATCTGCCGACCGGCTTCGGCGGGGTAGACCTGCCCTATCCGGACGGCTATCCCCGTCCGGGGCGGCACTGGTGGTTGTCCGTCGGCAGCCGCTTCTGACGGGGGCCGACGTCATGCCGCCGAGTGCAGGAGTCTGCCGCCGAGGTCTCGTCGCTGCACTCGTGCTGTGTGTCGGGCTCGTCGCCACACGCGCCTGGACCCAGTCGCTGTGGCAGGAGGAGGAGCAGCGGTTTCGCGTCGGGCTCAAGCTCTTTCCCGCCGTCCTCGGCGCCGTAGAAGACCTTGAAGACAAGCGCACGGACAGCGGGAATCTCGAAATCCGCGTCGTCTACGAAGGGTCCGACGCCGTCGCCCGAGATGCCGCCTCGGCACTCCGCGGGATCGGCCGGATCCACGAGATACCCTTGAACGTGGAGACCCTAAATGCGGAGGCGTTGGACTCGGACGAGTCGCTGCTCGCCGGGGTCTTCGTCGCCAGCGTGGACGTCGGCGCAAAGCGGCTGCGCCTTTGGTCGGAACGTCATCGCGCCCTGGTCTTCTCGCCCTTCGCGGGTGACGTGGAGGCCGGCGCCGTTGCGGGAATCCATGTCGCCGACCGTATCCTACCTTTCGTCAATCTGTCCCGGGCAAAACGCGCCGAGGTGCAATTCAAGCCGTTCTTCCTAAAAGTAGCACGTCGTTATGAGTAGCCCGGCATGAACGAGAGGGCCTTCGCCACGCGCCGTCGGTTCTCGCTGACCCTCGAGCGCAACCTCGCCGTGATCTTTGCGCTGCTCGGGATCCTGCTCACGACGCTGATCGCGCTGCATTGGGTATTGGTCATCGAGCCGACCCTGCGTGCGGACGCCGAAAGCCGCTCGCGTGCATTCGCCCAAGCACAGACCAGCGGGATCGAGTCGGTGCTGCGCGACGAACACCCGCTCGACCAACTCGCCGACAAGATCCGCACGGAGCTCGACGCCGTGCTTCTCCTCAAAGATCAGTCCACCGACACCCCTTTTGTCCGACGGATCACCCTGCTCCTCGACGAGGATCTGCTCGCGCTTCCACCCGAGAGTCTCGGCCTGGCGCGGGGGGTCGACCGGTGTGCGGACTGTTTCGTGACGGAGGTCCCGCTATACGATCCGGACGGTCACCTTCTGGTCGGGATCGCCACCTTTTATTCGAGTCCGCAGTTCCTGAACGACCTGGTGCGCAGCGTGCGCGGCAAGCTCCTGTGGGTCGGCGGCGCCATGCTCCTGGTCATCGGTTTCGCCTGGTTCGGAGCCAGCCGGGTGTTGCGCAGACTCGGCGAGAGCGAGTCCAACCTGCGCACCTTGTTCGAGGCGGCACCCTTCCCGATGATCTTGGCCGAGCGCGGCCTAAGCGGGATCACTCAGGCCAACCAGGCGGCCAAGACCTACCTCGCCTTGGAGTCCGACAACACCGGGCGGTTGAACAGCACGGCCTGGGAGGCACTGGTCGCGGACGGGCTTCCCGCCGGGATCGGCGAGCAGCGCGAAACCCAGATCCTGACGAGTGACCGAAGTCGACGCTGGGCCGTGGTCTCGGCCATGCCGATTCGATTCTCGGGCCTCTCCAGCCGCCTCGTTTCATTGGTCGACATCTCGGAGCTGAAGGCGATCCAAGACAACCTGCGCTTGGCCTCCTTGACGGATGGACTGACCGGGGCCTACAACCGACGCTATCTTCTTCAGAAGCTCGCCGAGGAGATCGATCGCGCCAAACGCTACGGCGACGAGCTTTCAGTCATCCTGCTCGACCTGGATTTTTTCAAGGCGATCAACGATACGTTCGGGCATCGCGTGGGCGACGAGGTCTTGGTCAAGGTTGCGGCGACCTTGCGTGCATGCATCCGCGACGTCGATATCAGCGGCCGTTACGGAGGCGAGGAATTCCTGGTGATCCTGCCGCACACCTGCGCCGCCTTGGCGTTGGAGGTCGCCGAGCGCATTCGCACCACCGTGAAGGCGCTGACCTGGAGCCAACGCGGACTTCAGGTCACGGTCAGCGGCGGCGTGTGCGAATATGCGGGAATGGACGTCGATGGCCTTATCGAGATCGCCGATCAACGGCTTTATCGGGCCAAGGCAGGGGGCAGGGATCGTGTGGCGGGAACGTCGTGATCGCGATGAGATGCAACGGTCCGTATCCGCGAGCCCAAGCGATGATTGCGAGTCCACGGGCGTTTTTCGCCGCATTGCACGCCCTGCTTTGCGATAAACCCACGTGCGCTCGGTCTACTCCTTAACGCGGACCCAACACGCCTTGACCCGAAAAGTGCTCCGCCAAGTCATTGCCGCCCCCGGCTCGCTGTCGGGGCGTCGGTTGACGCGTGCGGCGATCGCGTTGGCCGTGCTGGTCCTGATCGGCGGGGTGCTCGGAGCCTGGTGGTCCGTCGGGCTGGCCGATCGCGACATGAAGGAGCGCCTGCTGTTGGAGACGCGGCTCTTGGCGCAATCGCTGAACGTCAAGCGCATCGCGGTCCTTGCGGGCGACCTCGCCGACGCGGAAAAACCGGAATATCGGCGACTCAAGAGCCAGCTCGCCGCCGTCGCGCGCACGGATCCGCGCTACCGATTCGTCTATTTGATGGGTCGGCGCGCGGATGGGCAGTTGTTCATCTTGGTCGACAACGAGCCACCCGATTCCGAGGATTACTCACCGCCCGGCGATCTCTACGACGAGGCATCGGAGGGAGAGCGGCGTGTCTTCGCCACCGGCGACGAGCACGTGGAAGGACCGCTCGTCGACCGTTGGGGAACCTGGATCTCGGCCCAGGTCCCGATCTTCGAGCCGAGCAAGGCCGTCCAAGGCGGTGCGCTCCCGGCCGAGGCCCGCGCGCTCGTGAGGAGCGCGGCGGTTTATGCGGGCGTGCATGGCCGAGAAGCTGTGCTGGAGGCCTTGCGCGAGCCGAGCGGCCCCTTCCATCGGGGTGATCTCTACGCCTTTGCCTACGACCTCGACATGACCTTCCTGGCCCATCCGGTCAGACCCGAGCTGGTGGGGCAAAATTGGATCGACCGCCCGGACCGTGTCGGCGGCACGCCGTTCCGCAGGGAGATTCAGCGCATTGCGCTGTCGGAGGGCAGCGGTTGGGTGGCCTACGAGTACGAAAACCCGATCAGCCACCGCATCGAGCCCAAGACCACTTTCGTGCAGCGCGTCGGCGACATCATCGTCTGCGCCGGCGCCTATCGACTTCAAGGCGACGTCATTGCCGTGCTCGGTATCGACGTGGATGCCAGCACCTGGAGGATCGATCTCGCAAAGGCCACCGTGCCGACACTCGTACTCACGTTCACGCTGATCCTGATCATCCTCGCGGGCACGGCCCTGCTGATTAGGCGCGCCAGGCTCGAGTCGGGTGCCGCGCACCGGTTACGTTACTTGGAGCCGTCGCTGGCCTTGGCCTTGGGGCTCGCCTTGACCCTCTTCGCCGCATGGACGGCCCATCAGCGCGAGGCCCATGCGCGCGACTGGTCATTCACCCAATTGGCGAGCGCGCGCACCGAGTCGATCGCCGGAACCTTGCGTAACCTGCGCGATACCGAGATCGAGGGTTTGGCGAGCTTCATCAAAAGTTCGGCGGATGTCACTGCAGAGGACTTCACCCGCTACACGACCCATCTCACCCGCAATCCGGCCGTGCGTGCATGGGGATGGGCGCCGCATGTGCACACAGCGGCCCGGGACGACTTCGGCGCGCAGGCCAAGGCAGCGGGCATCGATGACACGCGGATGTGGCAGGAGGACCCGCAGAGGGGGCGAGTATCGGTGGCGGCGCGCGAGAATCACTATCCCGTTCTCTTCACGGCGCCGTCAACGACAGCCAACGTGCAGGCGTTGGGCTTCGACCTTGCCTCGGATCCACAACGCCGTGCAGCCATCGAGACGGCGACGCTCAGCGGCCTGCCCACCGCGACCGGACCCGTCACCTTCGTGCTGGAGCCCGGGAGCCCGAAGGGTATCCGCGTCGTTCAACCTGTCTACGGCGACTCGGGTGATGTACGGGGTGTCGTCGTCGCCGCGCTGCGCATGGATACCCTCTTGCTTGGCCACGGACCCGACAAGGCCGCGCGCCTGCAGATCGCTTACCTGCACCCCTCGGGAGAATTCGAGCCGCTCGCATCGAATTGGACTCCGAACGGCGAGCCGCCCGTCGGGCCGTCGCTGACCCGCCTCATTCCGATCTTCGGCGAGGTCTTCGCGGTGACGGCCCACGCGGGAGCGGAGTTCCTGGGAAGGCATCCCGTGAGGGCAGCATGGATCACGGGACTCACGGGACTCGCCCTGACCGCCGCCTTCGTGCTCGTGGTCGCATTGCTGGCTCGTCGCCATGCGGGACTGGTCGGTCTGGTCAACGCCCGAACGGAGGAGCTCAACCGATTCTTCACGACGGGACTCGACATGTTTTGCATCGTGAGCGCCGAGGGCGTGTTCTTGCGCGTGAACCCGGAATGGCAACGGACCCTCGGCTACCCGCCCGAAGAATTGGAAGGGCAACCTTTCCTCGATTTCGTGCATCCGGACGATCGTGATGCGACGCTCGAGGCGACCCGCCGCCTCGACGCACAAGGAGCGATCCTGGGCTTCGAAAACCGCTATCGGTGTCGCGACGGCGGTTATCGGTGGATCGAGTGGCGCTCATTCCCCAGCGGGGAGCTGATCTATGCCGCAGCACGCGACGTGACCGAGCGAAAGCAAAGGCAGGCCGAAAGCGCGCGACGGTTGGAACTGGAACGCGCGGCAGCCGCAATCTCAGCCCGTTTCGCGAGGGCCCGCCCGGACAACTTCGACGCCGTTCTCGATCGGTCCCTCCAACGGCTCGGGGAGCTCCTCGAGGTCGAGAGGGCCTACCTTTTCCGTCTGTCGGAAGACGGCTCGCGGATCACCAATACCCACGAGTGGTGTTCTCGCGGCATCGCCTCTCAGATGCGGCGATCGCAAGACCAGCCGGTCGAGCGTCTGCCCTGGTGGAAGGCCCGGATGGCAACCGGCGAGCCGGTGCTGATCCCCGACGTGTGTGCCCTCCCGGACGAGGCGGCCGCCGAAAAGGCCGAATTTCTTGCCCAAGGCATCCGTTCGCTGCTGTGCCTGCCCATGGTCGACAGCAGCGGCAGGCTCGGGGGCTTCGTCGGCTTCGATGTCGTCAGCCGTGCGCATGCCTGGGCGGAAAGCGACGTCGGTCTACTGCAGCTCCTCGTGCAGGTCATCGGCAGCACCATCAAGCGCCTGGACACCTTCGCCCGCCTTCAGGAGAGCGAAAAGGCGCTGCAGCGAGAGACCCGCCTGCAGGATCTCTTGATGGAGATCTCCGCAACCTATATCAGCCTGCCGTTGGACCGGGTCGATTCTGTCATCGAAACCTCGCTGGGCCATCTGGGCGATTTCGTCGGTGCGGATCGGGCCTACCTCTTCGCTTACGATTTCCAGCGGCATATCGCCACCAATACGCACGAATGGTGCGCGCAGGAAATCGCGCCGCAGATCCACACCCTGCAGGCCCTTCCGACCACCATGATCGCCGATTGGATCACGACCCATCGGCGCGGCGGCACCGTCTACGTCCCCGACGTGCTCGCGCTTGCGCCCGAGAGCAGTGTCCGACAGGTGCTCGAGCCCCAAGGGATCAAGAGCGCGATCGCCGTGCCGATGATGGACGGGCCGCGCTGCCGAGGGTTCGTCGGTTTCGATTCGGTGAGCACACACCATCGCTATTCCGACACCGAGCAGAGGCTGCTGACGGTGTTCGCGCAAATGCTCGTAAATGTTCAGAAACGACGCGAGACGGAGGAGTCGCTGCGACTCAGCCGCGAGCAAGCGGAGGCCGCCAGCCGCTCCAAGAGCGAGTTTCTGGCGAACATGAGCCACGAGATCCGTACACCGATGAACGCCGTCATCGGGCTGAGCCAAATCCTGTTGGGAACCGATCTGAACGACGAGCAGCGCGACTATCTGGGCAAGATTCACGGCTCCTCGCGCCTGCTCCTCGGGATCATCAACGACATCCTGGATTACTCCAAGATCGAGGCGGGCAAGCTGGAGTTGGAATCCCGACCGTTTCGAATCGACCAACTCCTCGAGCAAATGGCGACACTCTTCGGCTCCGCGGCCGGCGAGAAGGGTCTCGAGCTTGTCTTCCGCGTCTCCCCCGAGGTCCCGCGGACTCTGCTCGGCGATGCGTTGCGGTTGGGCCAGGTCTTGACCAACCTGCTCGCCAATGCGCTGAAATTCACCGACCAGGGAACCGTCGAGGTCCGGATCACCCGATTGGGCGGGGATACCGATCAGGTTCGCCTACGCTTCCAAGTGTCGGATACCGGGATCGGCATGGACGCCGGACAGGTCGATCGCCTGTTCCAGGCCTTTTCACAAGCCGACAGCTCCACGACACGAAAATACGGCGGCACCGGGTTGGGGTTGGTGATCAGCCGCAAACTGGTCGAACGCATGGGCAGCCACCTCGGGGTCGTCTCCTCGCCCGGAGAGGGCAGCGTCTTTTCATTCGATCTGCTCCTGCCGGTCGCGCGCGAGGACACCGGAACGGACAGTATCCGAGAGATCAGCGGCTCCCGAGTCCTGGTCGTCGACGACCACGCCGTCGCCCGAACCGTGCTCCGCGAAATCCTCGAGAGTTGGCGATGCCGCGTCGAGGAGGCCGCGAGCGGGGCCGCTGCGGTGCAGGCCGTCATCGAGGCCGACCGGACCCACATGCCCTTTGACTTCATCCTCATGGATTGGAAGATGCCCGGCGAGCTCGACGGGTTGGAGGCCGTCGAGCAGCTCTTCCGGATGCGCAAAGAGGGCGTTCTGACCGGTGCCGGAACACCGGCGATCATCGTCAGCGGCTACAACCGCGACGATCTGCCGAAGAACCGCTCGGGGCTCCGCGATTTTCTGGGCAAACCGGTCACCGCCTCGGCCCTGCTCGACACGCTTCTCGAAGCCCGCGGAGAGAAGCCGCAACCCGGCAAACCCTCGCGGCCGGCCCGGCCTCCGACGCCCTCCTTTGCCGGTGCAGCGATCCTGTTGGTGGAAGACAACGCACTGAACCAGGAGGTCGCGAAACGCATGCTTCAGCGGACCGGCGCCGTCGTGACCCTGGCCGAAAACGGTGTCGAGGCTGTCGAGCTGGCAACGACGCGGGACTTCGACCTTGTCCTCATGGATCTGCAGATGCCGATCATGGACGGTTTCGAGGCCACGCGGCGGATTCGTCTCGAGCGCCCGGATCTGCCGATCATTGCCCTTTCGGCGGCCGTGATGGAGATCGATCGGAACGGCGCCCGAGAGGCCGGCATGAATGGACACCTAGCCAAGCCGATCGACACCGTCGAGCTCTACCGGACCCTCGCACTCTGGCTGCCGAGCCATGACGACGCCGCGCCGAGGGGTGGCGCTGCGTAGGAAACCGACCCCGCATCCGACTGACCGCGGCCTCCGGCTGCCAACTTAAACCGCGCCCGGTGCGGTCTGCGTCGTTTTTTGGATTGGCTTGGCCGCGCCAGCTCCGACACCTGTCGGAGCTGGCGCGGTTTAAGGCATTAAAAAATATTCACTTCTAAACCGCG
>NZ_JAABRP010000018.1 GCF_011390875.1 Thiocapsa sp.
GTCGGCGTGCCTGAAAGTCGCCGAAATTGCTGCAGGAAGAGATCTCGCGATAGGTGTCTTGGCCGGGTAGCCAGACCTCCAGATCGTAGGTTTTGCGCGAGGAGAACCCGAGATCCCCGCAGCAGAGCGAGACCACGCGATAGGCGAGCCCGAGACGCTGAAGAATGGACTCGGCATGCCGGGTCAGGTCTTCCAGGGCCTGGAACGACTCTTCGGGTCGCACGGCCTGCACCAGCTCGACCTTCTCGAACTGATGTTGGCGGATCATCCCGCGGGTGTCCTTTCCGTAGGAACCTGCCTCGCTGCGGAAGCAGGGTGTGTGGGCGACCCATTTTCGCGGCAGCACGCCCGCCTCGAGGATGAGGTCGCGCACCAGATTGGTGACCG
>NZ_JAABRP010000019.1 GCF_011390875.1 Thiocapsa sp.
ACCTCGGCGGTCGGGATCAGATAGAGATCGCGCTCGCCCGGGACTTTGAAGAGATCCTGCTCGAACTTGGGGAGCTGGCCGGTCCCGTAGAGACTCTCGGCGTTCACCAGGTAGGGGACATAGACCTCGGTATAGCCGTGCTCGCCGGTGTGGGTGTCGAGCATGAACTGGATCAGCGCCCGATGCAGACGCGCCAGCGGACCGGACAGGACCACGAAGCGCGAACCCGTGAGCTTGGCGGCAAGATCGAAGTCCATCCAGCCGTTGAAGGCGCCGAGGTCGACATGATCGCGCGGCTGGAAGCCGAAGCTCGGCGGCTCGCCCCAACGACGCTCCTCGCGATTCTCGCGCTCGTCGCGCCCGTCCGGCACACTCGCATCCGGCAGGTTGGGCAGCCCCAGGGCGATCTCGTCCACCGCTGCCTGGATCTCCTCGAGCCTCACCTCGGATGCCTTGAGACGCTCGCCCAGGTCGGAGACCTCGGCCAGCAGGGGCGCGATGTCGGCGCCGGACGCCTTGGCCTTCCCGATCGCCTTCGAGCGGGTGTTGCGCTCGTTCTGCAACGACTGGACCTCGACCTGCAAACCCTTGCGCTCGGTCTCCAGCGACTCGATGCGCGCGGTATCCAGGACCAGACCGCGACGTGACAGGTGCGCGGCAACCTCATCCAACTGGGTCCGCAGCAGGCGTGGATCTAACATTCGGATTCCTCGAATTCAACAGTAACGGGCCAGGATACGATATGACCCGGCCGCACAAAGTGCTCGACGCGTGTGATGGCAGACGCGGCTTTCTCGGGCCGATCGAAAAACTCCACCACCAAGGGTAGATCGAGCGAGAGATCGATCAGGGATGCACCGTGCCGTTTCCCGGACACCCCGTACCCTTCGATCCCGCGCATGACGGTCACGCCTCGAACACCGAGATCGTCGTGCAGACAGGCAAGCAATGCCTTAAGGGCATGATCCGATTCGGACAGATAGATCCGAACCATGAGCGCCTCGACCCGACTCATAGCGACCTCCCGAGCATAATTCCCGCCCAACAGAGCAGAACACAGAGCCAAACACTGCCGACCATGTTGAGAAAGGCCGCCAGCACGGCCCCGTCCTCCAACAGATTCAGCGTCTCGATCGAGAAGGTGGAGAATGTGGTGAAAGCGCCGAGAAAGCCGATCAGGATCGCGCCGCGCCATTCCGGCGCCCAACTCAAGCGCTCGATCAAAAGCACGAACAGGAGCCCCATCAGAAAGGAGCCGAGCAGGTTGACCGCCAAGGTCCCCCAGGGAAAGCCCCGGCCGAGCCACGCATAAACGGCGCTCGACATCCCGTAGCGGGCCAACGAGCCGAGCGCGCCGCCGGCCGCGATCGCGATGAGATGAAGCATCCGACGCCTACTTCAGAAAGCCCATGGTGAAATCACCGCTCAGATAGCCTTCCTCCAAATGCGGCTCCGCGCCCAACTCCAGGGCCAACGCAATAAGGTCGCGCGGCTGCTGATAATTATAGTTTCCCGGACCGTCCGTTCCCTTCAACAAATTGAAGATGAATCCGTGTCGGGACGCCGCGAAGCAATGGCGTATAAACGCCCAGGTCTCCTCGCGGGTTAGGTTGTTCATTGCGCCGCTGCAGAGATAGTAGTCGGCATTCGGGAGCCGATCCTCCAGCACATTGCAGATTCGGATCTCGCACCCCGTGCGACGCCGCGCGACTTCGACCATAGGCTCCATCACGTCCAATCCGATGTAGCGCCCGGGCAGGCTGTTGCATCGATCGAGATAGCGATAGAGATCACCGAATCCGCAACCCGCGTCGACCAAGGTGATATCGGAAAGACGCTCGGGCAGGAGCTTGCGCAGCACCTTGAAGCGCAGCTCTTGGCTTTGAGTCGACTGCCACTGCACGCCTTTGGCGGTCTCGCCGTGCGAGGTGAGTGAGTCTAGATAGAAGCTGGTGTTGTCGAGTCTCGGCATTGGTGAAAGCGATTGGGGTGTCGATCGAGAGGGTGAACCGCGAAGGCATAAAGTACGCACGGATTCGAATCTACGCCGGCTGCGACCATGTACGAGCCGCATCGTTTGCTCGGATGCGCCCGCCCGACGCATGGCATTCTATGGGTGCGGCCCGGGATCGGCGCGGCGTCAAACCCTCGAAAGGTTGTGGATGGCGGCGACGGCCGCTTTCCCGGCGGCATCGATATCGGCCTCACGTCCGGCTAAGGTGAGACGCCCGAAAGCGCCGACCGCACGCACGTCGATGAGCGTCACGTTCGACGCCTTCTCCGCCTCGTTCGCGGCATACACGACATAGCCGGCAGGTTCGGTCTCCAAGAAGAACATGCTTTGTCCCGGCAAGATCATGGATCCGCGTCGATCCTGCCGATTGATCAGGACCGCGTGGTCCGGCGTGATCGAGCGGATCGTCTCCTTCCAGGCGATCCGACAGGCCTTGCGGGCGCCCTCGGTCGTGTCGAGTGCGTTCAGGACCGCACGACCGGCGTCCATGACGTCGCTCTGATCGCGGTGGTGGATGACCATGGACCCGAAGGCGCGCTCCACGACCTGCTGCCCCAGGTGGACCCGCGTCGCCTTCAGCGCGATGTCCGTCAGACGGTGCACCGCCATCCCGGGCGCGACCTCGATCCAGAGACAGGCATCGCCCGGCACCGGCAGGAAGCCTTGCGAGACGGTGCCTAAATACTCGGCGAGCTGCGGCTGAAGCGAATCGATGAAGACGTAGGTCCGAAGCTCGATCATTGGGTCTCTTCTGATGCTGTTGTCCCGCGCCGACGCCGCTGCGACGTGCGCGATGGAGTGGATGAATCCGAGGGACTCGCCGCTGCCGCGGCGCAGGTCCGGCGCAGCGTGCAACGATCACATGCTGGACGCGTCCGACAGACCTCTTTGCCCTGCGAAACGATGAGCGCATGGTACTCCTTGAGCATCGGCACGTCAGGGCCGAGTGCCTGCTCGAAGGCGCGACGAATGCCCTCGTAGGTCTCGCCGACGGCAAGCAGACCCAGCCGCTCGAAGATCCGGCGCGTATAGGCATCGACGACGAAGACGGGGCGGTCGAATGCGTAGAGGAGGATATCGTCCGCGGTCTCGGGGCCGATCCCTTTGATCGCCAGGAGCCGAGCGCGCAGCTCGGGTGTCGTCAGCGCTTCCAGCCCCTGATGCCCGCCGGCCTGCAGATACGCCTCGCAGAACACCCGGACCCGCTGCGACTTGACGTTGAAATACCCGGAGGGTCGCAGCGCATCGGCGAGCTCGAGCGGATCCAGGGCGAGGATCGACTCTGCATCGAGCGGAATGCGCGAGCACAGACGCTCCAGTGCGCGCTCGACATTCGTCCAGGCGGTATTCTGCGTCAGGATCGCCCCGATCATCACCTCGAAGGCGCTCTGCGCAGGCCACCAGTCCTGCGCGCCGAAGGCATCGAGCAGCCTCCCGTAGACACCTCGCAACGCCTCGGCGTCCACTCAGGGAATCTTGGTGACCACCACCACACCCTTCTCGGAGACGGTGAAACGCTCGCGGTCGGCCTTCAGGTCGTGGCCGATCTGCATTCGCGGCGGAATCTCTACGTCTTTCTCGACGATGCAGTTGCGCAGGTGCGCCCCCTCCCCGACCGTCACGCCGTTGAAGAGGATGGATGCCTCGACGATGGCACCGTCCTGGACTCGCACCTTCGGAAAAAGCACCGAATGGTTGACCCCGCCGCCGCTGATCACGGTGCCCGCAGCCAACATGGAGTTGACGAAGATTCCCTCGTTCCCGCTCGTCGCACCCGGGACCGTGCGGGCCGGCGGATACTGGCCTTGGTAGGTATGGATGTTCCAGTCGGCCTGATAGAGATCCAGCGGCGGCTCGGCCCGCAAAAGGGCCATATTGGCTTGGTAATAAGCGTCGATCGAGGCGAGGTCGCACCAGTAGCGATCCGGGGTCACGCGCCCGCGGTCCTGGCCGAAACGATAGGCGACGACGCTGTGATCGGCGACGATGGGGGCGACGATATCCAGGGCCAGATCCGTGTCGGCGACGGCGCCCTCATCACGGCGCGCCTGATCCAGACGCGCCATCTCTTCGAGGAGAAAACCACGGTCGAAGACATAGACACCCATGGTCTCCAGGCGCTCGATCTCGTCCGGAATCGGCGCGGCGAGCGAATTATCCACCGGAGCCGGCGCCGGTGGACTGAACCCGGCGATACGCTCGGCGTCGCCCAGCTCGACACGCGCCTGTGTACCGGAACCGCACCCGTTGACAGCGCGCACCGCGACCGTGATCTCGGCGTTCGACTCCGCGTGCGCGCGCACCAGCTCGGCATAATCCATGCGGTAGACGGCACCTCCGTCCAAGACGAGGATCTGCCGGGCACGGCTGCGCTCGATCAGATAGCGATTTTGACGGATGGCATCGAAAGGACCGGCGTACCACTCCTGACTCTCGCGCATCTGCGGCGGGACCGGGGTGATGAACTCGCGCAGCTCGGGATTGAAGATCGACCAACCGTCGCGCAGATGTTTGTGCAGCGAGTGACTCTTGTATTGGGTCAGCACCAGGACCTGTCGCAATCCCGAATGCAGACAGTTGGCCAAGGTGAAATCGATGACACGGAACTTACCCCCGAAGGGCACCGCCGCCTTCGTGCGGTGCTCCGTCAGCGGAGCGGGACCAGCACCGCGATCAATGGCAAGGACAAGAATAAGCGTCTCGGTAGGCATAGCGCAGCGGAATCACCGACGGGACCCCTCGTCCCGCCGCACAGTCTAAACCGCGCCGAGTGCGGTATGCGATGTTTTTGGATGGGATCGGCCCCGGTAGACTTGACGGCCGCTGGAGCTGGCGCGGTTTAAGAGATTAAAAATGATAAAATTTTAAACCACGCCACTGCTAATCGAGACGGTCGAGACACGCGTATCAGGGCCCTGCAGCCACCGCCGCATCGATCACGCCCTTCATGTCCCGAACCGCTTGATCAAGGCCCGAGAAGATGGCGCGGGCGATAATGGCATGTCCGATATTGAGCTCGCGTACGCCCGCTATGGCCGCGATCGCCTTGACGTTGTGGTAGTCGAGACCATGTCCGGCGTTGACCTGCAAGCCGAGCGAGATCCCGAGGTTCACCGCGCGTCGGATGCGAGCAAGCTCGTCGGCACGTGCCGCAGCGGTTTGGGCGTCGGCATAATGACCGGTGTGGATCTCGATCACGGGTGCGCCGACATCGTGCGCTGCCTCGATCTGGTCCGGATCAGCGTCGATGAACAGCGAGACACGGATCCCGGAGTCGGCCAGACGTGCGCAAAAATCCTGCAGGTGCGGCCGATTCCCGTGCACGTCCAAACCGCCTTCCGTGGTGAGCTCCTCGCGCCGTTCCGGTACCAGGCAACAATCGGCCGGTTTGAGACGACAGGCGATGTCTCCCATGTTGGCCGTCGCTGCCATCTCGAGATTCATGCGGGTTTGCAGGATCCCGCAGAGCAGCTCGACATCGCGCTCCTGGATGTGGCGACGATCCTCGCGCAGGTGGAGCGTGATTGAGTCGGCGCCCGCTTGCTCGGCCACCAAGGCGGCCTGAATCGGCTCCGGATAGCGCGTCCCGCGCGCACGGCGAATGGTCGCGACATGGTCGATGTTGACGCCGAGCAAGACGCCGGCAGCGGTGTGACTGGTCAAGATTCGTAACTCCGATTCGTGATTTCGACATGGGTCGAGTCGCGAGACGCGCACGGCGCCGATCCCGTTCCCGAGATTGGGGGGGACGCGACGGCAAAGCGCCGAAAGAGCTCGCGGCTTTTCAACGGACGCCCACCGAGATGGGGCTCCAGAAGGCGCCGCAGAAGTGCCCGCGCCTCGCGCAGCTGATGCGGGGCCAACCGATCGCCCTGCGCCAATGCGAGTAAGGTCGTGCCGGATATGCGCTCGGCGCGATCATCCGCCTGCGCCTGCAGCATGCCCTGTCCGGGGACGAGCACATAGGCCCCGTCGGGTACCACCGGCCGATCGCAGTCGGCCTCGACATCCAAAGCGATCGCGTAGCCCAGCTCGTCGAGCAGTCGAATCTCGAACTGCCGGAGCAGGCTTTCAAGGTCTTCGTCGCTCGCCAAGCCCGTCAGCGCGGCATGATAGAAGGCGAACAGCGGGTCATGAGGATCATCGCGACCAAGCAGCCGAACCAACAGCTCGTTGAGATAAAAGCCGCACAGCAGCGGGCGTCCGAGCAGACCGATTGCCGGCCCGGCAGCCTCGACCCGGGTCAGGGTCAAGATCTCGCCGCGTCCGATCGCATCCAACCACAGGGGTTGAAACGGCTGGAGCAAAGCACTGGTCGGATGGCGCGCTCGGCGGGCGCCTTTGGCAATCGCGGGGAATCGCCCTCGCCCGGCGGCGAAGACCTCGACCAGGAGACTGGTGTTGCCGTAATCGCGCCGATGCAGCACGAAGGCCTGAAACAAAGACCCGCGAGCGTTCACGGCACGGGCTCAACTGCCCCCGCGCCCGTCCAAGGGCCCGTCTCCGTAGCCGAGACGCCCCAAGGCGGCCTCGTCGCTCGACCAGCTCTTCTTCACCTTCACCCAGACCTCCAGGTGCACGGGGCAGCCAAACACCTTCTGCATCTCCAGGCGTGCCTGCGTGGCGGCGGCCTTCAGGGCCTCGCCCTGCCGACCGATGATGATGGCCTTCTGGCTCTGGCGCTCGACCCAGATCAGGGCATTGATCTTATAACGCCCGCCGGCCTCCTCGAAGCGCTCGATCTCCACCGTCGTGCGATACGGCAGCTCCTCGCCGTAACGCTGCACCAGTTGCTCGCGCACCAGCTCGGCGGCAAAGAAGCGCTCGGAACGATCGGTGATTTGATCCTCGGGAAAGACCGGCTCGCCCTCGGGCAGGCCGCGCAGCAGGGCAAGCTCGAGCACCTCGACCTGATCCCCGTTCGCCGCGGAGACCGGGATCAGGTCCAAGAAGGCGTGACGCTGCCCGAGATCCTGCAGATAGGGCAGCAGATCCTCTTTGTTCGAGATGCGGTCGACCTTGTTGACGGCGGCGACGACCGGCACGCCCGCGGTTGCGATGGCTTCGAGTGCGGCTGCGTCCTCTTCGGTCCAGCGCAGCGCCTCGACCACGAAGAGCGCCAAGTCGGTATCGCTGATCGCCGTGCGGGCCGCGCGATTGAGATAGCGGTTGAGTGCGTTCGCCCCGCGCTGATGGATGCCCGGTGTATCGACGAAGAGGATCTGGCCCTCGGGGCGTGTCTTGATGCCCAGGATGGAGTGGCGCGTGGTCTGCGCCTTGTGCGAGGTGATGGCGAGCTTTTGCCCCATCAGCCGATTGAGCAAGGTCGACTTGCCGACGTTCGGCCGCCCGATGATGGCCACGGTCCCGCAACGACCGGCGATGTTTTCAGACATTCTTGAGCTGCTCCAGCATGGCGTGTGCCGCCGCTTGTTCCGCACCGCGTCGGGTGCCGCCCTCGGCGCGGGTACTGAGATCCGCGTCGGCGAGCGCGCAACTGACGACAAAGGTTTGAGCATGTTGATCGCCGCCGGTAGCCACGACCGCATATTCGGGGAGCGGCCGGCGCTGGGCCTGGAGCCATTCCTGCAGTTGGGTTTTGGGGTCCTTCCCGGCATGGGTCGCGCTGGTCTGCGCCAAGCGAGTGGCGAACAGTTGCAGGACCAGCTCGCGGGCGGACGTGAATCCCGCGTCGAGATAAACGGCCCCCCAGAGGGCCTCGAATGCATCGGCGAGGATCGAGTCACGGGCATAGCCGCCGGTGCGAAGCTCCCCGGCACCGAGATGCAGGTAATCCCCGAGATCGAGCCCGCGGGCCAGCGCGGCCAAGGTCTCGCGCTTGACCAGAGACGCACGCATACGACTCAAGGTCCCCTCGTCCGCCTCGGGAAAGCGCTGCCAAAGCGCCTCGGCGATCACGAAACCGATCAAGGCATCGCCGAGAAACTCCAATCGCTCGTTGTTCGCGGATCCTGCGCTGCGGTGGGTCAACGCCTGGAGTAGGAGCTCCTCACGCGCGAACTTGTGTCCGATGAGCCGAGCAAGCCTGAGGGGATCCGCGTTCACGGACCGACCTTCGCAAGATCGTCCGTCATTGTCCCTTCACCTCCACCTGATAGGCGAAAGTCAAGACCGTGTCGATATTGAAAAAGACATGCTGACGCTGCTCGTAATCGAGGGTCACCTCGTAGCGGCTCTCGCCGATACGCTGAATCTTGAAATCCTTGGCATTGACCTGGTCCACATTGTTGATGTCGAGCCGCTTGCCGATCTGATTGGCGATCTCGCGCGCGCCGCCGGTGATCGGTGTCGATTGCTCGGCGACGTTGTCCATCACGGACTTGATTGTCCAAAAT
Organism: Thiocapsa sp.; assembly: GCF_011390875.1. Taxonomy (GTDB): domain Bacteria; phylum Pseudomonadota; class Gammaproteobacteria; order Chromatiales; family Chromatiaceae; genus Thiocapsa. The sequence goes on from NZ_JAABRP010000019.1 coordinate 8,371, forward strand.
CCCAGGTATGCAGGACCGAGCTTGAACGCAAGGGTCACGAAGAAAATGATCAGCGAAAGGATGACGAGGATCGACAACATCCCCGCTCCGCTTTGACGGCCGTGCAGACGCGAGCTCACAAGCACCTCCTCGGGAATCGGATCCCATGATCCGGCCCATTGCGATCCGATCAATCGATCCCGTTGCCGAGGCGTCCCCAGGCGATCGGGGAACCGTCGCGACGCCCGTCCCAATGCATCCAGATACCGAATGCCTTGCCGACCAGGTTGTCCTCTGGCACGAACCCCCAGCAGCGACTGTCGTTGCTGTTGTCGCGGTTGTCGCCCATCACGAAATACTGGCCTTCCGGAACCTTGATCGGACCATAGGCCAACACCCGACATCCCGGAGGCAAGTCGGGTGCGTTCTGTCGGGTCAGGATCCGGTGCTCGACCTCGTCGAGCTGCTCGAGCGCCTCGCGCGCGCCGGACATCTCCGCCCCCGAGCCGACACCCGTATAGCGCCCGATCGGCAACTGCGCGATCGCCTCGCCGTTGCGATACAGGGTCTTGTTTCGGTAAGCGATCTCGTCGCCCGGAACACCGATCACACGCTTGATGTAGTCCACCGAGGCGTCCTGTGGAAACTTGAACACCACCACGTCGCCGACCTGCGGGTCGCCGATCGCGAGGAATCGGGAATTGAGCACCGGCCAGCGCAACCCGTAGGCGAACTTGTTGACCAGGATGAAATCCCCGGTCAGAAGCGTCGGCATCATCGAGTTCGACGGGATCCGAAACGGCTCGACTAAAAAGGAGCGCAACACCAAAACGGCGAAGATGACCGGAAAGAAGGAGCGCGCATACTCGACCAGTACGGGCTCCTTGTATGCCGGCTTCGTCCGATCGGAGACCGCGCCGCTGCCGACAGCAGCCGCAGCCAGCCGACGCCGACGCGGCGCGAACATCACCGCATCGACCAGCCAGATCCCGCCGGTCACGGCGGACGCCAACACCAAAAAGGCAGGGAAATCGAAATTCATGGGTAGGTTTACAAAGTCTCTCGGTGATCCATAGATGACGCTGCGATCGGTTCTCGGTTCTTCGTTCTCAGAGCCGTAGGGTGGACAAGCGCAGCGCAGTCCACCAGCGCCGGTACAGGGTTCGGTGGGCTTCGCTCTCGCTCGTCCACACTACCGGCTACAGGCCTCCCGGATTCGAGACTACCGACCGCCTCCGATCCGACGCCTAAAAAAACCATTATCACTTGAACCGCGTCGACTCAAACGTTCATTCGCCCCCGCAAGGCCGATCCAACGCGAAACAACGCCTATCGCTCCAGACGCGGTTCAATCTTTGCCGACCTGAAGCACCGCAAGAAACGCCTCCTGCGGGATCTCGACACGCCCGACCTGCTTCATGCGCTTCTTGCCGGCCTTTTGCTTTTCCAACAGTTTGCGCTTACGGCTCACGTCGCCGCCGTAGCACTTGGCCGTGACGTTCTTGCGCAGGGGCTTGACCGTGGTGCGCGCGATGACCTTGGTGCCGATCGCGGCCTGAATCGCCACCTCGAACATCTGGCGCGGGATCAGATCCTTCATCCGCACGGTGATATCGTGACCGCGGTTCTGCGAGAGTGCGCGATGCACGATCGAGGACAGCGAGTCCACCTTGTCGCCGTTGATCAAGACGTCGAGCTTGACGAGGTCGGCGGCCTGGAAGCGCTTGAACTCGTATTCGAACGAGGCGTAGCCGCGACTGACCGATTTCAGTCGATCGAAGAAATCCAGCACTACCTCGCTCAACGGCAGCTCATAGCTCACCTGCACCTGACCGCCGAGATACTGGAGCTGCTTTTGAACGCCGCGCTTTTCGATACAGAGGTTGATCACCGAGCCCAGATAATCTTGCGGCACCAGGATGTGCGCCTCGATGATGGGCTCGCGGACCTCGCGGATCTGACCGGGGTCCGGCAGGTTGGCCGGATTGTCGATCTTGATGAGCTCCCCGTCCGAGCGCAGCACCTCGTAGACCACCGTCGGCGCGGTCGTGATGAGGTCCAGGTTATATTCGCGCTCGAGCCGCTCCTGGATGATCTCCATGTGCAGCATGCCGAGGAAGCCGCAGCGAAAGCCGAAACCGAGTGCTTGCGACACCTCGGGCTCATAGTTCAGCGCGGCGTCGTTGAGCCGCAGCTTGCCCAACGCCTCGCGTAGGTCTTCGTAGTCGTCCGAGATGACGGTGTAGAGCCCGGCGAAGACCCGCGGGCGCACCTCCTTGAAGCCGGGCAGCTTGGGGGCCGGGGAATCGGGACGGGTGATGGTGTCGCCGACCGGAGCGCCGTCGATCTCCTTGATACCCGCGATCATGTACCCGACCTCGCCCGCGCCGAGGCGATCGCGCTCGGTCTTCTTCGGTGTGAAAACACCCACCGAATCAACCTGTTGCGTGCGTCCTGTCGACATGATCAGGATCTTGTCGCGACGGCGCATCTCGCCGTTGACCACGCGCACCAGCGAGACCACCCCGACATAGGGGTCGAACCAAGAATCGATGATCAGCGCCTGCAGGGGCGCGCTTACGTCGCCGCGCGGCGGCGGGATGCGCTGGACCAGGGCTTCGAGCAGCTCCGGAATCCCCTCGCCCGTCTTGGCACTGACCCGCAATGCATCTTCCGCATCGAGACCGATGATCTCCTCGATCTCCTTGATGACACGCTCGGGCTCGGCCGAGGGCAGATCGATCTTGTTGAGCACCGGCAGGACTTCGAGCCCCTGCTCGATGGCGGTATAGCAATTGGCGACGCTCTGCGCCTCCACACCTTGGGCGGCATCCACGACCAGCAGCGCGCCCTCGCAGGCAGCCAGCGAGCGGGAGACCTCGTAGGAAAAGTCGACATGCCCGGGCGTATCGATGAAGTTCAGCTGATAGATCTCGCCGTTGCGCGCCTTGAAGTCGAGCGTGACGCTCTGCGCCTTGATCGTGATCCCGCGCTCGCGCTCCAGATCCATCGAATCGAGCACCTGGCTCGACATCTCGCGATCGGTCAGGGCGCCGCTGAATTGGATGAAGCGGTCGGCGATGGTCGACTTGCCGTGATCGATATGGGCGATGATCGAAAAATTTCGGATATGACTGAGGTCTGTCATGAAGCTGAAGGTCGCCCGGGGATAGGGTGAAGAGCGCGCGGCAGGCGTACACGCAAGCCGTTTCGGTCGGCGGGGCGCGCGAGCGGGTGTCTGAAATGAGCGCGAATCATAGCAGACACGGGCGCGCTCGGCATGTGCTGCAAAGCACCGACCCGGGGATCGTCGACTTGCAGTCGACCTCTTTCGCTGGCCTCCGGACCACAGGATCGACTGCAATTCGACGATCCCGGGGACTGGCGAGCGAAGCTGAGCCGCGCCCGGGCCGGTCTGCAATGTCGTCGGATGAGGTCGGCCCCGGCAGACTTGACGGCCGCTGGAGCCGGCGCGGTTTAAGATGCTAAAAAATAGATCATTCTAAACCGCGTCCCCGCTAAGGGCCGTGGATGCACCAAACGTCGAGCTCACTCGCAAGTGAGCATCTCGCTCTGGACGCGGTTTAGAGCGCCAGCTCCAGCACCTGTCGCGAGCGTGCGAGATCGACATCCTGCCGCTCGCCGAGCGAGGTCATGCCGTGACGCTCGAGCTGATCGACCAGCGGCGCGATCGCATCGGCGCCGATCCCGTAGCCCGAAAGGCGTGTCGGGACCTGGAGCGACTCGAAGAAGTCGCGGGTGCGCTCGATGGCCGCATCGATGCGCGCGTCTTCATCGCCGTCACGCAGACCCCAGACCCGTTCGGCGTATTGCAGAAGCTTCCCGCGCTTGTCGAACCGTCTGACCTGCAACATCGCCGGCAGGACGACGGCAAGTGTCTGAGCGTGATCCAACCCATGCAGCGCGGTGATCTCGTGGCCGACCATGTGGGTCGCCCAGTCCTGCGGCACGCCGGCGCCGATGAGTCCGTTCAGCGCGAGGGTCGCGGTCCACATGAGGTTGGCGCGCACCGCATAGTTCTCGGGCTCGGACAGTGCTTTGGGGCCTTCCTCGATCAGGGTCAGCAGCAGCCCTTCGGCGAAGCGGTCCTGCACCTTGGCATCGGCCGGATAAGTCAGATACTGCTCGGCGATGTGCACGAAGGCATCGACGACGCCGTTGGCGACCTGACGCGGCGGCAGCGTATAGGTCTTGGTCGGGTCCAGCACCGAGAAGCGCGGGAAGACCAACGGATGGATAAAGGCGAGCTTGTCGTGCGTGGCACGCCGCGTGACGACCGAGCCCGCGTTCATCTCCGAGCCGGTCGCCGGCAACGTCAGTACGCTGCCGAAGGGAACCGCGGAGTTGATCGGCGCCTGCTTGGCGAGGATGTCCCACGGATCGCCCTCGAAGGGGATGGCCGCAGCGATGAACTTGGTCCCGTCGATCACGGAGCCGCCGCCGACGGCGAGCAGGAAGTCGACCTTCTCGCGGCGTGCGAGCTCGACCGCCTGCATCAGGGTCTCGTAGGTCGGGTTCGGCTCGATGCCGCCGAATTCCAGATAGTCCGTCTCGCCCAGCGCCGCCTTGACCTCGGCCAAGGTGCCCGTCTTCACGACGCTGCCACCGCCGTAGGTGATCAGCACCCGGGCGCCGCTCGGGATCTCCGGACCGATCGCCGCGATTTGACCTTCACCGAAAAGGATTCGGGTGGGATTGTGGAAGACAAAGTTCTGCATTCGTAGGCTCCGGTGTGGTGCGGACTCGTCCCTCAGGCAAGACGCCCGGCACTATAGTCACGCACCGCTTGTTGAATCTCTTGCATGGTGTTCATGACGAAAGGGCCATGCTGGGCAATCGGCTCGCGTAGAGGCTGCCCCGCGATCAGCAGGACCCGCGCCTCGTCGACTGCCTCGATGGCCACGCCGTCGGCGTCCGCAGCGTTGGCGAGGATCGCCATGCGCTGCGACGGGACCGACTGCCCGTCGATACCGACCAACCCTCGATAGACATAGATGAAGGCATTCTGCTCGATCGGAAGCAGCTGCTTGAATCGCGTCCCCGCCGGCAGATGCAGATCCAGAAACAGCGGCGCCGTCGCCTCCCGCGTTACCGCGCCGGTCACACCGTGGGTAACGCCCGCGATCACCGTCACCGCCACACCCGCCTCGGTCTGAAAGCGCGGCAACTCGCTCGCGGTGAAGTTGCGATACCAGGGCGGAATCATCTTCTCGCGCGCCGGCAGGTTGAGCCAAAGCTGAAAGCCTTCCATCCGCCCTTCCGCCTGTTGCGGAATCTCGGAATGGACCAGACCGCTGCCCGCCGTCATCCACTGAACGCCGCCGGTCTCGATCAATCCTTCGTGCCCCGCGCTGTCGCGATGCAGCATGCGCCCGGCAATCATGTAGGTCACGGTCTCGAAGCCGCGGTGCGGATGATCCGGAAAGCCGGCAATATAGTCGTCCGGATCATCGCTCCCGAAGGCATCGAGCATCAGGAAGGGGTCGAGCCGTTGCTGCAACGGATGGGTCAGCACTCGGATCAGGTTCACGCCGGCACCGTCGGTGGTCGCCTGACCGACGACCAACCGCTCGATGGTGCGGGACCGCCGCACGGACTCGGTTTGGAAAAGAGTTGTCGTCATCTGGATCACTCCCGGGTTGAAGCGTCGCGGCGCATCGTGTCGATTAGGCAAACGCGGCCTCGAGATCGGCATCGGCCTCGGCGAAACCCCGTTCGGCCGACTCGGGACCCATATTGAGTCCTTCCGCGTAGATGAACCGCACGTCGGTCATGCCGAGAAAGCCCAGCATCGTCTTTAGATAGGGCACTTGGCTGTCGGCCGGGGTATCGCGATAGCGACCGCCGCGCGCCAGCGCCACATACACACGCCGACCCGCGAGCAGACCGACCGGCCCCTGCTCCGTGTAGCGGAAGGTCACGCCGACCCGGGCGATGGCGTCGATCCAGTGCTTCAACTGCGCCGGTACCCCGAAGTTGTACATGGGCACGCCGAACACGATCACGTCGGCCGCCTGCACCTCGGCGATCAGGGCATCGTCGAGCGCCACGCGGGCGGACTGCTCGGGCGTGCGCTGCTCGGGCGGCGTCGAGAGTGCGACGAGTCCGGCCTCGTCCAGAACCGGATGGGGTTGGCTGGCCAGATCGCGGATCTGCACGCGCGCCGTCGGGTGCTCGGCGCGCAGGCGCTCGACGACGGCGTCGGCGATGCGCGTGGAGTTGGCGCCCTCGCGGCGCGCACTGGAATTGATCTGAAGGATGTTCATGGTGTCTGTCTCGGCGTCGGGTTTGATCTGATACCCGATATATTGATGCCGAGACGGTGAGAGTATGCGTCGAATCGGATAACATTGTTCCGTCTATGGAACAATTCGAGCCCAACGACCTCCTGATCTTCGCCCATGTCGCCGAGGCGGGCAGCTTCAGCCGTGCCGCCGAGCGGATCGGTCTGCCTAAATCGACGGTGTCACGCCGGATCTCCGTGTTGGAAGACCGGCTGGGCGAACGCCTGATGCTGCGCACCACGCGGCGCCTCACCTTGACCGAGCTCGGCGAGCATCTGCTCACACACGCCCGCCAGGTCGCCGACGAGGTCGAGGCGGTGCGAGTACTCGCCGAGCATCGCCAAACCCGACCCACCGGACGTCTGCGCGTCTCGATGCCGGGCGATTTCGCGACCCTGCTATTGAGCGAAATGCTGGCGGATTACATCGCACGCCACCCTGCGGTAACGCTGCAGTTGGATCTCTCGCCCCGCCGGGTCGATTTGCTGGGCGAGGGATTCGACATTGCGGTACGCACCGGCGCACTGCCGAACGATGCACTGCTGGCCGCGCGCCGTCTCGCGCTCTTCCCGATCGGTCTCTATGCGGCTCCGCGCTATCTGGCCGAGCAGGGCGATCCGGCGATCCCGGAGGATCTGCTCCGACATCGAGCCCTCGGCCTCGTCGGGCGCGACGGCGAAACCGCGCCTTGGACCCTGACCGCCGGGACGGCACACTGGGAGGGTCTGCCCGAGGGCCGCACCGCCGCGAACTCGCCCGACATCCTGACCCGCTTGGCCGGTGCGGGGGCCGGCATCGCCGCCGTCCCGGACTGTTACGCCGCGCACGACCTCGCGCAGGGACGCTTGCGCCGCGTGCTTCCGGCGTGGTCCCTCCCGGCGCAGACGGCATGGGCGGTGTTCCCCGGTCGCCGCCTGATGCCGGCGAAGACGCGCACCTTTATCGACATGCTCGAAGCTGCGCTGGGAGGTGCGCCCGGGAATCTTCCGCCTGGCAATCTTCGGCCCGAATGACCGGTGTCGCTTGATCGCTCGGGTTTGACCCGCCGAATCGGGGTCCGGATACTTCGGCGAAGTCTCTTCCAGGGATCGCTGCAGGGCGGTCCGATCACCCGCTCGCATGACCCGCAACCATGGCCGCTCGAAAAAAACGCTCTCGTAAACCGCTGTTGCGTCGGATCGCGCTCGTCCTGGCGGGCATGATGGTGTTGTCGGTGGTGCTGGTCATGATCTTGCGCTGGGTCGACCCGCCGACCTCCGCCTTCATGGTTCAACGTTGGATCGCCGCCCATTCCGAGCCCGGCGAGCCGCCCTATGTCTATCAGGAGTGGGTCGACTGGGACGCCATTCCGGGGGCCGTGAAGCTCGCCGTCATCGCCGCGGAGGACCAGCGCTTCCCGGGGCACCGCGGCTTCGACACCATCGAGATCGAACGCGCTTGGCAGCGCTATCGTGCCGGAGAGCGGTTGCGCGGGGCGAGCACCATCAGCCAGCAGACGGCGAAAAACCTCTTTCTCTGGTCCGGCCGGGACCCGATTCGCAAGGGACTGGAGGTCTGGTTCACCGTCCTGATCGAGTTGCTTTGGCCCAAGGAGCGAATCCTGGAGGTCTATCTCAACATCGCCCAGCTCAGCCCGAACACCTTCGGCGTCGGGGCCGCGAGCTGGCGCTATTTCGAACGCCCGGTGATGGCGCTGAGCACCTCGGATGCCGCCCTGATCGCCGCCGTCCTGCCGAATCCCAACATCTATCGACTCGAAACGCCCTCGGCGACCGTGCAACGACGCGCCAGCTGGATCCGGCGTCAGATGGCGCAGCTCGGCGGCGTCTCCTATCTCAACAAGCTCTGATGGCGCCCAGCGCGGAGGTTGTGCCGACGGTAGGAAGCACAACGCTCGACGGTTCGCTTGGAGGCAAACGTTGTGCCTCGCGCTCGCTCGGCACAACCGACGCGTGATCGCGCCGACCTACCGATTCAAATACCCCAATCGATCCACGCCGAAGGGTATCGGGGTCAACCCAAGCCGGGCGAAACTGTCGTTCTCGAAGCAGACGTTTCCCTCCATCAACATCCGGATCTGATCGCGCGAGATGGGAAACCAGGGATAGCGATCCAGCAGACTTGCGGTCGCCTTGATGGCCATGGCCGGGGCCGGCAGCATCAGCTTGGTCTTGCCGGATGCTGCGGCGATGGTGGTCAGGATCGCCTTCCAGCTCAGGCGTTGAGGTCCGCAGAGGCTGTAGGTCTGGGACTCCGTTCTCGCCTCGCTCAGGGCCAGCACAAAGGCGGCGGCAACGTCGTCGATGTGCACGGGCGCCAGCTCGAAACCACCTGCATTCTTGGGGATCAGCCCGCTGTAGAAGAGCGGCGCCGGCATCGGGCTGTCGATGATGTCCTTCTTGAGCTGGGAGCAAAACTCCATGCGGCCGTCCGGGTCACCGAAGATGACCGAGGGGCGGAAGATGGTCCAGCGCAGCCCGGATGCCTTGAGCGCCGCCTCGGCAAGCGCTTTGCTTCGCTGATAGGGCGTGCCGTCGACGTGAACCCCGTTGGCGCTCATCAGGACGAACCGATCGACTCCTTGCCGTTTCGCCGCCGCGATGGTGTCCTCGACACCGACACGCTGAAGCGCATCGAAGGTGATGCCTCGGCTCGGATACTCACGCAGGATGCCGATCAGATAGATCACCGCATCGGAACCCTCCAGACAGCGATCGAGCGCGACCGGATCGGCCACGTCGCCGAGGACGATGTCGCAATGCTCAGGTTGAGCGACCTTCCGCTCGCTGCCCGGACGGACCAGAAGCCGGGGACGATGACCGGCATCGATCAGGTGCCGGGAGATGTTGGTGCCGACAAAACCGGTACCGCCGATGATGGCAACCTTCATATGAGCCTCCTTTCGCGTTGATGGGGTGTGGCGGACGACGGACCGCCGACCGGCCTAAACTGCGCCGGGTGCGGTATGCGTCTTTTGTTGGATTGACTTGGCGGTACAAGCCCCGACAACCGTCGGAGCTTGCACAGCTTAAGGTATTCAAAAATATTAAATTTTTAAACCGCGTCTCCACAAAGGTCGGAACAATCCTCGAGCCCGACACACAACGAAGACTACGCATGTCACTCTGGACGCGGTTTAAGTCGAGAATATCGGGGCGATCCGAACCGAGACGAATCCCTTGCAAAGGTGCGTATCTTGTCCAGGATCGCAAGGCGATCTGTCCAGGTCTTGCAAAACTTTCACCCCGCCTGAACCTGCCCTGGTACACATCAACCCGTTTCATAGGGGCTCGAAATGTCAAAAACCTATTTGATCGTCGGCGCCACGTCCGGCATCGGCGCCGCGCTGCTCGGGAAGCTTCTCGAGCGCGGTCATCGTGTGATTCAACTGTCGCGTCACCCGGAAGCGGCGCCGGATCACCCGGCGGTCACCAGTCTGCATTGGGACGTCCGAACGAACGACTTCCCCGCGGATGCGCTGCCGACAACACTCGACGGCCTCGTCTATTGCCCCGGCACCATCCGGCTGCGCCCCTTCGAGCGGCTGGCCGAGAAGGAGTGGACGGAAGACCTGGAAATCAACCTGCTCGGTGCGGTGCGGGCACTTCAAGGTGCGATGAAGGCGCTGAAGGCGGCAGAGTCCGCCAGCATCGTGCTGTTCAGTACGGTCGCTGTCGGGACCGGGCTGCCGTTTCACGCCTCGATCGCGAGCGCCAAGGGTGCGGTGGAGGGCCTGACGCGATCGCTTGCCGCCGAACTCGCGCCGCGGATCCGGGTCAACGCCGTCGCGCCGACCCTGACGGACACACCGCTCGCCGAACGTCTGGTCGGCAACGAGGCAAAGCGCACCGCGGCGGCCGAACGCCACCCCTTGCGAACGATCGGGGAGCCCGAAGACGTCGCGGGTGCCGCGCTGTGGCTGCTGGAAGACGCCCGCATGACGACGGGCCAAGTGATTCGAGTCGATGCCGGGTTGGCCACCTTGCGATCGACCTGATGCAATCCGAAGCGGTTCGGCGAGGATCATGAACCGCTTCGAAACGTCACCTTCTCCAAGATACGTGGGCGATTTGATCAGGTATCGGGGGTCAACCTCCGACTGCCCGGGTTCCCGTGCTCAAAGCGCCGTGCGGAGGCGTGCGGGGGATACTGATTTGGCGGCGCATCCGCCGCAGGTTGCGGCGCGCGAGCCCGAAGACTTCGTCGATAGCTTCCTTCGCTGTCTTGCGTGCGTCCCGGACGACGATTTGGCGCCCGTGGGCGACCTTGGCGGAGAGCTCGCAGCGAACGCGGTGTCCGTGGAGCGGGTCGAATTCCTCTTGGATGGTGGCCTGAGCCTCCAGGTCTTCGCCGGGGAAGCGTGCCGCAAGCTTGGCCACTTCCGTCTCGATATGACGGCGGATATCCCCGTCCAAGGCGAGGGTATCCCCGCCGATTTTGATCAGCATACTCTTCGAATCTCCGAAGACCCTGTCCAAGCGGACAACCGAGGTTACCTCGTTCGGTCGGGGTCGGTCTGTGGGGGGCGAGCGGTGCGAATGAGCGTGTCCCGGATGAGACTCCGAACCGGAGGGGACACAACGAGGCGTCTTCGCTCGCAAGGAGATCATGGCGTTCGACGCACCGAAAAGCAAGGCGATGGAGCCGCGCGGATTGGCGTAGAACCCTACGCTGCCTCGTTGCGCCTTGCCGGACACTGCGCGGGACGCACTCCGGGGGCCGTTAACTGCCGGATATAGGATTACAGGCCGACCGGAAGCTCACCGGCGGCGGCTGGCGGCTGGCGGCTGGCGGCTGGCGGCTCATCAAACCATTACCACCATCTCTGCGGAATTTCCGACCAGCTTCTGTCGAACTTTTTTGCTCCGGATGCCTCGAAAACCGCGAGCCTCCTTGGAGGCTCTCTGACTCCTTGTCGTGTTCCCCGCCTCCGGCGGGGTTTTTTTGTGCGTCAGCGAGGGCGTGCGGATCGCCGCAACGCAGCGGCACCTATGGATGCACGCGCCGATTCGGGACCGGGCGTCGGATACGGGAACCCTTCGAGGCCCTTGGACTCGAAGGAAACGCAACGATGAGTTCTCCTTGTTCGCTCGCCCCGCACCGCGGGGCGTCTTTTTATCCGTCGGACCTCAGTTCACCTCATGCCCGAAGGCGACACGATCCACAAGCTCGCGACGTTTCTGTCCGGTGCTTTGGTCGGCCAGCGTCTCGACAGCGCCCGCCTGCGGGGGTGCGTCATCGCCGCGCTCGCGCAGGATCATATCCTGCGGGTGACGAGCAAGGGCAAGCATCTCTTCATCGACTTCGACGGCGGGGCCTCGCTACGGGTTCACCTCGGGATGTACGGCTCTTGGCACCGTTACCCGGTCGGCCAGGCATGGCAGAAGCCCGCGCATCGGGCAACACTCGTCTTAAGCGTCCCCGGACAGGATTACGTCTGTTTCAACGCAAAAGAGGTCGAGATCCTCGACACCCACGGGTTGCGTAGACGTGATCGAACAGACCGCCTCGGACCCGATCTGAGTCGCGATGCTCCGACCGCCGCGTCCCTGCTCCATCGTGCGCGCGATCTCGTGCACCCCGACACCGAGCTCGTCGATCTGCTGCTTGATCAGCGCATTGCCAGCGGCATCGGAAACGTCTACAAATCCGAGGTCCTCTTCCTGGAGCGTTGCGCACCGAGGACGCGATTCGGCGACATCTCCGAAGAGACCTTCGCCGCCCTCTACCGGAGCGCGGAACGCCTTCTCCTGAACAACCTCGGCGGCGGTCCCCGGATCACGCGCACCGCCGACGACGGTCGCGGCATTCTTTGGGTCTACGGCCGTGCCGAAGAGCCCTGCTTTCGCTGCGGGACGAGCCTGTTGAGGGAACGTCTCGGGCGACATGCAAGATCCACCTACTGGTGCCCGACCTGCCAGTCAGGACAAAGCGGTTCGCGGGAAAGAACCGAGCGATCCGTCAGGGCGACTTGAGTTGCCCCGACCGTCGCGCCGACGCTTGAAGGCGCAACTCACGGCTCGGTCGGCAGCGCAATCGTTAAGGTCGCGACATCACCCAGCACGGCTCGGATCTCGGCAAGCGTCGGGGCCCGTGTATAGGCTGGGTCGTCGAGCCGGCCCAGACAGGTCATGCGCATCAGATTCGGGTCATGGCTGTCGTCGAGCCAAAAGTGATAGCCCGGCCGGATCATCTGCGACCCGCCGCTGTCGCCGTGACCGGCCAGTTGGAAGCGAACGCCTTCGCCTGGACCCGGTGTCGGAATACGCCCGGACACCAAGGCGAGATAGTTTTGCACTCGGGTGATCGGGATCGCGCCGGCCGGGATGCTCTGGGTGCCCTCGTCATCGATTCGGCGGACCTCGAGGACACAGCTCGTCCCGCCGCCACCCGCACCTCGCGCCCCCCGATCCGACAGAAAGACCCGCGCCCGTCCGGGCGGAAACGTCACCGGCCGGTTCAGCGTCAGGGTGCTGCCCGCGGGGATCTCGACCCAGCCGGTCTCCACGGATTCCCGCACGAGTGTTTGGCAACCGCCGATCAGGAAGACCAGCCCGCCGAGGACGGCTGATCGGATCAGGGTGTTCGCGGTCATGGAAGTTGTCCCGGTTCATCGCCTTATCGTTCGCAATATAGTGGCACGCGACTCCGAGATCACGCCATGCCGCCCGATCAAAAGCGTTCGTCGGAACTGGTAATCGACAGGAAAAGCAGACATACTCTATCGTACACGTTTCGATACAGCAGCCAGCCCTGGCCCGATCGGCGCGGCCGATCGCGATACCCCGCTCGACAGTAAGGACACACGGATGGCAAGGACACTCGGAGGACATCGAGCCGGTTTCACGCTCATCGAGCTCCTTATCGTCATGGCGGTGATCGCCATCCTCGCCACGGTGGCCTTGCCTGCTTATCAGGACCAGATCCGCAAGGCGCGGCGCACGGATGGACAAACAGCCTTGGTCGGCATCGCAATGGCTCAGGAGCGCTTTCGCGCCAACTGCAGCCGCTATGCCGATACCCTGGATCCGGATTCATCCGGAATGGTGTGCGGCGCCGATGACGGTTACAGCCTGCCGCTTGCGGACACTACCCCCGACGGCTGGTATACGCTGAGCCTGAACAGGGCCGATGTCGCCGGCTTCTCCGCCATCGCCACGGCCCACAAGTCCCAGGTCGCCGACCGCGCGGGAGCTGTTGCCTGCGATGTCTTGAGGATCGACCAAGACGGCGCGAAGACGCCGCGCGAGTGCTGGCGCTGAGACGTAATGGTCGCTGTCGCACGCCCCCGGGGAACAGGCACGCAAGGAGATGCAAGTATCGCCCGCTCCCGACGATCTACTCCGCCGAATCGCTCGCCCGGCTTCACCCTCCTCGAGCTCATGATCACCTTGTCGGTGCTCGCCGTCCTGGCATCCTTGGGCGTTCCCGCGATGCAGGAGATGCTCGAACGCAACCGGCTGAAGGGTGCCGCCCAAGCCCTTGCAGAGGACCTGCAATGGGTTCGCGGCGAAGCCATTCGGCGAAATCGGGATCTGCATCTGATCCTCGATCCCGATTCGCCATGGTGTTGGGGCATCAGCGAGGCGAGCGCCTGCGACTGCCGTCTCACCGATCCGGATGCCGCGAATGCCTGCACCCTGCCGATCAACGACACGAAGGTGCTCAAGCACATCCACGATACGCATTATGCCGGGGTCATCGCGGCAACGAACTTCGATCAAGGGGTGACCGGATTCGAGAGACGACGCGGAACCACAATGCGCATGGGCTCGGGATCGGCAGGCTCGGCGCGTCACGGCAACGGGAGCGTCACCTTCAGCAACGCGCGCGGTGAACAGCTCCGGGTCATCTTAAGCGTGACCGGCCGCGTGCGGGTGTGCTCGCCGGACCAGTCCGTACCGGGATACCGCCGATGCAACTGACCCGTCCTTCGCCCTCGATCAAGATCCCCGAGAGGTCGCTCAGACGACAGGCCGGAGTGAGCCTGAACGATCTGCTCGTCGGCACGACCGTCGGTGCGCTGGTCCTCATCGGGATCTCGACAACCTATGTCCTCGGTGCTCGCTCCACCTCGCAGAATGTCGAGCAGGCCCGCCTGAACCAAGAGCTGCGCGCCGTGCTCGAGATCATGCAGCAGGATATTCGTCGCGCCGGTTACTGGGATAGGTCGGCGGCCCACGACCCGGACCCGGCGCAAAACCCGTTTCAGAGCACGGTCGACGGCATCGACCGCAGGCTTCGCACGGGACAGGTCGACGGGGAGTCGACCGGAAGCTGCGTGCTTTACAGCTATGACCTGGAGCACGGCAACCCGACCGCGATGACGATGTTCGGGTATCGCCTGCGGCATCACTCCGTTCAGATGCGTACCGGACCCTCGAACGTCGACGACAAGACCTTCGAATGCGCGATCGGCAGCGGCAGTTGGGAGCGGATCACCAGCGACGATGTACGCATCACGGCCTTGCGTTTCACCATCGCGGCCGCGCAGACGAACCTGACATCCGGAAAGGAGGACACCGCTTGTGCAACGGACGAGCTGTGCCGAGAAACACGGCGGGTCGCGATCCTCATAGCCGGCCACATTCGTGACGACCCGGCCGTACGGCAACGCCTGCAAGCGACCGTCGCCGTGCGGAATGACCGGTATTTTGTCGAGGATTGATCGGCATCCGCCGAGGAGGGAGACCAGTGACCTCGCGGAAAATCAAACAACAACGCGGCGCGCTGACGCTCATGTTGGGCCTATTGCTGCTCATGGGCTCGACCATTCTCACACTCGGCTCCGTTCGCGTCGGCATTATGGAGCAGCGCATCGCGAACAACGAATCGCGCGCAAAAGAGGCGCAGCAGGCGGCACAGGCGGGACTCGATTATGCCCTGGCTGTCTTGAGTGCCGGCGGCGAAATCACTGAAGACACCGCTGTCCCAGTGCTAAACGGCACTGCCGACTACACCTACGAGGTTCACTTCCGCCCACCCCCGGTTGTAGAACCGGAGCAAACCTGTGTTTCATCCCAGGCCCAAGCTCGCAGCGACCAGAGCATCCAAGCGACTGCAACCGAGTGCTTTCAGCAACAGCGGTTGCTCAAGGGCACGACCGGCTCCGACCAAGCGCCGCTCGTTCTCAACGGCTGCCTGCGCGGCGTGACCGGCAATCCGGACATCTACCCGCGTGACTGCACAGGCGTGGAGGAGGACGAGGACTGCACCTCTGTCGCCATCACCTCGTCGCAAGACATGGCATGTTTGGACACGGGCCACCTCAACCTGCATGGAGGTCAGATCGAGGACGAGGCCTTCACGGGCAGCGCCTGGGACCAGGTGTTCGACATCGGCAAGGACGAATTCAAAGCGATCGCCGACTCCGGAGACCCGCAATTTCGCTGGATCAACTCATCGAGCAATTGGCACCAGAGTCTCGGCTCACCCATGGAGCCTGTATATCTCGTCTTCAGCACGGCAGCCGACTGCCCGAAGCTAAATGGCAATCCTACGATCTACGGCATTGTCTACTTCGAGAACGCCGCCGGCTGCCGAAGCCAGGGCTGGGGCGGGGCCACTGTCTACGGGACGGTCGTTTTCGACGGAGATCTAAAAAAACTCACGGCAAACAGTCGGTTCTATCATTGGAGTCGAGCCGACAGCGAAGGAGAACAGGCAAACCTCGATCGGGTCCGTTCGGCCAGTCGAATCCCCGGCAGCTGGCGTGACTGGGATTGACGGGGAAGACTGGTGATACTACGGCAACAACAACGCCAACGTGGCTTCACCCTCATCGAGGCATTGATCTCACTTGTCGTGCTTTCGCTCGGGCTCTTCGGCCTGATGCAGATTCAAACGCGCGTCATGACAGAGACCGGCGACAGCAAGACGCAAACCGTCGCGGTCAACCTAGCTCAAGAGAAGCTCGAGGAGCTGCGTGCGAGCGACTATGCGGCCATCTCCGGCGGCGAGGATCTCATCCCGGCCGCCGCGGGCGGCACCACCGACTTCTCGCGCACCTGGACCGCCACCCCGAGCACCGACCCACCCTACAACGAGGTTTCGGTCACGACCCGCTGGACCCGTCCGGGCGAGGAGGGCAAAGATGCGGACTCGCCCTCCGTCACCCTCACGACCTTCATCGCCGAGTCGGCAGCTGTTGCATTGGACACGATAGGGGATGCGGGCGAGGACAGCGGCGATTCCGGCAACGGCGACGACGCCTCTGGCGAGAACAACTCGGAAGATGGCGACGAACCCGGAGGTCAGGATGATTCAGGCGGTGACGATGGAAACAGCAATGACGAGTCGAGCGAGGATGACGACGTCTCCGGCCCAGGTTCGTGCTCGTGCTTCTACGGACAAAACAAGAACGAGATCAAACTTGTCGAAAGCAACGGCAGCTGCTGCAGTGCAGCCTTCTGTGAAACCAAGGCGCCTGACGGAATCAAGAAGAACACGAGCTTCATCGCAATCTGCCCGCACTAAACCGCGCCCGGTGCGATATGCGTCATTTGTTGGAATGGCTTAGCCGCGCCAGCCCCGACGACTGTCGGAGCTGGCGCGGTTTAAAGTCTTAAAAAATATTAAATTCTAAACCGCGTCTCTCCAGGGTCGAGGACATCTCCGAAGCCAAACGCAAAATGAAAACGACGCATCTCGCTCCGGACGCGGTTTAGGTGACCTGTCGAGCGGCAAATACGACAAGCCATGTCGGGGCGACTCAAGCCGGATCTAGGGTAAATCGTCTGAGGTACAGACGAGACGTGCCTCTCCCGGCATCACCCCAGGGAGCGCTGCGCCTCCAGACCGCTCGCCAAATCGGCCTGGATGTCTTCGATCTCTTCCAACCCGACCGCCACCCGCACGAGCCCTTCGCCGATACCGACGGCGGCACGCTCTTCCGGCGTAAGCCGACCATGGGTGGTCGTCGCCGGATGGGTAATGGTGGTCTTCACATCGCCGAGATTGGCCGTGATGGACAGCAGCCGGGTCGAGTCGATCAGGTGCCAGGCACCGTCGCGACCGCCGCGCACGTCGAAGGCGACGATGCCGCCGCCGGTGCGCTGTTGGGAGCCGACCAGATGATGCTGGGGGTGATCGGGCAAGCCGGGATAATAGACGCGCTCGATACCCGGCTGCGCGAGCAGCCATTGCGCGAGTGCCGCCGCGGATTGGGCATGGGCGAGCATCCGCAGCTTCAGCGTCTCGAGCCCTTTGAGAAAGACCCAGGCATTGAAGGGGCTCATGGTCGGGCCAGCCGTTCTCAACACCCCGAAGACCCCCTCGCCCACCAGATTGCGATCGCCGACGACGGCACCGCCAACACAACGCCCTTGCCCGTCCAGATACTTGGTGGCGGAATGGATGACCAGATCCGCACCGAGCTCGAGCGGGCGTTGCAGGGCCGGGGTGCAAAAGCAATTATCCACCGCGAGAAGACAGCCGCGGCGATGTGCAACCTCCGCCAAACCCCGGATATCGACCATCTCGGTCAACGGATTGGACGGCGTCTCGCAGAACAAAAGCCGGGTCTCGGGGCGAATCGCCGCGTCCCATGCCTCCAGGTCGCCGAGAGCCACATAGCTGGTCGCGACACCGAACCGGGAGAGATACTTGTTGAAGAGGAGCGTGGTGCTGCCGAACAGGCTCCGGGAGGCGACGATGTGGTCCCCGACCTCGAGCAGACCCATGCAGACAGCCAGGATCGCGGACATGCCGGAAGCGGTCGCCACACAGCGCTCGCCGCCTTCGAGGCTGGCCAGACGCTCCTCGAAGGCCGAAACCGTCGGGTTCGTGAAACGCGAATAGATGTTGCCCGCTTGATCGCCGGAAAATCGCGCGGCGGCCTCCGCGGCGCTTTCGAAGACGAAGCTCGATGTGGTGAAGATCGGCTCGCCGTGCTCGCCTTCCGGGGTACGGTGGTGCCCGACCCTCACGGCGCGGGTCGCAAATCCGGGTACGGCCGAAGGCGGCGTTGACGTCGGCTCGTCGGCGACCGATCGCCCGTCAGGCGGAATTGTAGAGATCAATGACGTTCTCGCTGAAAGAGCCGTAGGCGGTCTTGGCGACGTCGTTGCGATTCGCCTCGAGCGCCTGAAGATATTCGGGGGTGACGTCGCCGGTCACGTAGACGCCGTCGAAGACCGAGGTATCGAAGCGGTCAACATGGCTCTTACCCTTCTTCTGAACCGCGTCGATCAGGTCACCGAGCTCTTGAAAAATGAGTCGGTCCGCACCCAGCTCACGTGCGACCTCTTCTTCCGTTCGACCATGTGCGATGAGCTCGCTGGCGGCGGGCATGTCGATTCCGTAGACATTGGGGAAGCGTACCGGCGGAGCCGCGGAGGCGAAATAGACGCGATGCGCGCCGGCATCGCGGGCCATCTGGATGATCTGTTGCGAGGTGGTACCGCGCACGATGGAGTCGTCGACCAGCAGGACGTTCTTCTTGCGGAACTCCAGGTCAATGGCATTGAGCTTCTGACGCACCGACTTCTTGCGGACCTGCTGCCCCGGCATGATGAAGGTCCGCCCGATGTAACGGTTCTTGATGAAACCTTCCGTGTAGGGCACGCCGAGCTGATTGGCCAGCTGGAGCGCGGCCGTGCGGCTCGTGTCCGGGATGGGGATCACAACGTCGATGTCGTGATTCGACCACTCGCGCTTGATCTTGGCGGCGAGTTTTTTGCCCATTCGCGAACGCGCCTTGTGCACCGAGATGTTGTCGATGATGGAATCCGGGCGGGCGAAGTAGACGAACTCGAAGATGCAGGGCGAGAGGATCGGCTGAGCGGCGCATTGACGCGTATGGATCTGGCCATCGACACTGATGAAGACAGCCTCGCCCGGCGCGACATCCGCGATCAACGTAAAACCGATGGTATCGAGCGCCACGCTCTCCGAGGCGATCATGTACTCGGTGCCCAGATCGGTCTCGCGCCGGCCGTAGACCAAGGGCCGGATGCCGTGCGGATCGCGAAAACCGAACACGCCGAAGCCTGGGATCATCGCGACGGCGGCGTAACCGCCGCGGCACCGTCGATGCACGCCCGAAACCGCCCGGAAGACATCCTGCTCGTCGATCCGGAGTTTGCCCTGGAGTTGAAGCTCATGGGCAAAGACGTTGAGCAGAATCTCGGAATCCGACTCGGTGTTGAGGTGGCGAAGATCCTCGACGAAGAGGTCGCGCTTGAGGTCTTCGGCATTGGTGAGATTGCCGTTGTGGGCAAGCACGATGCCGTAGGGCGAATTGACGTAGAAGGGTTGCGCCTCGGCCGAGCTCGCCGCACCGGCGGTGGGGTAGCGGACATGTCCGACACCCATGTTGCCGCCCAACTGGATCATGTGGCGCGTACGGAAGACGTCCCGCGCAAGACCGTTATCCTTGCGTAAATGGAGCTTGTCGCCCTGACAGGTCACAATACCCGCGGCATCCTGTCCCCGGTGTTGGAGCACGAGCAGCGAATCGTAGAGCGCTTGGTTGACTGGACTTTTACCGACGATGCCGACGATGCCGCACATGACTTCCTCGCCCGCGACCAGCCCCGGAGACCGAGGTGGATGCTGCTGAATGGGAACAGCGGACTATACCCCGCGAGGTTGACCCGGGACAACATCGAACCCGGACCCGGCATTAGCCGGCCGCCCTACGCCGAACGCGTCTCCCGATATCGCCTGCGAAGACAAGCTGACAACCGGGCTGGCAGCCAGCGGCAAGGCTGGAGGCTGGAAGCCAAGCACCGCAAGACCTAAAGACCTAAAGACTCTTGACCCGTACCTGCACATCTTCCGGCACCAGGCTGATCAGCCAATCGGCGACGGTTTGGAACTGGCCGACAAGTCGTGACTCCTGCCACCAGGAGTCCTCGGGCATGGGAGTGAAGGACGCCAGGAAGACGGCCATGGCGACAATCACCACGCCGCGGGCGGCACCGAAGAACAACCCGAGTACGCGATCGACCGCCCCGAGCCCCGTCGTCTCGATCAGGGCCGACAGGACGGCTCCCAGGATAGCGCCAAGCACGAGGGTTCCCAGGATCAAGCCGACGAAGGCGGCAGCCAAGCGTACCGACGGCTGCGAAAGATAAGGCACCAGTAGCTCCGCCACCTCGCGGTGAAACAGCCAGGCGATCAGAATCGCCGCAATCCAGACTCCCAGAGACACCACCTCGCGGATCAGTCCTCGCCCGATCCCGACCAAGGCGGACAACAGGATCACTCCGAGGATGGCATAGTCGACCCAATTCATCGTCACTCCGACGCACCGTCAATGAAGAAAACGCGGCTCGGACAAAGCCCGGCTCAGGGATAGCGCTGAACAAACGGATCTTTGTATTTCCGGCGGAGCTCGGCGGCCGTCTTATCGGCGCGCGCACGGTCTACCTCCGGCCCGACACGCACCCGGTAGTAGGTGCGCCCCCCGACCTCGGCGGACTCGACGAAGGCGGAATAACCCTCGTCTTGAAGCTTTGCGGCTAATTCCTGCGCGCTTGCCGCAGTCCCCAAGCTCGCGACCTGGGTAACATAGGACGGCATGCCATCGTCCCGCGCCATCGGGGCCGGTGCGACGGGGACACGCTCCGCCGGCGCAGACGCGGGCGGCGGCGCTTCGTCCGAATCGGCGACCGGCTCCCCGACGGGTGCTTCGTACACAGGCTCCGAGACTTCCTCGACAGGAACAGCCAAGGCACCGGGCTCGACCCATGTCTCTTGTGCAAATCCGCCGATGCCCGAATCGGTGGGCGTCAGGAATGATTCGGATCTGAATCGGTCGTCGACGACCGGCTCCTCCGGCACGACCGCGGGTAGCGGCGGCAATGCCGTCACGGGCTCATCCTCGAACAACATCGGGACGAAGATGATTGCCAGCGAGACGATCACGACCGCCCCGACCAACCGCTTCTTTGCACCTTCTTGCATAAGTCTCCACCCGCACGCCGGGCGCCGCGCGCATCGCCGACGCCGTCAGGCCCGATGAATAATCCCAGATCCGACCCCAAAGGCCGGCAGTATAACACGCCGCTGCCGTGGCACTACTGACACGGCGGAAAGATCGCTATTGATTTCAATTGGATAATCCCGGATCGATGAGCCTTGGCAGGACCTGTCAGAGGCACCGCGCGGTTGGCTCCAGGCACGCCATCGCCCCTAGGCGACCCCCCGTCCTGCGAGGCCCTCACCAAGACGTCGCAGCGCAGCGCCGACGCTCGTGAAGGAGCCGACGACCAAGATGGCATCCCCCGGCTCGGATGCGGACTCCGCGGCATCGAGCGCGGCATCGAGATCCGACGAAATCGCCGCCGCAGGCGCAGGCAAGACCGCAACGAGACGCTCGCTCAGCACCTCGACGGGCATGGCGCGCGGATCCCGGCTCTGCGCCAAATACCAATCGCTCACGTAGGGCAGGAGCGGCTCAACGATCGACGCCGGCGACTTGTCCCCCAGGACGGCGAGGACGGCGCGCAGCCGACCTCGGCAGGCGAAGGCGCGCAGATTCGCGGCCAACGCCTGTGCCGCTTCGCCGTTGTGCGCGACATCCAGGATATAGGTCAGCGCCCCCGGAAAGACCTGAAATCGGCCCGGCAACCGAGCACGCTGCAACCCTGCGCGGATCGCGTTGACGGAGATCGGCAAGCGCCCATGCAAGGCGCGGAGTGCTGCGATCGCCGCCGAGGCGTTATCGTACTGGAACGGGCCGCGCATCGCCGGCTCGGGCAAGGCCAGACGCTCGCCCGAGGGCGCGCTCCAGATCCAGCCTCCGCCATCGCCGATCGTCCAGTCGATCTCCCGACCGATCTGGATGGGCAGACTCCCGCGCTGCTGTGCCTCGGCCCGCAGCCGCGCCGGGGCATCACGTTGCCCGATGACGGCCGGACGGCCGGGTCGAAAGATCCCGGCCTTCTCATAGGCGATCTCATCCAAGGAGCCGCCCAACCAGGCCATATGATCCAGCCCGATCGAGGTGACCACCGAGACATCGGCGTCCCACAGATTCACGGCATCAAGTCGCCCGCCCAGCCCGACCTCGAGGATTACGACATCGGGCGCGCCGCGCACGAAGATATCGAGCGCCGCGAGGGTACCGAACTCGAAATAGGTGAGCGCCGTCTCGCCGCGGGCCCGCTCGATCCGCTCGAACGACTCGCAGAGGAGCGCATCGGAAACATCTTCCCCGTCGACGCGCACGCGCTCGTTGTAGTGCAGCAGATGCGGCGAGCTATAGACTCCGGTGCGATATCCGGCGGCACGACAGATCGCCTCCGCCATCGCAACACAGGAGCCCTTGCCGTTGGTCCCGCCCACCGTGACGAGCGGAAACGGCAAGGAAGCCGGCCCCAAGCGCTCCCAAACGGCCGCCACGCGTTCGAGCCCGAGTGCAATGGCCTTGGGATGCAGCTGCATCTGCCAGCTCAACCAGGCGTCGAGGTTGTCGAAACGACTCATGTCGGCGGTACCGATGCCGAATTACACATCCACGTCAAGCGGCATCCTGCACCGTGCAAGGCCCGACGCAACGGCGCACTCTGATCCGCATTCCACATCCTGAATTGCGTCCGCTCCAAGGCCCACGAAAATACGCACATCCGGCGCCGAACGTGATCCGTTCGAACCGTACGAGACGCGATTCAGACTGGCACGACAGTGCGCACATACCGGGGCCGATGCGTCAGAATCGCGAGCAGATCGGCGATGCGCTCGCGCAGGTCGCGTCGATCGATGATCATATCGAGCGCACCTTTTTCGATCAGGAACTCGCTGCGCTGGAAGCCCTCGGGCAGCTTTTCGTGAACCGTCTGCTCGATCACGCGCGGGCCGGCGAAGCCGATCAGTGCGTTGGGCTCGGCGATGTTGAGGTCGCCGAGCATCGCGAGACTCGCCGAGACGCCTCCCATGGTCGGATCCGTCATCACGGAGACGAAGGGGAGTGCGTGCTCGCGCATGCGCCCTAGGGCCGCGCTGGTCTTGGCCATCTGCATCAGCGAGAAGAGGCTCTCCTGCATGCGTGCGCCGCCGCTCGCCGAGAAACAGACATAGGGCGAGTTTTGCTCGAGCGCTGCCTCCACACCCCGCACGAACCGTTCGCCGACCACCGAGCCCATGGATCCGCCCATGAAGCTGAACTCGAAGGCCGAGGCAACGATCGGCTGACCCTTGAGTCGACCCCGCATGACAATCATGGCCTCCTTCTCGGAGGACTGCTTCTGGGCCTGAACGAGACGGTCTTTGTATTTTTTGAGATCCTTGAATTTCAGCGGGTCCAGAGACTCGAGCTCGACCCCGATCTCCTCGCGGCCCTCCGGATCGAGAAAGGTCTCGAGCCGGCGGCGCCCGCTCAAACGGCTGTGGTGACTGCACTTGGGGCAGACCTCGAGGTTCCGCTCCAGCTCGGCGCGGTAGAGAATGGCCTGACAGCCCGGACATTTGGCCCAAACGCCCTCGGGGACTGCCCGTTTGGTGCTCGCGTCGGTACGGATGCGGCTCGGGATCAGCTTCTCGAACCAGCTCATACTCTTGTCCATCGCCTGTTTGAGGGTCGCCGCACGATCGCCCTTGAGGTCCTCCGTGGGTCGACGCGACGGGCTCTGGGCCTGCCCGGTTTGACCGAGTGCATTCTGGCCTGGCGCGGTTTTCCCCGATCCATTCAGGGTGGGTGCGGCGGGTTTATCCAAACGCGTCAGCGCGTGGCGGACTCGGCTGGGGGGCTTAGGCGACATGGGCATCCACCTCGTCGATGGCCTGGCGTAGACCGGTGAGAAACTCTGCGACGGCCTCCGGTATAAGCTCCGGCGTTGCGGCAAGCGCCTCGATTCGACTCACGATGGCGCTGCCGACGATGACCGCGTCGGCGACCCGGGCGACCGAGGCCGCGGTTTCGGGGTTGTTGATGCCGAATCCGACCCCGACCGGAAGGCGGATCAGCGACTTGATGAGACCCACCTTCTCGGCCACCGCGGCGGTGTCTAGGTTCCCGGCCCCGGTCACGCCTTTGACCGAGACATAATAGACAAACCCGGAGGCGACCGCGCCGATCCGGGCGATGCGCGATTCGGTCGAGGTCGGCGCCAGGAGATAAACCAAGTCGAGCCCCTGCGTCTTCAGCATCTCGACCAGGGTGTGGCCCTCCTCCGGCGGCACGTCCACGATCAGGGCGCCATCCAGTCCGGCCCCGTGCGCTGCGACCGCGAAGGTCTCGTAACCCATCACTTCGATCGGATTGAGATAACCCATGAGGATGACGGGCGTCTCGGTGTCCTGCTCGCGGAACTGCCGGACCATGTCGAGCACGTCGTCCAGCGAGACGCCTTGCGCGAGGGCCCGCTCGGTCGCCCGCTGAATAACCGGACCGTCGGCGATCGGATCCGAGAATGGCACGCCCAGCTCGATCAGATCCACGCCCGCGGCGACCATCGCATGCATCAGCGGGACGGTCACGGCGGCGGACGGATCACCGGCGGTGACGAAGGGGATGAGCGCGGTGCGACCTCGATCGCGAAGCTGCTCGAAGCGTGCGGCGATTCGACTCATAACACCAACCCGTCGTGACTGGCGACCGTGTGCATGTCCTTGTCCCCGCGACCGGAGAGATTGACGATGATTGTCTGATCCTTACGCATGGTCGGGGCAAGCTTGTGCACATAGGCCAAGGCGTGACTGGACTCGAGCGCCGGGATGATGCCCTCGGTGCGGGTCAGGTGATGAAAGGCACGCAGGGCCTCGTCGTCGGTAACCGAATCGTAGCGGGCGCGCCCGCTGTCTTTGAGCCAGGCGTGCTCGGGGCCGACACCCGGATAGTCGAGCCCGGCCGAGATCGAGTGGGTCTCGACGATCTGGCCGTGGTTGTCTTCCATGAGATAGGTGCGGTTGCCGTGCAGAACGCCGGGCCGACCGGCGCAGAGGGGCGCGGCATGGCGACCGGTCTGCAGACCGTCGCCTGCAGCCTCGACTCCGTAGATGGCCACGCCTTCGTCCCCGATGAAGGGGTAAAAGAGGCCGATGGCGTTGGAGCCGCCGCCCACGCAGGCGACCAAAGCATCGGGAAGACGCCCGCTGCGCGCCAGCATCTGTGCACGGGCCTCGCGACCGATGACCGCCTGGAAATCCCGGACCATGGCCGGATAGGGATGCGGACCGGCAACGGTTCCGATGATATAGAAGGTATTGTCGATGTTCGTCACCCAGTCGCGCATCGCTTCGTTGAGCGCATCCTTGAGCGTGCGCGAGCCGGAGGTGACCGAGACCACGCGCGCCCCGAGCAGGCGCATGCGATAGACGTTGGCCTCTTGGCGGGCGATATCGACCTCGCCCATATAGACGACACATTCCAACCCGAGCCGCGCCGCCACGGTCGCGCTGGCCACGCCGTGCTGACCGGCTCCGGTCTCGGCGATGATGCGCGTCTTGCCCATGCGCCGCGCGAGCAGCGCCTGACCGATGGTGTTGTTGACCTTGTGCGCGCCGGTGTGATTAAGGTCCTCGCGCTTGAGAAAGATCTGCGCACCGCCGAGCTCGCGGCTCCAGCGCTCGGCGTGATAGAGGGGCGAGGGCCGGCCGACATAGTCTTGCAGGTCGGCATCGAGTTCCGCTTGGAACTGGGGATCGGCCATGTAGCGCTCGTAAGCCGTGCGCAGCTCTTCGAGCGGATGCATGAGGGTCTCGGGGACAAACATCCCGCCGTAGGGTCCGAAATGACCTCCGGCGTCCGGCCAATTGTAAGCACCGGACGATGCGTGCGGCGCGCCGGCCGAATCGAAGCCGGCCAAGCCGAGATGATCAGGAGAAGTCGACATCGTTCACCCTCTGCATGAAATCATGAATCTTGTCATGGTCCTTGACGCCCTTGGACGCCTCTACACCGCCGCTCACGTCGACACCGAACGGGCGGACCCGGCGGATCGCCTCTCCGACATTCTCGACATCCAGACCGCCCGCGAGGACGATCGACGTCGCAAGGGCCGTCGGGATCCGATCCCAATCGAAGCGTTGCCCGGTCCCACCCGGACGAGCCGGATCGAAGGCGTCGAGCAGAATCCCGGCGGCGCGGCCGTAACGTCTCTGCTCCTCGGCCAGATCCACGCCCGGACGCATCCGTATTGCCTTGATCCATCGCCGGCCGAAGGACGCGCAGAACTCCGGGGCCTCCTCTCCGTGGAATTGCAGCAGCTCGAGCGGAACCCGATCCAGGGTCGAGCGGATCTGCTCGGGGGAGGCATCGACAAAGAGCCCGACCGCCGTCACGAATGGCGGCAACCCGGCGCAGAGGTCGCGGGCGTCCTGCGGCGACACCGCACGCGGACTTGGCGGATGGAAGACAAAGCCGACCGCGTCGACCCCAGCGGCAACCGCCGCATCCACGTCGGCCCGACGCGTCAGGCCGCAAATCTTAACGCGGGTTCTCACGATTGGCGAATGCGTACTGAACCGCATCCCTGAGCGACGGCACAACGGGAGCCGGAGCATCGCGCGTCGGAGCGACATGCGAGCGTCGAGTCGACGCGGTTCAGGTGATTACAAACAAGAGCGTGGGACATGGTGCTGATCCGTCGATGGTGCCGGCGCCGGACCGGACGGCAGTTGAAACGCTTCCGGGTAGTCGGCGCGAATGAAATAGAGCCCTTGGGGTGGGGCGGTCACACCGCCGAGACGGCGGTCGCGCAGCTCCAGAAGCTCGCGCGTCCAGTCGACCGGCGCCTCGCCGCGGCCGATCGTCATCAGCACGCCGGCGATGTTGCGCACCATATGGTGCAAAAACCCGTTGGCACCAACCCGCAATTGAATGAGGCCATCCGTCTCGCTCAGCTCCAGATAGTGCAGATGACGGATCGGGCTCTTCGCCTGACAGGCGACCGCGCGAAAGCTGGAAAAGTCGTGAACGCCGACGAGTGCCTGTCCGGCCTCGCGCATGCGCTCGATATCCAAGGGCCGGTGGCTCCAGACGGCGCGATCGCGCTGCAGGGGCGAGCGCGTCGGACGCACCATGATCAGGTAGCGGTAGTGACGGGCCTGCGCGTCGAAACGGGCATGGAACCGCGGATCGACCGGACAGGCCCAGCGCACGGCGACATCGGGCGGAAGATTGACGTTGGTCCCGAGCACCCAGGCACGCTCGCTGCGGCGGGCCGTGGTGTCGAAATGCACCACCTGCTCTTCGGCATGCACGCCGGCATCGGTGCGCCCGGCACACTGGGCGCGGATCGGATGATCGGCGACCCGGCCGATCGCCTCTTCGAGCGTCGCCTGTACGCTGCGCACGCCGACCTGGATCTGCCAACCGCGAAAGGCCGATCCGTCGTACTCGATACCCATGGCGATCCGTTGCGGGTTCGCCGCAGCGACCGGCCCCGATCCGTCGGGCGCGGAGGTCGACTCGAGACTCGGATCGGCTGTCGGCGCCGGTATCTGTGGGGTCATCGAAACCGGGTCCACCTCGGCATTCAGGCGAGGGTCCTCAGCATGTCCTGCGCCTCGCGGCGTTGCTCCTCGCGACCATCCGCGATGACTTCCTGGAGGATGTCCCGCGCGGAGGCAAGGTCGTCCATATCGATGTAGGCCCGCGCGAGGTCGAGCTTGGTAGCATTCTCGTCCCAGATCCCGGAATCCATCGCCCATTGCTCGGAGAGCCCATCGTCCGGGTGCGCAAGCCCATCCGGCAACGGTGCGCTGCCGAGCGCATCGCCTGCGGAAGGACCGACCTCGTTCTTCGGGACCCCCGGGCTCGGCAGCGACGCTTCGGGCTGTGCCCCGGGCGTGTTCACCTGCGGCGTGTCCACCGGCGGCGGTCCGGCGTCCAGGAAGGCGTCGAGATCCAAATCGCGGGAGTCGCGAAGATCATCCAGCGTCAGGACCAAGTCGGACTCTTCGGAAGGCCCGCGCTGCCGATCCCGATCCTCGGTGCTCAGCGGTGCGGACAGGTCCTGCAGACCGGACAGCTCGGGCAAATCGTTCAGCGCGGAGTCGTCGAACAACAGGGGAAGATCCTCGTCCTGCGTCGGCGTCGGCGGGGACGGCGTCTTGGCCATCGGGGACGGTGTCGCCGTCCCGGAAGTCCGCGCGGGACGAGGTGCGGACTCGATCTCGCCGAGATCGAGCCGGAAGAAGTCGTTTTCGTCCTCGCGTGACTCGCCGGACAACGAATCGGCGGCACCCTCCAAAGCAGCGAGATCCGGACCCGTCTCCTGTGCCGGGATGCCGGTCGCCTCGGTAATGGGCATCGTGGCCCCGGGGTCCCAGGTCCCGCCTTGCTCGACCACCGCGGCGATGGCGCCTAGGCGCTGCCAGCGCGCCGGCTCCGCGGTGTCCGCGCCGGTGGCCTTGAGGTGGTGCATGAGCTTGCGCAACGCCTCGGGATTCTCGGACCCGGCATAGACCTCCGCCAGCTTGAATCGTACGTCGAGACGTTCGGGCGAGCGTTTGAGCTCACGCTTCAGCAGGTCCTCGGCCTCCTTGTAACGGCCGTAGGCGATGTAGATATCGGCCTCGGAGAGCGCATCGGCCTCGTCGGTCTCCGCCTCGAAATGCCCGAACGAGGTCAGGTGGGAGGACGGCATCAGCAACCCGGAGTCGCTCTGCAGATCTTGGTCCGTCGGCTCGGGCGCAGCGGGTCCCGGCTCGCTCGGTGGCGCGCGACCGGCGTCGGCCGGGGAGCTGGCCGCTACATCGGCGGGCCGCCGTTCGGGTGCAGCCGGCTCACGCCCGACAGGCCCCGGCGCTGCAGGCTCGGACGGCGATGGCTCTGGCGGCGGTTCTTGCTCCGGGAAATCGAGGACGCCGGAGTCGATACTCCATTCGTCTTCGTTCTCCTCCTGCTCGCGGCGACGACGGCGCGCCGACAACAACGAGATCATGAGGACGCCGATGGCGGTCACACCCGCGAAACCGGCCAGCGGGAGCAGATAGTCATGCCAAGCCGAGGTGGCCGCTGGGTCGGTTGCCGCCGAAATCTCGACCTCCTCGACGTCGACCGCCGCCGGTGGGGTGTCGTTGTCGCTGCCCGCGACGATGTCGGTTTCCACCTCGGCAACGCTCGGCTCGACGCCCGCATCGACGACCACCGAAGCGTCGTCGGGATCCGCCTCGATCTCCTCCGTGATCGATTCCGAAGCAGGCTCCGCGATCGGCCCCTCACTGCCGTTTGCGTCGGTATCCGCTTCGACGGCCAGCGGATCGGGCGTCTGCTCCGGACCTTCGGAATCGATCGCGATCCCCACTGATTCGCCCGACGCGTCCCCTTGAAGGCGCGCCAGCTCGGCATTTCTCAACTGGAGCAGGGTCTGGATGTCCGCGAGCTGGGTCTCCAGGTCACGGACGCGCTCTCGAAGTTCTTCGGTCTCCTGACGGGCGGACTCGCTCGCCTCGATCACCAGCAGGAGCTCCTGCTCCAGATCTGCCCTCGGTGACAGCGGAACACCCGCGTCCGGTGCGGCCTCATCCGCGGATGGCGTCGGCGGCACATCAAGGGGGCCGGGAACCGCAGCGGCGGCTGCGCCGGCAATGCGCAGCCGCGCGCTCTGCGCCGCTTCCGCGTCGTCGATCCGCGCAACCTCGGTGATGGGCGAGCGACGCACCGCACCGCCCTGCAGCGCGGCCTGAAGCTCCGTCGCGGCCGCAGCCTCGTCGAGCGCAAACAATTCGGAATGCGTCGGGATCACCAGCGTCTTGCCGGCGATCAAACGGTCGATGTCGCCTCCGATAAAGGCATCCTGATTGTTGCGATACAGCGCCAGGGCGGTCTGGGCCGTTGTCGCGCCAGTCGGTTGGCCGCCGCGCGCCAGTCGCAACAGACCCGCACCCGAAGGCACGGGACCGAAATAGGCGGGGAATCCATCCGGCCCGCTTGGAATCCGGCGGGCGGGCTGCGAGGGGGTACGATCGGAAGCATCGCTGCGCTGCGGCGCCGGCTCGGAGGGCGCGGCCGATCGAGGTCTCGACGCAGGCGCCGCTGCTCGCCGATCCGCGATGGCGGGCGGCCGCACCTCGGGCGCGCGCCGCTCGGACATCGACGGCGGATCCAAGAGGACTGTAAACTCCTTGACCATTTGACCGGCCGGCCAGACGACCTCGACGAGAAAATCCATGAAGGGCTCGCGGATCGGCTCGCGGCTCGTCACACGGATCACTGCACCGCCCTGCGCAGACTCCTCCGGCGTGAAGACGAGACCGGTCAGAAAGTGATAACGCTCGACCCCGGATTTCTCAAAGGCATCTGCGCCGGCGAGAGTCGCCTTGATGGTATCGAGCTCGTCGGATTTGACGTCGAAGAGATCGATTTCGCCGACGAAAGGCTGGTTAAGGGCGGACTCGGTGCGTAATCCTCCAAGGCCGAGTCCAAACGCATCAGCGCCGATAAAGGCAAGGATTACGATCGACGCCTGAATGACCTGACGAGACATCCGCCTCCCTCGTGCGCTGGCGGCATCGGACCGCCGGGATTGGGAGAGCCGGCGGCCGATGGCTCGTCCGGCCCGAATTTCCCTGAAGCAAGCGGACTATATCCGAACGCGTCGGTGCACACCAAGAACGGCTTCGGTCTTCGGGCGCCGAACGCGACCGGATCAGCGCGCGAGCAGGATGCGCAGCATCCGTCGCAGGGGCTCGGCAGCGCCCCAGAGCAACTGATCGCCGACCGTGAAGGCGGCGAGATAGCGCTCGCCCAGGTTCATCTTGCGGATCCGCCCGATCGGGACGGTCAGGGTACCGGTTACCGCCGCGGGCGACAGGTCGCGTACCGTCTCTTGCCGATCGTTGGGGATGAGCCGCACCCAGTCGTTGGACGCCGCGATGATCTGCTCGATCTGCGCGATCGAGCAATCACGCGTCAGCTTGATGGTCAGGCCCTGACTGTGGCAGCGCATGGCACCGACGCGCACGCACAGACCGTCGATCGGCACGGGATCACCCTCGCGACCGAGGATCTTGTTGGTCTCGGCCATGCCCTTCCATTCCTCGCGGCTCTGACCGTTCGGCAGGGCGGTGTCGATCCAGGGGATCAGACTGCCGGCCAGCGGAGCCCCGAAGTTCTCGGTCGGAAACGCTTTTCCGCGCATGGTCTCCGTGACGCGACGATCGATCTCCAGGATCGCGGAGGCGGGATCGTCCAGGAGCGGCATCACCGCGCCGTGCAGCGCGCCCATCTGGGACAGCAGCTCGCGCATGTTCTTGGCACCCGCTCCGGAGGCCGCCTGATAGGTCATGGCACTGACCCATTCGACCAGACCCTCGCGGAAGAGTCCGCCGATCGCCATCAGCATGAGGCTCACGGTGCAGTTGCCGCCGATGAAGTCGCGCTTGCCCTGCTCCAGTGCGGCATCGATCACGGGCTGGTTGACCGGATCCAGGATGATGGTCGCATTCGAGTCCATGCGCAGCGCCGAGGCGGCGTCGATCCAATAGCCGTCCCAGCCGGTGGCGCGCAGCTTGGGGTAGATCGCCTTGGTGTAGTCCCCGCCCTGACAGGTCAGGATGAGGTCCATCTCGCGCAGCGCATCGATGGACTCGGCGTCCTGCAGCGGACGCGCACCCTGCCCCACGTCCGGACCCGGCTGACCGACCTGCGAGGTGGTGAAGAAGACCGCCTCCGGGATCAGGTCGAAATCGCCCTCCGCCCGCATGCGGTCCATCAAGACCGAGCCGACCATGCCACGCCAGCCGATGAATCCGACACGCTTCATTGAGGTACTCCGTTATCGTGGATACTTGTGTCTGTCGTTCTGCCTCCTGCCGCCGGCCGCGTAGGTTGTGCCGAGCCCCGCGAGGCACAACGAACCCTCGGCGCGAGTTGCGCTTCCTATCGTCAGCACAACCGGGCCGGCGGCTCCTAAAGCGCAGCCACCACCGCGTCGCCCATCTCGGCGGTGCCGACCTGACGCATGCCGCTCGACATGATGTCGGCGGTGCGCAGGCCCTGGTCGAGGACGTTTGAGACTGCGGCCTCGATGCGCTCGGCTGCGGGTGCGGCGTCGAGCGAATAGCGCAGCATCATGGCGACCGAGAGGATGGTGGCAAGCGGATTGGCGACGCCCTTGCCGGCAATGTCGGGTGCGGAGCCGTGGATCGGCTCGTACATGCCCTGCCCT
The DNA here is from genome assembly GCF_011390875.1 of Thiocapsa sp. Lineage (GTDB taxonomy): Bacteria > Pseudomonadota > Gammaproteobacteria > Chromatiales > Chromatiaceae > Thiocapsa. The sequence continues at coordinate 40,715 of NZ_JAABRP010000019.1, forward strand.
TTCTCGTTCAAGGACGCCGAGGGCAGCATGCCGATGGAGCCGGTCAGCATGGCCGCACAGTCCGAGAGGATGTCACCGAAGATGTTGCCTGTCACCATCACGTCGAATTGTTTGGGCGCGCGCACCAGCTGCATCGCCGCATTGTCCACGTACATGTGCGAGAGCTGGATCTCCGGATAGTCGGCGGCCGTCTTGGTCGCGACCTCGCGCCACATTTCGGTGCATTCCAGCACGTTCGCCTTGTCCACCGAGCAGACCTTCTTGCCGCGCTTCATGGCGATGTCGAAGGCGACCCGGCAGATGCGCTCCACCTCTGACTCGGTGTAGACCATGGTGTTGAAGCCGCGACGCTCGCCCGACGGCAGGGTCTCGACCCCGCGCGGCTGGCCGAAGTAGATGTCGCCGGTGAGCTCGCGCACGATCATCATGTCCAGCCCGGAGACCACCTCGGGCTTGAGCGTGGAGGCATCGGCCAGCTGCGGATAGAGAATCGCCGGGCGCAGGTTGGCAAAGAGACCGAGACCCGCTCGCAGGCCGAGCAGTCCCTTCTCGGGACGCTTGGAGATGTGCAGCGGCTCCCACTTGGGCCCGCCCACCGCACCGAGCAGCACGGCATCCGATGCACGCGCGGCCGCGAGCGTCTCCTCGGGCAGCGGATCGCCGGCGGCGTCGTAGGCCGCACCACCGACCAAGCCATCCTGCAGGGAGACATCGATGGCCCCTTCGGCTTGCAGGACATTCAGAACCTTCACGGCCTCGGCCACGATCTCCGTGCCGATCCCGTCACCCGCCAACACCAATATCTTTTTGCTCAATGGTTTCTCGCTTAATCCAGTCTCGTGGTATGCCGCTCTTAAACCGCGCCCGGTGCGGTATGCGTCGTTTGTTGGTGTGGCTTAACCGCGCCGGCTCCGACGACTGTCGGAGCCGGCGCGGTTTGACAACGATTCAAAAACAACCGAAAGACGTAGGATGGGTAGAGCGCAGCGAAACCCATCCTCCAAGCGCCAAGGTCTCACATATCCATCCCGAGAGCGCAGCGAAACCCATCCTCCAAGCACCAAGGTCTCACATAACCATCTCAAGATGGCAGCGAATCAAACGCTCAATCCGGGCTGCGGCGCGGAAAAGAGCCAGGGCGCCTCGCCCCGACGGCGCTCCTCGTAGGCACGGATGACATCGGCCTGCTCCAAGGTTACGCCGATGTCGTCCAGGCCCTTGAGCAGACGTTCTTTGTTGCCTGCCTCGACGTCGAACGCAATGCGGGTGCCGTCGTCCAGCACGAGCACCTGCTCGGGAAGATCGACGCTGATCCGCAGTGCTTGGACACCGTTCGCACGAGCGAAGAGGTCGTCGACGATCTTCGGCGCAAGCACGATCGGCAGAAGACCGTTCTTGAAGCAGTTGTTGTGGAAGATGTCGGCAAAGCTCGGTGCGATGATGACGCGCAGCCCGAAATCGGCGATCGCCCAGGGCGCATGCTCGCGCGAAGAGCCGCAGCCGAAGTTCTCGCGAGCGAGCAGGATCTGCGCGCCCGCGTATCTCGGGTCGTTCAACACGAAGGTCGGGTTGAGCGGCCGGTTCGTGCAGTCCATCCCCGGCTCGCCGCGATCCAGATAGCGAAGCTCGTCGAAGAGATAGGGCCCGAAGCCGGTGCGCGCGATGCTCTTCAGGAACTGCTTCGGGATAATGGCGTCGGTGTCGACGTTCGAGCGATCGAGCGGCGCGACGATGCCGGTGAAGTTTTGGAAGGGTTCCATCAGAGCTCCCTCACGTCGACGAAGTGACCGGTCACCGCGGCGGCGGCGGCCATCGCGGGGCTGACCAGATGGGTCCGACCCCCTTGACCCTGCCGGCCCTCGAAATTGCGGTTGGATGTGGAGGCGCAGCGTTCGCCCGGCTCGAGCCGATCGGCGTTCATCGCCAGACACATGGAGCATCCGGGCTCGCGCCACTCGAAACCGGCCTCGGTGAAGATGCGGTCCAGCCCCTCGGACTCGGCCTGCGCCTTGACCAGGCCGGACCCGGGCACGACCAGCGCCAGTTGGATGCTGTCGGCGACCTTGCGGCCCTTGACGACTTCGGCGGCGGCACGCAGATCTTCGATCCGCGAATTGGTGCAGGATCCGATAAAGATCTTATCCGGGCGGATATCGCGGATCGCGGTGCCGGGCTCGAGACCCATGTAATCGAGCGCACGGCGGATGCCCTCGGCCCGCACCGGGTCCTGCTCATGCTGCGGATCCGGGACCTGACCATCGATCGGGACCACCATCTCGGGCGAGGTCCCCCAGGTGACCTGCGGCTGAATGGCCGCCGCGTCCATCCGGACCACACGATCGAAATGGGCTCCGGGGTCACTGACCAGCGTGCGCCAATGGGCGGCTCCCTGCTCGAAGAGCTCGCCGGTCGGGGAATAGGGACGGCCGCGCAGATACTCGATCGTCTTCTCGTCGACGCCGATCAGTCCCGCCCGCGCGCCGGCCTCGATCGCCATGTTGCAGACGGTCATGCGCCCTTCCATCGAGAGTGCGCGGATGGCGTCGCCGGCAAATTCGATCACCGAGCCCGTCCCGCCGGCCGTGCCGATCTCGCCGATGATGGCAAGCACGATGTCCTTGGCGGTGACGCCCGGACCGACCTGCCCGTCGATGCTGATCAGGAGCGTCTTGGACTTGCGTTGGATCAGGCACTGGGTCGCGAGCACATGCTCGACCTCGGAGGTGCCGATGCCGAACGCGAGCGCACCGAAGGCACCGTGGGTCGAGGTGTGGGAGTCGCCGCAGACGACGGTCGTACCCGGCAGGGTAAAGCCCTGCTCCGGGCCGATCACGTGCACCACGCCTTGGCGCGGATCCGACATCCGAAACTCGGTGATCCCGAACTCGGCGCAGTTGCTGTCGAGCGTCTCGACCTGGATCTTGGAGACCGGATCGGTAATGCCGGCCGCAAGATCGCGCGTCGGCACGTTGTGATCCGGCACGGCCAGATTCGCCGCGACCCGCCATGGACGCCGACCGGCCAGACGCAGCCCCTCGAAGGCCTGCGGCGAGGTCACCTCATGCACGAGCTGGCGGTCGATGTAGAGCAGGGCCGTGCCGTTCTCGTCGAGATGGACGACATGCTCGTCCCAAAGTTTAGCGTAGAGGGTCTTGGCACCCATGGCTCCGGCCTCGAAACAAAAACGAATCGCGAAGCATAAACGCCGGGGCAGTCAAACTCAATTGCGGCGGCGCAGCATGTCAACGAGCGCGGGGTATCGGACGGCGGCCGGACGAGAGGTTGAGGACCGGGCTCGGCACCGCATTGGCAGATGATGCCAATTCCTGCTAGCCTCGACCTGCAAACGGTGAGGAGAAGAGAACCATGCCTACGCGAAACGTCGTTCTCACGGATCATCAAGAATCACTGATCGGCAGCCTTGTCGACAGCGGTCGGTACCAGAACGCCAGCGAAGTGCTGCGCGAAGGCCTGCGGTTACTCGAACAACGCGTGGCCGAGGATGCCGCGCGCTTGGAAGCACTCCGAGAGGCCGTGGATATCGGTCTGCGTGATCTCGACGAAGGTCGCTTTCAGCCTGTCGGTACGCGGGCGGAGATCGCCGACTATCTCGACAGCATCGAGCCGGCCGAGATTCCGCGGTCGAGATGACAAAGCTCGTCATCTCCGCATCTGCGCGCAGGGATATCGCGGGGGCGTTGCAGCACAGCGGAAAACGTTGGGGGGAGAAGCAGCGCCGGCACTATCGGCTCCTCATCGAGAACGCGCTCGGCGATTTGCTCGACAGTCCGGAACCTCCGGCAAGCCGTGCGCGCGATGAGATTCGGCCCGGGATTCGCACCTTCCACATCGCCCGGCGTGGCCAACCTGCCAGGCATCTCCTCGTCTATCGCGTCGCGCCGGACGGCGATATCCAGGTCATCCGCCTGCTGCACGATGCAATGGATGTGTCCGGCGCACTCAGGGACGCAGATTGATTCGATAACCATGGGCGTCCCGCGCGGCGGACACCCGAGGTTTACTCCTGCATCAACCGATCCAGCGAAATCGGATACATCTCGCTGACCCCGAACGGCTCCTCCGCCTGCGGGTCGACACTGATCCAGACCCCACCGACCACCGGCGAGCCCGGCACCTCGACTCGCACGAAGCGCTCGAAGGGTTCGCCCGTCGCGGGATCGATTAGGGGGCGATCGTGCTTGAAGCGATGCGTGTCGCCGTGGATTGCAAGCACCGGTCCGGGATAGGCGCCCATCAGCTCGACGAGCGCACGCCGCAGCTGAACGAAACCGCGCGCCGGCCGGGTCTTCTCGAATTGCGGATTCGCTTGAAAGACGATGACGATCGCGATCGCATCGCGCTCCCCTGCCAGCTCGGCCGCTTGGCGCAGGAGACGCACGTTCGCGGCATCGCGTGCCTCGAATTCAGCGACGGCGGCCGGGTTATCGGGCGCGTAGCCGTTGTTGCTGCCGACGACATGGACCGTGACGAAGAGGACCCCGTCGCGGATGAAGATGTAGTTCTCGGGATAGTCGGTCGCGTCGGCACCCGCGCCGCGCACGGTATCAAGACGATCGAGCCGGAGCACGGCCGGATCTGCGTAGAACACCTCGCGCACCCGCGCCAGACGCTCCCGCGGATCCTTGGCGCCGGCACGCTCGCGATGACAATCGGTCCACTCGTTGTCGCCGGGCGTGAAAACGACGGGCACGGCCCGCGCCCGAAAGAGATCCGCGACCTCCTTGAGGTTGGCGTCCGTGCAGGGGCTGCTGCCTGACTTGATGTCGCCGACATGGATCAGAAACGGCGCCCCATCGGCCTCGGCCGTGTCGAAGAGATCGCGAAGCTGTTCGGTCTCTGCGGCGAAATAGGGCAGATCGCCCGCAGCGAAGAAGCGCAGCGTCTCGGCCCGGGCGGACGACACGCTGAGTACAATAAGCAGAGCGGCCGGCCAAATGCCGAGCTGTTTCGAATGTCGATACATGACGTTGGTGCTCCCACGGTTCCTCGAACCCGGATCCGTTTTCCGACCCCGCGGATCGGGATCCGTTAGAATCCGATCATGATAACGCCCAATCCCACCCCCTACGCCGATCTCAGCCCGGATCTCGTGCTCACCGCGATCGAGAGCCTCGGGCTGCCGACAGACGGTCGCATGCTCGCACTCAACAGTTACGAGAATCGCGTCTATCAGATCGGGATCGAGGATGCGCAGCCGCTCATCGCCAAGTTCTACCGGCCGGAACGCTGGAGCGACGCGGCCATCTTGGAGGAGCACAGCTTCACCCGAACGCTGGCCGAGCACGAAATCCCGGCAGTGCCGCCGTCGATTATCGCCGGCCATACCCTGCACGCCTATGCCGGCCACCGCTTCTCGCTCACGCCCCGGCGGGGTGGTCGCACACCCGAACTCGACGACCCGAGCGTCCTCGAGTGGCTCGGGCGTCTGCTCGGACGCATCCATGCGATCGGCGCACTTGAGCCCTTCGCGCACCGCCCGACGCTCGACATCGACACGTTCGGCGAAGAGCCGCGGGCCTTTCTGTTGGCGCACGATTGGATCCCGAAGGACCTGCTTCCCGCCTACAGCAGCGTCGTCGAGCAGGCGCTCGGCGGCGTGCGCGCGTGCTACGCACGCGCCGGCGCGCCGGCCTTGATCCGGCTGCACGGGGACTGTCACCGCGGCAACATGCTCTGGACGGACGCCGGCCCGCACTTCGTCGACTTCGACGACGCGCGCATGGGCCCGGCCATCCAGGATCTCTGGATGCTGCTCTCGGGCGATCGCGAGGAGATGAGCGGGCAGCTCGCCGACGTCCTGGCCGGCTACGAAGATTTCTTCGAGCTCGATTATCGCGAGCTTCATCTGGTCGAGGCGTTGCGTACCCTGCGCATCA
>NZ_JAABRP010000020.1 GCF_011390875.1 Thiocapsa sp.
CGCCAGGGCGACGGCCGGGGACGTAGGGGATGAGTCGCCTGGATCGCCCGGCGCCGGCGAGACCCCTGCTCCGAAGGCGGACTAAGCCAGCGCCACCGGGTGCGCATAGCAGATGGGAGACTCGGCGGAGTCCTCGAACACCACCTCTTCCCAGGCGTCGACGTCGGCCACCAGCGCACGCAGGAGGTTGTTGTTGAGCGCATGCCCTGACTTGTGTGCCTGGAAGGACCCGATCAGGGTATGGCCTAAAAGATAGAGGTCGCCGATCGCATCCAGGATCTTGTGCTTCACGAACTCGTCTTCGTAGCGCAAACCTTCGTCGTTGAGCACACGGTATTCGTCCACGACGACCGCGTTGTCCAGACTGCCGCCCAGGGCAAGATTCTGTGCACGCAATGCCTCGATCTCGCGCAGGAAACCGAAGGTTCGCGCCCGACTCACCTCCTTCACGAACGATGAGGTCGAGAAATCCACGATCGCCCGATTGGACCGCGCGTGGAATGCGGGATGGTCGAAGTCGATCGAAAACTCGACCTTGAAGCCGTTGTAAGGCGAAAAGCGTGCGAACTTGTCGCCGTCGCGCACCTCGACCGGCCGCTTGATTCGGATAAAGCGCTTGGCGCGATTCTGTTCTTCCATCCCGGCCGACTGCACCAGGAACACGAAGGGCCCGGCACTGCCGTCCATGATCGGCACCTCTGCCGCGCCGACATCCACATATGCATTGTCGATCCCGAGTCCGGCAAAGGCCGACAGTAGGTGCTCGACCGTCGAGACGCGAACATCGCCCTTGACCAGCGTGGTGGACAGCCGAGTATCGCCCACGTTGAAGGGTGTCGCCTTGATCTCGACAGGCACGTCCAAGTCGACCCGACGGAAAATGATGCCCGTATCGGGAGCCGCCGGCCGCAAGGTCAGGGGGATCTTCTCGCCGGTATGCAGGCCGACGCCGGTCGCCCGGATCACATTCTTCAAGGTACGCTGCTTGAGCATCGGTCGAGGTCTCCCATCGCAAGCCGTGGCGGCTATCGGCATCCGTTGCCGGCTGATCGACGACCGAACGTGGCCCAGCGAATCCGTGCCGGAACCACGATCGTTTTCCATTCGTCATGTTGTTTTGCGGCTCGCATGCGAGCCACCTGCCGACAAGCTTAGGGTTTTCCCCGACGTTTATCAAGATCAACAACGAACCTTTTTGAAGGCGACTGTTTTAGAAGAACTATTTGATACAGGGAAACCCCTGATCAATCCGCCTGCCGGCGCAGAAACGCCGGAATATCGAGATAGTCGAGATCGCTCTCCACGACCGCCTCGGCGACCGCCGCGGCGCCGCCGCGACGATAGATGGCGGGACGACCGAGATCGTTGTAGTTGGGTGCAGTCTCGTTGTTGCCACCGCTGACCAGGTGCATTGCGGCGGCCTCTTGGGCACCTTGCCGCTTGAGCGTGACACGACGCTCGCCCAAGCCGGTCGCCACGACAGTGACACGCAGCTCGTCGTCCAGCGCCGGGTCGATCACGGTGCCGACCACGACGGTCGCATCGTCGTCGGCGAAATCACGCACCGTGTTGCCGACCTCGTCGAACTCGCCGATCGTCAGACTCAATCCGGCGGTGATGTTGACCAGGATGCCCTTCGCTCCGGCGAGGTCGATGTCCTCCAAGAGCGGGCTGCGGATGGCCGCCTCAGCGGCCTCGCGAGCACGATGCTCGCCGCGCGCAGCGCCCGTTCCCATCATGGCAACACCCATCTCGGACATCACCGTCTTGACGTCGGCGAAGTCGACGTTGATCAAGCCCGGACGGGTGATCAGCTCGGCGATGCCCTGCGTTGCATGCAACAGCACGTCGTTGGCGGCACTGAAGGCACCGAGCAGGCTCATGTCCTTACCCAGCACCGCCAAGAGCTTTTCGTTGGGGATCGTGATCAAGGAGTCGACGTGCTTGGCCAACTCCGCGATGCCTTCCTCGGCGATGCGGCGACGTTTGGTCCCCTCGAACGGGAACGGCTTGGTGACGACGGCAACCGTGAGGATGCCGAGCTCCTTGGCCACCTGCGCCACGACCGGGGCCGCACCCGTGCCGGTCCCGCCGCCCATGCCCGCAGTGATGAAGACCATGTCCGCGCCGTCGAGGGCCTCTTGGATCCGATCGCGATCCTCCATCGCGGAATTGCGCCCCACCTCGGGGTCGGCACCGGCGCCCAAGCCTTTGGTGATACCGGCGCCGAGCTGAAGGATCGTCTTCACCTGCGAGCTCTTCAGCGCCTGCGCGTCCGTGTTGGCGCAGATGAAGTCCACCCCTTCGATGGTGGCCGCGACCATGTGGTTGACCGCGTTCCCGCCGCCGCCACCGACCCCGACAACCTTGATGACAGCGTTCTGACTGTGGGTATCCATGAGCTCAAACATGCTGTTGTCTCCTCTCGAATTCGTTTGTTGCACGACCTATGAAACCTCGTACGTGCACGCTTCAGCGCGCACGCCCCCCCGACACCGCCACGACACGACATGTGCCGCAGCCCCGGACCGCAGGCCGCGGCCCCCGACCGATAGGGTTTGATTGAACACCCCATCCCAACCTACCTGCGACGGGGCATGAGCCCCGGAGCAGAATCAACCGCCCACTTAAACCGCGTGAACTGCGACACGCCCGGATCTGTGCAAGGCTCGCCCGACAGGCCAACACCGCATGTCGCACCGTACGCGGTTTAACTAAAAATTGCCCTGGAACCAGCTCCGCATCCGCGACCACGCGCCTCGCAATCCGGCGGAATCACCGATCTCGGGCCGCCGCGAAAAGCGGTGCTGACGCGCGTACATCAGCAGGCCGACGCCGGTCGAATAGATCGGATTGTTCACCACCTCGTCCATCCCGATCACGTACTGCGGGACCCCGAGCCGAACCGGCATGTGGAAGACCTCCTCGGCCAGCTCGATCAGTCCGTCCATCTTCGAGCTGCCGCCGGTCAGCACCACGCCTCCCGCGACCAGATCCTCGAAACCGCTGCGGCGCAGCTCGTTGTGCAGCAGGGTCAGAAGCTCTTCGTAGCGCGGCTCCACCACCTCGGCCAGGGTTTGGCGCGAGAGTCGCCGCGGCGGGCGATCGCCGATGCTCGGCACCTCGATGGACTCGCTGTTGGCCGCCAGCTGCGCCAAGGCGCAGGCATGCTTGACCTTGATCAGCTCGGCATGCTGCGTCGGCGTGCGCAGCGCCACCGCGATGTCGTTGGTCACCTGATCGCCGGCGATCGGAATCACCGCGGTGTGGCGAATCGCCCCGTCGGTGAAGACGGCAAGATCCGTCGTCCCGCCGCCGATGTCGACGACACAGACGCCGAGCTCCTTCTCGTCGTCGCCGAGCACCGAATAGCTCGAGCTCAGCTGCGCGAGAACCAGGTCGTCGACCTCGAGTCCGCAGCGCCGGATGCACTTGATGATGTTTTGTGCGGCACTCACCGCACCCGTGACCATGTGCACGCGGGCTTCCAGCCGCACCCCGCACATCCCGATCGGCTCGCGGATGCCCTCCTGGTCGTCGATGATGAATTCCTGCGGCAGGATGTGCAGGATCTTCTGATCGGCCGGGATCGCCACCGCACGTGCCGCATCGATGACCCGGTCGACGTCGGCCTGCGTCACCTCGACCTCCTTGATCGCGGTGATGCCGTGCGAGTTGAGGCTGCGCACGTGGCTGCCGGCGATCCCGGCATGCACCGAGTGGATCTCGCAGCCCGCCATCAGCTCGGCCTCTTCGACCGCGCGCTGAATCGACTGGACGGTCGACTCGATGTCGACGACCACGCCTTTCTTCAGCCCCCGCGAGGGGTGCGTGCCGATACCGATGATCTCGATCTGGTTGTCGTCCTTGAGCTCGCCGACCAAGGCGGCCACCTTCGAGGTCCCGATATCCAGCCCCACCAATAGATTCTTGTCGTTACGTCTCGACATCCGGTCTTATCCTCGTTTGCCGGATCGCCTCGGGCGATCCGTTGTCGCACGAGCCTGCGGCTCGGCGTTCGCTGCCCATTTCACGGCGAAACCGTTGCTGTAGCGCAGGTCCACCACCAGCGGCTGCCCGGCCGCCTCCAACTGTGTCGCGCTGGCGATATAGCGCGCAAGCCGTTGATCGACATCCTCCGTGCCGAGATATAACTCGACCCCCATGACCAGCTCGACCCGCCAGGCCCCACGCGGGTCGACCGAGAGGGTCTGGATCAAATGGCCGATCAACATCAGATCGTCGCGCCACTGCGCATAGCGCTTCGCCACCTCCGGCGCACGTCGATCCTCGCCTTCGAGCAGCGGCAGACCCGCCGGGACCGTGCCCGTGCCAGGCCGAAAAACGATGCCCTCGGCGGTCACCAGACCGTCGCGATTCCAGCGCGCGATCGGGCGATGCTCCTCGACCTCGACCTGCAGCCGATCCGGCCAGACGCGTCGCACGGTGGCGCGACCGACCCAGGCCAAGTCCTCGGCCGCCTGCTTCAGATCCTTCAAATCCGCCGTCAGGATGCCGCCGCGCAGCCGCTCGCTGATGGTCTCCTGCAATAATCGCGAGGAGTGATGATGCAGCTCGCCCTCCACGGCGATGATGCGCACGGGCAACAACTGCGGCTCCCAATGACCGAGCAGCCAAACGCCGCTCGCCATGACCGAGATCAGGAGGAACCCGACCAGAGCGAGCCAACGTCCGGAGCGACGCGGACGCGCCTCCACGACCGGGGGGCTTATGCGTGCCGGATCAGCCACGGTCGAGACTCGTCTCCAGGATTCGCCAAACCAGGGTGTCGAAGTCCAGCCCAGCCACCTGCGCGGCCATCGGGACGAGGCTGTGGTCGGTCATGCCCGGCACCGTGTTGATTTCCAGTAGGAACGGCTCCCCGCTCCCGTCGACCATCAGGTCGACCCGGCCCCAACCACTCGCGCCGGTGGCCTCGAAGGCATCGAGCGCGAGTCGCTGCAGACGTGACTCCTCCGCTTCGGGCAGACCGCAGGGGCAGTGATAGCGCGTGCTGTCCGCCCGATACTTGGCCTCGAAGTCGTAAAAGGCGTGCGGCGTTTCGAGCCGGATCATGGGGAGCGCCTCCTGTCCGAGAACGGCGCAGGTGTACTCGGCGCCGTGAATCCACCGCTCGGCGAGGACCAGGGCGTCGTAACCCCGGGCCGTGCGCCAGGCTTCGGCGAGTGACTCCGTGTCCTCGACGCGCGCCATCCCGATGCTCGATCCCTCGTGGACCGGCTTGATCATGAGCGGGAAGCCGAGCGCCTCGGCAGCCGCCAGATCGGCGTCCGTGCGCAGCAGCGCCGAGGCGGCCGTCGGCAGGCCGCACCCGGCCCAGGCCAGCTTGCAGCGATACTTGTCCATGCCGAGCGCCGAGCCCAGCACACCGGAGCCCGTGTAGGGCATCCCGATGGTCTCCAAGGCGCCCTGGATCTGACCGTCTTCGCCGCCGCGCCCGTGCAGAATGATGAAGGCGCGATCGAAGCCGCCGGTGCGCAGATGTTCGAGAACCCGCTCGTCCGGATCCAACGCATGGGCGTCGATGCCCTGACGCAGCAGAGCCGCCAGCACGGCACTTCCGCTCTTGAGCGAGATCTCGCGCTCCGCCGCGCGCCCGCCGAGGAGCACTGCGACCTTGCCGAACCGAGCGCGCGCCTGGATTCTCTCTGGTGTCATGGATGCTCTCCGGAAATGTGTTTGACCTCGGGCACCAGTCTGACGCCGGTGGCGTCCTCGACCCGACGCTGCACCAGGTCGATCAGCTCGCGGATGTCCGCGGCACTGGCCTCGCCTGTGTTGATGATGAAATTCGCGTGCTTCTCGGACACCTGAGCACCGCCGATCCGATAACCCTTGAGCCCTTCCGCCTCGATCAGACGCGCGGCATGATCGCCGGGCGGATTGCGGAACACCGATCCGCAGCTCGGTAACCCCACGGGTTGCGTCTGCGCACGCCGGTCGAGCAGCTCGCGAATCCGCGCCATCCCCGCCTGACCGTCGCCGGGGGCAAGCTCGAGCGCGACGTCCAGGAACCACTCGCCGGGAGGACCGACCACCTCGCGGTAGCCGATCGAGAAATCGCCCGGCACCCGCTCGCGAATCCGACCGACGCGATCGATGGTCCGCACCGAAATCACATGCACCCAGGTCTCGCCGCCCCAGGCGCCCGCATTCATGGCCAGCGCGCCACCCATGGTGCCGGGGATGCCGGCGAGAAACTCGCACCCGACCAAATCGTGCCGCGAGGCGAAACGCGCCACCTTGGCGCAGGAGACACCGGATTCGGCATGAATCCCGGTCGCGCCCCTTCGCTCCAAACGCGTCAGACATGCCTGGGTCTGGATCACGGTGCCGGGAAACCCAGCGTCGTCCACCAGCAGATTGCTCCCGAGCCCAAGCCACAAGAGCGGCTCCTGCGGGTCGAGCCGCGCCAGGAAGGTGGCCAGATCCGCCGCGTCCGACGGCCGATAGAAGCGGCGCGCAGGCCCGCCGACCCGCCAACTGGTATGGCGGGAGAGCGGCTCGCCCTCGCGCAGCTCGCCCATCATGCCTCCGACCGGACCATCAGGCTCGGCAGACGTGCCGCCAGGCCGCCGATGTCGCCGGCACCCATCACCAACACCATATCGCCGTCGAGCGCCAGGTTGTCCAAAAGACCCGGCACCTCGTCGATCGCCTGTGCGAACACCGGATCCAGCTCGCCGCGCGTACGGATCGCACGGCTCAGTGCGCGCCCGTCGGCACCGGCGATCGGCGCCTCGCCGGCCGGGTAGACCTCGCACAAGACGAGCGCGTCCGGGCTCGACAGAACCGCAACGAAATCCTCGAACTGCTCTTGGGTCCGCGTATACCGATGGGGTTGGAAGACCAAGACCAGTCGGCGTCCGGGCCAACCGGCGCGCGCGGCCGCCAGCGTGGCCGCAATCTCGCGCGGGTGGTGCCCGTAGTCATCGACCAAGAGCAGTCGGCGACCGCGTGTGTCGGTCAGCTCGCTGATCATGAAGCGACGTCCAACCCCTTCGAAGCGGGACAGGGCGCGCGCGATCGCCTCCTCCTCGACACCCAGCTCGAGCGCGACGCTGATCGCGGCCAAGGCGTTCAGCACGTTGTGCCGGCCGGGCAGGTTGAGATCGATCTCCAACGGTGACTCGAGGTCCCGAGCCTCGACGAGAAAGCGGGTGCGCATGCCGTCCTGCCGGATATCGACCGCACGCACGTCGGCCTCCGGACGGGTGCCGTAGGTGCGCACGGGGCGCGGCACGGTCTCGACCAAGGCGCGAATCTCGTCGTCGTCGATGCAAAGCACCGCGAGCCCGTAGAAGGGCAGGTGATGCAGAAACTCCATGAAGGTGCTGCGCAACCGATTGAAGTCGTTGCCGTAAGTGCGCATGTGATCGGCATCGATATTGGTGACGATCGAGATCATGGGCTGCAGATAGAGGAACGAGGCGTCGCTCTCGTCGGCCTCGGCGACCAGATATTTGGTGGTCCCCAGCTTGGCATTGGCGCCCGCGCTGTTGAGTCGACCGCCGATCACGAAGGTCGGGTCCAGCCCGCCCTCGGCCAGGATGCTTGCGACCAGACTGGTCGTCGTCGTCTTGCCGTGAGTGCCGGCCACCGCGACGCCGTAGTAGAAGCGCATCAGCTCGGCGAGCATCTCGGCACGACGCACGATCGGGATACGTCCGGCGCGCGCACGCTGAATCTCGGGATTGGTCTCGTCGATCGCGCTCGACACCACGACGGCGTCGGCATCCGCGACCTGTTCGGCCCGGTGTCCGATGAAGATCTCGACACCCAACCCCTCGAGGCGACGCGTCGCATCGCTCGCGCGCAGATCCGAACCCGCAACCTCGTAGCCCAGATTGGCCATCAGCTCGGCGATGCCGCTCATGCCGGAGCCGCCGACCCCGACGAAGTGGAGTCGGCGAACACGCCCCATCCGGGCGGCGGTATGTTGTAGATGTGCGTTCATCAACCGGCAACCTCTAAGCAAGCAGCCGCGATCCGTCCGGCGGCATCCGGCTGCGCGCGCTCGCGGGCCGCATCGGCCATCGCCGACAGGGTCTCGCGATCGCCCAACAATTCATGGAGCAGTGCGGTCAAACCGGCAACCGTGAGATCGCGCTGAATGACGAGTCGCGCTGCGCCGACATCGGCCAGATAGCGGGCGTTGCCGACTTGATGGTCGTCGACCGCAAACGGATAGGGCACCAAAACCGAGGCAACGCCGGCGGCGGCCAGCTCCGAGACCGTGAGCGCACCGGCCCGGCAGACGACGAGGTCGGCCCAACCGTAAGCCGCGGCCATGTCGCTGATAAAGGGGACGATATCCGCCTCGACACCGACCGCACGATAGCCCGCACGCGCCGTCTCAAGCGTGCGCTCGCCGGCCTGATGGCGCACGCTCGGACGCAGCGCTTCCGGCAGCCCCGCCAACGCTGCAGGGACCATCTCGTTGAGAACTTGAGCCCCGAGCGAGCCCCCCAGAATCAGCAGCCGAGCCCGCTCGGCAGGGCTTTCCGTTCGGTGCCGCGCCAGACGCTCGCGCGGCGGCGGCAGATCGACGATCGCGCGGCGCACCGGATTTCCGCAGGCTTGCGCACCACGCGCATCCGGGAAGCTCCCGGGAAATGCCTCGAACACGCGCGTGGCGATCCGCGCCAACCACTGGTTGGTCATCCCTGGCACGAAGTTCTGCTCGTGGATCACCAGCGGCAGACCCAATGCCCGGGCCGCCAGACCACCGGGGCCGGAGGCGAATCCACCCATCCCCAACACCACCGAAGGACGACGCCGACGCAGGATCCGCGCGGCCTGCCAGAGTGCAACCGCGATCTTGAAGGGAGCGCCGAGGATCTGAGTGATCCCCTTTCCCCGCAACCCTTCGATGCGGATCCACTCCATCTCCAAGCCGTGCTCGGGCACCAGACGCGACTCCATCCCGCGACGCGTGCCGATCCAGAAGACACCTACGCCCTGCTCGCGAAGACGCTCGGCGACCGCGAGCGCGGGAAAGACATGCCCGCCGGTGCCCCCGGCCATGACGGCTACGCTCGTACCCATGGCAGCCCCCGTGTGGGTCCCTTCTCGGCCTCGATGCGACGCACCGTCGCATCGATCCGCAGCAGGATCGCGATCGCCATACAGGCGGCGATCAGGCTGTTGCTCCCGTAGCTCATAAAGGGCAGCGTTAAACCCTTGGTCGGCAACATCCCGACATTTACGCCGATATTCACGAAGGCCTGCAGGCCAAGACCGAGTCCGATCCCCTGGGCGACATAGGCGGAGAAACGTTCGCCGAGAGCCTCCGCGCGCGCCCCGATCGAGAAGGCCCGCCAGGTCAGGAACGCGAATGCCGCGATCAGCATCAGCATCCCGACCAGACCGAGCTCCTCGCCCACGACCGATGCAATGAAGTCCGTATGGGCCTCCGGCAGGAAGAACTGCTTCTGGATCCCGTTGCCCAGTCCCACACCGAGCCATTCGCCCCGACCGAAGGCGATCAAGGCCTGGCTCAACTGATAGCCCGTATTGAAAGGGTCCTGAAAGGGATCGAGAAACGAGGTCACGCGCTGTAATCGATAGGGCGAGATGACGACCAGCACCAAGAGTCCGGCGGCGACGACCAGGAACAAGACCACGAAGGGCATGAGGCTCACACCGCCCAAAAAAAGCAGGCCCATGACGGTCGCCAGCATGACCGCGGTCGTCCCGAAATCCGGCTGCTGGAGAATCAATGCACCGGCGATTCCGATCAAAATCATAGGCCGGATGAAACCCGAGATCCGGTTGACGACGTCGTCGGCATGGCGGACCAGGTATCCGGAAACATAGATGATCGAAAACAGCTTCACCAACTCGGAGGGCTGAAGATTCAGCGGACCAAGCGGGATCCAGCGCGTCGCACCGTTGACCTCGCGCCCCACACCCGGCACCAGGACCAACACCAGCGAGAGAAGGCCGACGAGGAAAAGCCAAACCCCGCCGCGCTCCCACCAATCGACCGGCACGCTGTAGGCCAGCACGGCCAGCGTCAGGGCAAGCCCCAGCGCCAAGCCGTGGCGCATCACGTAATGGAAGGGATCGTCGCAGCAGTTGGCCGCGATCGACATCGATGCCGAGGCCACCATCACGACGCCGAACACCACCAACCCGAGCGCGCAAAAAAGTAAGGGGTAGTCCACTCCGGCGACCGAGCGCCCGCGCCTGCGGAGCGCGTTGCGCGCTGGATTTCCACGAACCTGGCGGGCGGCGACCGTCATGTTCCGAGACCCCGCACCGCCTCGGCGAAGGCCCGCCCGCGATGCTCGTAACTTTCGAACATATCGAAACTGGCGCAGGCCGGCGAGAGCAGAACCGTATCGCCGGGCCGGGCGATCGCCGCCGCCCGCGCGACCGCATCCTGCATGCTTGAGGCATTCACCAGAGGAACCTCGCCGTCCAGCGCCTGCGCGATGATCCCGGCGTCCCGTCCAATCAGAACAACAGCGCGCGCGGCACGCTTCACCGCCGAGCGCAAGGGCGCGAAGTCGGCACCTTTGCCATCGCCGCCGGCGATCAGGACTGCACGGCCGGTGCTTCCGGGAGGAATCAACCCTTCGAGTGCAGCCACGGTCGCCCCGGGATTCGTCCCCTTGGAATCGTCGTACCAGCACACGCCGTCGCGCTCGGCAACCAGCTCGCTGCGGTGGGGCAAGCCCGAGAAGCGACGCAGGACCGCACACGCATCCTCCATCGGCAGGCCGCATCCGCAGGCCAGAGCCAAGGCCGCAAGGGCGTTCGCCAGGTTGTGCAGACCCGCAATGCGGACCTCGGAGGCCGGCATCAGGGGTTGCATCCCTCGGCAGATCCAATGTGCCCCGTCGTGGACGCGCAGACCGAAGTCGTCGTCCGCCGGCTCGCCGAGGGTAAATCCGATCTCGAGCACGGCCTCCCTCGGCATGGCGACGACGATCGGATCGTCGCGATTCACGACGGCGACCCGCGCACCCCGGTAGATGCGCCCCTTGGTCCGCGCATAGGCGTCCAGGTCGGGATAGCGGTCCATGTGGTCGGCGGAAACATTGAGGACGACCGCCACATCGGCGCGGAGATTAAAGGTGGTCTCCAATTGGAAGCTCGAAAGCTCCAGGACATAACGCTCGATCGAGGGGTCGAGCAGATCCAATGCGGGCTCGCCCAGATTTCCGCCGACGGAGACGCGCTGCCCGGCGGCCGCGGCCATCTGCCCGACCAGGGTCGTCACCGTGCTCTTGCCGTTCGATCCGGTGATGGCGCAGATCGGCGCCTGAGCTGCACGCGCGAAGAGCTCGATGTCGCCGATGACCTCGACACCGCGTGCCGTCGCATCCCGAATCGAGGGATCGGAGACGGGCACACCCGGACTGACGACCAATCGCGCGGCGGCCGCAAATACACCCTGTTCGAAGCCGCCGACGAAGACCGCGACCTCCGGCATCTCCTCGCGCAACTGCTGCAAGCCCGGCGGATTCTCGCGCGAGTCGGTCACGGCCGTCGCGATGCCTTGCGAACGCAAATAACGGGCGCAGGAGATCCCTGTCTTGCCGAGACCGACCACCAGGGTCTTCGCGGTATCGGACACCAGACTCATCGTACCTGCTCGGAAGACATGCGCGGACCCTTGCCGCACTTGTCCGTTTCGATCGCTTTCATTCCCCCCCCGTCGAATCAAAGCCTAGACGAACCCAAAGCTGTCGCGGCGCTTACCGGATCTTCAAACTCGCCAAGCCGACCAGCACCAGAACCACCGTCACGATCCAGAAGCGGACGATGACGCGCGGCTCGGGCCAGCCTTTGAGCTCGAAATGATGATGGATCGGCGCCATGCGGAAGATGCGTTTGCCCGTGAGCTTGAAGGACATCACCTGCATCATCACCGAGATGGTTTCGACGACAAAGACGCCGCCCATCACGAAGAGCACCAACTCCTGACGCGCCGCCACCGCGACGACCCCGAGCGCGGCGCCCAGAGCCAGCGCGCCGACGTCGCCCATGAAAACCTGCGCCGGATAGGCATTGAACCAGAGAAAACCCAAACCCGCGCCGACCAAAGCGCCGCAGAAGACGACCAGCTCGCCGACCTCCGGGATGTGCGGGATCAAGAGATAGCTGGAGATCGGTCCATGACTCGCGGCGTAGACGAAGACCGCCAATGCGCCGGCAACCAAGACCGTCGGCATGACGGCGAGCCCGTCCAGACCATCGGTCAGGTTCACTGCATTGCTGGCCCCGACGATCACGAAATAGGTCAGCAGAATGAACCAGGGCCCGAGCTGGATCGAGACATCCTTCAGATAGGGAATCAGCAGCTCGGTCTCCGCCGGCGAGCCTGCCGTCACATAGAGCGCGATCGCCGCGGAAAAGCCCGCGACGGTCTGCCACAGATATTTCCAGCGCGCCGCCAAGCCGCGCGGGTTGCGAAGCACCAGTTTCTTGTAGTCGTCCACCAGACCGACAAGGCCGAACGCGAGCGTGGTCAGGAGCACGATCCAGACATACCGGTTGTCCAGATCGGCCCACAACAGCGTGCTCACCGCGACCGCGACGAGGATGAGCGCACCCCCCATGGTGGGCGTGCCGGCTTTGGAAAGATGACTCTGCGGGCCGTCGTCGCGCACCATCTGACCGACCTTGTAGGCGCGCAAACGGGTGATCATCGGCCGGCCGACGAGCAGAGCGATCGCGAGCGCCGTGAGCACGCCCATGATGGCGCGCAGGGTCAGATACCGGAAGACATTGAATCCGGTCTGAAACTGCGACAGCCATTCGGCAAGGTAAAGCAACACCTAACTCTCTCCTTCGGCGCACAGCGCCTCGACGACCTGCTCCATCCGCGCGGAGCGGGAGCCCTTGACCAGGATACGGTCACCTGCGGACATCTCGGTTCGAAGCGCACGCACGAGATCCACCTGGTCGGAAAAGTGGCGTGCGCCGTCACCGAAGGCGGACGTCGCCGCCGCGCTCAGGACACCCACGCTGAAAAGACGATCGATGCCGGCCTCGCGCGCGTTCTCGCCGACCTCGCGGTGCAAGGCGTCGGCCTCCGGGCCCAGTTCGGCGAGGTCACCCAAGACCAGCCAGCGCCGGCCCGCCAGGCCGGCAAGGACTTGAATCGCTGCGGCGATCGAGTCCGGGTTGGCGTTGTAGGTGTCGTCGATGACGCCGACCTCGCCACACCGCAGGGGGCAGAGACGACCCTTCACGGGCATCAGCGTCGCGAGACCCGCCTGGATCGCGCCAGGCTCGATCCCGAGCGCCAGCGCCGTGGCCGCGGCGGCCAAAGCGTTGCGGGCGTTGTGCTCGCCGGCCAAACGCAGCGTGATCGGGATCGCTTTGCCCTCGTGATGCGCGACGACGTGCGTAGCAAAACCCGCCTCGGTCCACTCGACTCGGATCGCCGAGCGATCCGCCCGAAGGTCTGTGTCGCCACCCAGTCCGAACGTCAGGGTACGACGACCCGCGGCCAGATCGCGCCAGAGACCCGCGTACGGGGAATCGCCGGCGAACACGAAAACCCCCTCGCTCGGCAGACCGCGGGCGATCTCGCCTTTGGCATGGGCAACGCCGTCGACGCTGCCGAAGCCCTCCAGGTGAGCGCGGCCGGCATTGGTGATGAGGGCGACATCCGGACCGGCGATGTCGGTCATGTAGCCGATCTCGCCATGGTGGTTGGCACCCATTTCCAGGACGAGAAAGTCTTCGTCCCGGGCGCTCAACAGGGTCAAGGGCATCCCGATATCGTTGTTCAGATTGCCGCGGGTCGCGCGGACGCTGCCGACCTGATCGAGAATGGCGGCAACCATCTCCTTGACCGTGGTCTTGCCGTTGCTCCCCGTGATGGCGACGACCCGCCCGGGGAAGACATCGCGCCAAGCCGCGGCGAGGGCCCCGAGCCCGGCGCGAGTGTCCTCGACGATCCACTGCGGCAGATCCACCGGAAGCGGATGATCGACCATCGCCGCGACGGCACCGGCGGCGTGCGCGGCGGCGACATGGTCATGCCCGTCGAAGCGCTCGCCGCGCAGGGCGACAAAGAGCTGGCCGCTGCAATCGGCACGGCTGTCGGTGCCGACCGAGTCGAAGCGGCGATCCTCTCCCTCGAGACGGCCACCGGCGCGAGCAACGGCTTCGGAGAGAGACCACATCACCGACGACCCTCCTGCCATTCCCGCAGGGCCTCGACGACCTGGGCGCGATCGCTGAAGCGCACCTTGAGCTCGCCCATCTCCTGGATTGTCTCGTGACCTTTACCGGCCACGAGCACGGCATCGCCGATGCCTGCGAGGGTGATCGCGGTGCGGATCGCGAGGGCGCGTCGGCGTCGCACCCGCACACGGCTCGGATCGACGACGCCGGCGAGGATATCCGCGACGATCGTCTCGCCGCACTCACCGCGCGGATTGTCGTCGGCGAGGATCACCTCGTCGCTCAGACGCTCGGCAATGGCACCCATGACGGGGCGTATGGCGGGATCACGCTCGCCGTTGCAGCCGAAGACCGTGAAGATGCGTCGCGGACCGTGTCGGCGAAGATTCACGAGAGCCGTTTCGAGCGCGGCCGGTGTCCGGGCCTCGTCGACGACGACTAGCGGCGTCTGCGCGCCGCCGAAACACTCCATGCGGCCTGGCACACCCTGAATGCGGCTCGTCTCACGCGCTGCGCGCTCCAGCGGAAGGCCGCGCGCGAGCAGCACGGCCAAAACGGCCAAAAGATTGGTCGCATTGAAGGCGCCGATCAGACCGACGGCGAGATTCGCCTTGGTACAGGCATCGCGCGTCTCGCAGGCGACACGCATCCGCAACCCCCTCGGCATCGCTGCGATCTCGCCGGCACGAACTCGGATAGCGCATGCGCGGAGTACGTCGTCATCGGGCGGCGCCGCGTTCGCATCCGCCACGAAACCCGCCACGGCGACCCCCGCGGGCAGTGCGTTCACGATGGTCTTCGAAAAGGGATCGCTCAGATTCAGGACGGCCCACTTCAGATCCGGAGACCCGAAGAGGCGCAAGACAGCCTTCGCGCGATCCGAGGACACGCCCGTATCGCTCGGGTCGACCCCATCGATGCCGGTGAAAAGCACGTGCGTGAAACGAACGTCCTCCACTCGGGAGCGCGCGAGCTCGTCGAAGGAGACCTCGATGGCGACGGCCCGGGCGCCGCGCAGACAGAGCCCCTCGAGCATGGCCCGAAGGCTGCGAGCGGCGGGGTCGCCGGTCGTCTTGAGGTCGCCGGGAAACCCGTGGCCGACCGTGGCGATGACGCCGCACGGCATCTCCACGGCCAAAACCTGCGCAAGCGCGTGGGCAACGCTGGTCTTTCCCCGCGCCCCGGTGATGCAGAAGGTCTCCGGACACGCGTTCGGCGAGCCCAAGAGGCGATCCGCCATCATGGCTCGACCTCGCGTCGGGCCAGCAGCATCGAGGGTTGCGGATCGTCCGGCGGGACATTGAACAGCCGTAAAGCGCCCTCCATCACCTTCTGGAAGACGGGCGCAGCCACGAGTCCGCCGTAGTAAGCCTTACCCTTCGGCTCGTCGATCATCACCGCAATCACCAAGCGCGGCGAGCCCGCAGGCGCAAAGCCGGCAAACACGGCCTGGTAGCGTCCGCCGCCGTAGCCGGCGCGTCCTGCCGATTTCTTGGCCGTCCCGGTCTTGCCGGCGACTCGATACCCGGTAATGGCGGCACGTTTCGCGGTGCCTTGATCGGAAACCACCGTCTCCATCATCGCCCGCACCTTGCGAGCCGTTTCGGCGCTCAGAATACGGGTCTCCTCGCCCGCCTGCATTCGGGAGGCAGGATCCTGCTTCATTAGGGTCACCGGCCGCTTGATGCCGTCCGCGGCCAACACCCCGTAGGCTTGCGCCAGTTGCAGCGCCGTCACCGACAAGCCGTAGCCGAAGGCCTGGGTGGCATGCTCGAAGACGCGCCAGGTCGAATGATGTCGCAGCACGCCGCGGCTCTCGCCCGGCACGCCGACCGCGGTCGCATGACCGAAGCCGAGCTGATCGTAAAGACCCCAAAGATCACCGTAGCTCATCATCTGGGCGATCTTGACGACGCCGACGTTGCTCGATTTGGTGATGACACCGGTCACGTCGAGGTTGCCGTAATTGCGCACGTCCTTGACCGTGTTGCGCCCGACCGCCAACGACCCGCCCCGCGTCGCGATCGTGGTCGTCGGCTTGATCAAACCCCGCTCCAGTGCCGCAGCCACGACGAACGGCTTGATCGTCGAACCCGGCTCCATGACGTCGGTCACGGCACGATTGCGGCGACGCTCGCTGCTGCCGCCGCGTTGGGCGTTCGGGTTGTAGCCCGGCTGGTTGACCATCGCGAGGATCTCGCCGGTCTGGACATCCAAGGCCACCAGCGTCCCGCCGACGGCCTTGTGCTCGGCAACTGCGGCTTTCAGCTCGCGGTAGGCGAGGAACTGAAGGCGACGGTCGAGGCTGAGCGCGAGGTCCGCACCCTGACGCGGAGCACGGACTTGCTCGATCTCCTGCACGATCTGCTGCCGACCGTCGCGAATGACCCGACGCAGTCCGGGCTCGGATTTCAGCCAGGAATCGTACGTGAGCTCGATACCCTCCTGTCCCTTGTCGTCGATGTCGGTGAATCCCAGGACGTGCCCGAAGACCTCGACACCCGGATAGAAGCGACGGTACTCGGTCTCGAAGTCCACGCCGACGAGATCGTGATCGGCGATGACCTGCCGCACCTCGCGCGCTTCCTCGAAGCTGACACGCCGCTTGAGATAGAGAAACCCGCGCTCCGCGGTGGCGTCGAGCCGTTCCTGCAGCGCATTCGGCTCGAGCCCCAGCGCGCGGGCCAACGGCGGAATCACGTCACGTCGCTCGACCAGCTTGCGCGGCTCGCCCCAGACCGTTTCCACCGGCGTGCTCACCGCGAGCGGCTCGCCGTTGCGGTCGGTGATCATGCCTCGGCGCGCGGCGATCTCGCCGACGCGCAGATAACGGCGCTCGCCTTCGCTGCGCAGATAGTCGGTCTCGACGACTTGGCGATAGAAAACCGCCACCGAAAGCACGACAAAGGCGCTCGACAGGAGACCGACCAACAGGCGGCGACGCAGCGCGAGATTCGGTCTGGCCCGTCGCGGCTCGGGACGTCGGACACGACGATTACGGGTAGACACGGCCGACTCCCTCAATCAATAAGACGTCTTCGAACCTCGGGTTGAACATCCCCAGCTGGTCTCTGGCCTTGCGCTCGACGCGAACATGCGTAGAAAGGGCGGCCTCCTCGAGACGAAGCCGATTCCACTCCACGTCGACGGCGTCGCGCTGGGCGCGCAACTCCTGCAAGTGACTGAAATGGAGCCGCGTCTGGTACTTGGTGTACACCACGGCGATCGCCGAAACGGTGACGGCCAAGGCCAAACCGACCAGAATCCAAAGCGGACGGGCGCTCATGTGAGCCGCTCCGCGACGCGCATGATGGCGCTGCGTGCACGAGGATTGGATGCGACCTCTGCGGGCGCAGGGCGCACCGGCTTGCCCAGGATGCGCAAGCGTCCGCGCGATTCGGCGGCGGTTACCGGAAGCCCCTTGGGCAGGACCGGGCCTCGCGATTCCGAGCGCATGAAACGTTTGACGATACGGTCCTCCAGGGAGTGAAAACTGATGACGACCAGCCGTCCGGCGTGCGCCAAGAGCTCGCAGGATTGGCGCAGGCAATCCTGGATCTCCTCGAGTTCGTCGTTGATCCGGATGCGCAGCGCTTGGAAGGTACGCGTCGCCGGGTGCTTGCCGGGCTCGCGCGTCGGTACCGACCGCGCAACCAAGGCGGCGAGCTGGGTCGTCGTCGTCAATGGGCTCTCGCTGCGCTGCGCAACGATGTTGCGTGCGATGCGTCGGGCGAAACGTTCCTCGCCGAAATCGAACAAGACTTCGACGATCTCGGCATCGGAGGCATGGGCCAGCCATTGCGCCGCCGACTCGCCGCGGGTGGGGTCCATTCTCAGATCCAAGGGACCTTCGGTCGAAAAACTGAAGCCGCGTTCCGGCGTGTCGAGCTGAGGCGAAGACACCCCGAAGTCCAACAACAGGCCGCAGAGGTTGCCCTGGACGCCGATCTGCGCGAGCAGCTCGCTGATCGAGCCGAAGCGCCCGGACACCATCGTGAATCGCCGATCGGTACGCGCAAGCGCATCCCCCGCGGAGACCGCCTCGGGATCCCGATCGATGCCGATCAAGCGCCCGGTCTCGCCGAGTCGCGCCAGAACGGCACGACTATGCCCGCCACGCCCGAAGGTGGCGTCGACATAGATACCGTTCGGATCCACGACCAAGGCGTGCACGCTCTCCTCCAGCAGCACCGGCAGGTGTTGTTGCTCGATCAAAGGAATACTCTTAAAGCGTCAAGGAGCCGAGCCCGGCTGCGGTCGCCAACTCTCCGATCCCCGCATCACCGAGCGCCGCCTCGTTGCGCGCGTTCCATGCAGGCTCGTCCCAAAGCTCGAACTTCGAGCCCTGGCCGACGAAGGCCACGCGCTTTTCCAGCGAGGCGAAATCACGTAGGTACTGCGGCAGCAGGATTCGGCCTTGAGCATCCATCTCGACCTCCTGCGCGTTGCCGATGTAAAGGCGCTGGATGGCACGGGCCGCGCTGTCGAACGCGGGAAGAGCAGCGAGCTTTGCTTCGATCAGCTCCCACTCGGGTTCCGGGTAGAGCAGAAGGCAACGGTCGCGGTCGACGGTGACGACGAGTTGGGAGTTGCACGACGACTGCAGCCGCTCGCGGTATTTTGCCGGAACCGCAAGACGCCCTTTGACGTCGAGATTGACGATGAAGACCCCCCGAAACACGGCCGCCCCCCCGTGGTGACTTGCGCCCGGCGACTACCCCCTAATTCCCCACTTCTCCCCACCTTGAGATCATCTTAGAGCTGCCCGATAGGATCGTCAAGGCGATGCGCAGCTTTAATTCTTGGCAGACAGCAACTTAGATGCAGCGCTCCAAGCACGGCATAACCTTCGCGTAATGCATTTGTTTTCATGCAACTAACGGGTAAAGTTGATAAGGGTTTACAGAAGCGAGGCGAACCACCGGGGCGCGGCTGCCCGGGTGCCGTCGGTCGGGTCCCTGGAAGGGGCTGGGGGAGGCGCTGGGGGAGGGTTTGGTGGAGGGTCTGGGAGCCGGCCTGTAAGCCGGGTTCTGTCGGGGACAGCCATTCATCTGGGACGCACGTCACCGTACGCCTCGAGCGACCTACCCGGGGGCACGCGCGGGCCGCGCGCTGCAGCACCAAGCTGCATGCCCCCCTATTTGGTCTTGCTCCGGGTGGGGTTTACCCTGCCGCTGCTGTTGCCACCAGCGCGGTGCGCTCTTACCGCACCATTTCACCCTTACCTCCCGTAATGAAGACGGGATCGGCGGTATCTTTTCTGTGGCACTTTCCGTGGGCTCTCGCCCCCCAGGCGTTACCTGGCACCCTGCCCTATGGAGCCCGGACTTTCCTCCCTCGCCGCGAAGGGCGAGCGCGACTGTCCGGCCGACTCCCAGCCGCAAAGTATAGCGTCGACCGAGGCTTCGAGTCTCGGTCGATCGCGAACGCGTGCCGCACCGGTACGCTTTATCCCTTGCCGACCGTCGCGGCGCCGCTCTGACC
Source organism: Thiocapsa sp. (assembly GCF_011390875.1). Taxonomy (GTDB): domain Bacteria; phylum Pseudomonadota; class Gammaproteobacteria; order Chromatiales; family Chromatiaceae; genus Thiocapsa. Next base: position 19,657 of record NZ_JAABRP010000020.1, read on the forward strand.
TAGATCCAGATCGAGACCCAGCCGGTAAAGCGCGTTCTTCTTCTCTCCGGTCAGGCGCGCCGCGATCGCCACGGCCTGAGCCAGGGGTAAAGTCTCGCCGAGGATGCGCAGAACCCGCTCCGCCTCCGCCCGATCCGGATCGCCCGCCTCTGCGTTCCCCTCGACGAGGACGACGAGCTCGCCGAGACGCTGCTCGGCGTCGCCCTCGAGGCGCTGCGCCAACTCGGAGGCCGTGCCGGCGAGAAAGGTCTCGAAGTGTTTGGTCAACTCGCGCGCCAGCACCAAGCGCCGCGTCTCGCCGAGCGCTTCGCCGACATCACGCAAGGTGGCGAGGATCCGCTTGCCGCTCTCGTAGAGGATCAGCGTCCCCCGCTCTTCCTTGAGCTCGCCGAGCCAGACAAGGCGATGCGATCGGGTGCGCGGTGGAAATCCGACGAACAAGAAGCGGTCGCTCGGCAAACCCGCCGCCGAGAGGGCGCAGATAGCGGCATTGGCGCCCGGCACAGGCACAACGGTCAACCCACGCTCGCGCGCCGCGGCCACGAGGCTGAACCCGGGATCACTGATCAGCGGCGTACCCGCATCGGAGACGAGTGCGACGCTCCGGCCGGTCTCGATCTCGGCGAGGAGCCGCGGCGCAACACTGGCCTCGTTGTAGTCGTGGTAGGCCACGAGCTTGGACGAGATGCCGAAATGAGTCAGCAACCGAAGCGTCTGACGGGTATCCTCCGCCGCGATCAAATCGACCTCGCTCAACACCTTACGTGCCCGATCGGTCATGTCCCCGAGATTGCCGATCGGCGTGGCGACCACGTATAGTACCCCCGCTGACTGCTGCACCCTGCCTCCCAACGTCTCGAACCGGAACGGATCATGCCCAAGAATCGCGTTGACCACCGTCCCCTGTCCACTCCGATGACAATCATCGCTCTCGTCTTTGCCGTTTCGCTGGCCGGATGCGCGATCGATCCAGCTCGAGACGAGGCGCGCGTGCTGGCGCCGGTGGCAGGGGAGCCGCTGAGACAAGCCGATGCGCTCGCCGCCCAAGGACAAGCGGAGGCGGCAGCCAAGGCCTATCTGGACATCGCACAAGGAGCAACGCCGCCCGCGCGCGCGCAACTCCAGTTGAAGGCGGCCCGCGCCTACCTCGCGGCGGGCGATACTCGGCAGGCACAGCAGACCATCGGCGAGGTGTCGCGCCCGGCGCTCACGATCGGGCAACGCGAGCAACTCCTGCTGATCGAAGCGGATCTCGCCCTCCTGGACGGACGCCCCAAGGATGCGATCGCGCGACTCCAGGCCGTGCAAGTCCACACCTTGCCGAAGGACTTGAAGATTCAACGGCTCGGTACACTCGCCGCGGCCCAACGTCTCGCCAACGATCCCGTCGCTTCGGCCGAGTCTCTGATTGCGCTCGATCGGCTGCTCGACAACGAGGAGGCACGCCTACTGAACCAAGTCTCCCTGATCACGACCTTGAGCGCACTGAGCAGCGAAGAACTGCGCAAACTCGCGCGCGGCGGAAGCGGAGCTATGAAAGGCTGGGCGGAAATCGCACTCCTGGCGCGCGACGCGGGCGCGGATCCTGCGACGTTCCAGACCCGCTATCGCCAGGAGCACTCCAAACGACTCGGCCATCCCGCCCATCCACGGTTGGCCGAAACCTACGTCAAAATCTTATCGGGGGGGTACGCCGCGGGTGACAGCGTGTCGGTCATGCTCCCGCGCGGGGGACGCTTCGCGGGCGCCGCCACATCGGTAAAGGATGGCATCGAAGCCGCCAGCCGAGCCGACAGCAGCGGCAACCGCCCGGCGCTCGATTTCATCGACAGCACCCAAACGGCGCGCGCCCGCGCCATTCACGCAAAGGCCGTGGCAGCCGGCGCAGACTACGTGATCGGTCCGCTCGAGAAGGAATCGGTGGACAGCCTCGCGGCCGGCCCTGCACTCGCGGTCCCGACGCTGGCCCTGAATCAAACGACCCGCGACAGCCAGCCCGCTGCAAACCTTTTTCAGTTCTCGCTCTCCCCCGAGAACGAGGCCGCGGAGGTCGCCAAAAAGGCCGCATCGATGGGTCTGAAGCGCGCTGCGGTGTTGTATCCCGAAGGACCTTGGGGAGCCCGTCTGGCCAGTGCATTCCGCACCCAGTGGCGCCGACTGGGCGGAACGCTGGAGGCTGAAGCCGTCTACAACCCGACGGCGCGGAGCTTCGAGAAGACGGTAACGACCCTTCTCGGCGACTCGCAAGCGGATGTCCTCTTTCTGGTCGCCACCAACGAGCTCGCGCACAAGCTGTATCCGCAGATCCGCCTAGCCGCGTCGTCGGTGACGGTGATATCCACCTCGCACGTCTACTCCGGCGTCTTCGATCCGAACCGCGACCGGGTCCTTTCAGGTCTGTATTTCGTCGATATCCCCTGGATGCTGGACAGTGGCGGAGAGGGCGCCCTGTCGCGGCGACGCCTGAGCGGATCCTCGTTCGAGGTCGCCAATCCGTTGGCGCGTCTCTATGCGATGGGGATCGACGCCTATCGCATCACCCCGCGGCTGCCCGCGCTGGCCAAAAGCCCTGGCGCCTTTTATCCGGGACAGACCGGCGGTCTCTCGATCGACTCGCTGGGCCGCATCCAGCGCCAGCTCGCGCTCGGACGCTTCGGCGAGACGGGCGTGCGCGAGGCGGGGGAGCCATCCGGCACGCCGGCCTCGGAGACCCCTTGAGCGGCAACAGGCGTCCCCCGTCCCCGGGGACGCAGGACGATGCAGCCGGAACTCGCCGTGTCGGCGACGCCAAGGAGCGGCTCGCCGAGGACTATCTGAAACGCAGGCATCTGCAACCCATCGCACGCAATCACCGCTGCCGCTTCGGGGAGATCGACCTGGTGATGCGCGACGGCGAGACGCTGGTCTTCGTCGAGGTTCGATACCGACGCTCGGACCGCTTCGGATCCCCGGCGGAGACCGTCGATCGACGCAAGCAACAGCGTTTAGCGGCTGCCGCGAGCCATTACCTTCAAGCCCACCCGACCGTGTTACCCTGTCGATTCGACGTGGTCGCGGTCAGTGGCCGGGACCGAATCGAGTGGATCAAAAATGCCTTTGCCGTTGAATCTTAAGCCTCCCTCCAGTCTCATCATGCGCTCGATCGGACCTCGACGACGCACCGCAGCGGCCCTGCTGCTGTTCGGCGCGACGCTCCTGTCCGGGTGCGCGCCGATGCTCTTCGGCGCAGCGGCCGTCGGCACCGCCGCGACGGTCCACGACCGACGCCCGGCGAACGTCATCCTCGACGATCAGCAAATCGAGCTGGAGGCGATGAGCGCCCTGATCGGCAATGCCGAGATCAGGGGACGCTCCCAAATCTCGGTCACCAGCTACAACCGCACTCTATTGCTCACCGGCACGGCCGATACGACCGAGGTGGCGCAAGAGGCCGCGACGCTGCTGAGCCGAATCGGGAAGGTGCAGCGGGTCGTCGACGAAATCAGGGTCGGGCCGCGCCTCGACCTGACCCGACAAGCCCAGGACACCTATATCACGGGCCGCGTCAAGACAGACCTGATCGGCGTGAAACTGCCCGGATTCGACCCGACGCGGGTCAAGGTGGTCACCAACGACGGCGTGGTCTTTCTGATGGGTCTGGTCAACCCCACGGAAGCCGATGCCGCGGCGGAAAAGGCCAGTTATGTCCCGGGCGTCAAACGTGTGGTGAAGCTCTTCGAGTATGTCGACGACTACACCTGAGCTGTCTTCGGGTTTCCTGAAGAGTCTTGCACGGATCGCCGGCGCGGGACGCTTACTTACGGATCCAGCCGATTGCTGGCCCTATGGATACGACAACAGCCGACTCCATGCACTGCCCCGAGGGGTCGTCTTCGCCGCCGACGAGGCGCAGATCATGGGGCTGGTCATGCTCTGCCGCGACGCCGGCGTTCCGGTCGTCGCGCGTGGGCGCGGCACCGGCACCACCGGGGCGACCGTTCCGGACCAAGGCGGTATCGTGCTCTCCTTCGAGCGCATGGACGCCATCCTGCGCATCGCACCGGAGGATCGCCTCGCCGTCGTCCAACCCGGGGTACTCAACGAGCAGTTGCAGCGCGCGGTCGGCGCCTTCGGCTTTTTCTGGCCGCCGGATCCCACCAGTGCGGCGAGCTGCACCGTCGGGGGCAATCTCGCCTACAACTCGGCCGGACCGAGGGCGGTCAAGTACGGCACGCCGCGCGAGAACACGCTCGGACTCGTTGCCGTCAGCGGTCGCGGGGAGCGACTACGCACGGGCGTGTTTACCACCAAAGGCGTGGTCGGCTACGATCTCACCCGGCTCATCATTGGCTCGGAGGGCACCCTCGCCCTGATCACCGAAGCCACGCTGAAGCTCACCCCCCGGCCCGAAGCCAAGCGTACGCTGCGCGCCGCCTATGCGGATATCCACGCGGCAGCGGCAGCCGTGTCGGCGATCATGTCGCAGCCCGTGATCCCCTGCGCCTTGGAGATCATGGACGCCGCGGCGATCCGGACCGTCCGGCGCTATGCGGGGCTCGACCTGCCCGAGGGCGTGGGGGCGCTGCTGATGATCGAGGTCGACGGGCCTGCTGCCTGTCTCGATCAGTCCGTCGCCGCCGTTGCAGCGGCCGCGCAGCAGGCCGGACTGATCGAGCTTCGCCGGGCCGAGTCAGCCGAAGAGGTGGCCGCGCTCTGGACGACGCGCAAGGCACTCTCGCCGGCCTTGCGTCATATCGCGCCGAAAAAGATCAACGAGGATGTCGTCGTCCCGGTCTCGCGCATGGGCGAGCTCATCGAGGGACTCGAGCGGCTATCGCAAGAGAGCGGCGTGCAGATCGTGAACTTCGGTCATGCGGGCAACGGCAACATCCATGTCAATCTCTTGATCGACCCGGACGACCCGGTTGCCGTCGAGAGCGCGCATCGGTGCCTGGACGCAATGTTTTCGCTCGTGCTGCGGCTCGGCGGCACGCTCTCGGGCGAGCACGGCGTCGGCATCGCCAAGCGCGATTTCGTCGAGCGCGAGATCGAGGCGCCCGTGCTCGCCCTCATGCGCGACATCAAGCGCCAATTCGATCCGGCCGGGATACTCAATCCCGGCAAGGGCTTTCCGGAGACCACCTTAGAGCCGACCGAGACACATCGCTGAACCGCAACCGGACGGCTCCGTATCGGCTACTTACCCGGACGTACCAGGCCGCCGAGCCCGACCGCCTCGAGCGCATCCAGGAGCAGCCGTCGCACGGATGCCGCGTCCTCGCATTGCAATGCCACCTTCAGCACCTCGCGTGCCCGTGCCCGACTGATGCTGCGGATGACGCGCTTCACACGCAGCAGACTTCCCGCACCCATACTGAGGCTATGCACACCCATCCCGAGCAGGAGAAAAGTCGCGAGCGGATCTCCCGCCATCTCCCCGCAGACGCTCACCTCGCGGCCGTGAACCCGGGCGCCCGCGAGGATCTGCAGCAGTGCACGCAAGACCGCGGGATGGAACTCGTCGTAGAGCTTTGCGACATGGGCGTTGTTGCGATCGACCGCGAGTAGATACTGGGTCAGGTCGTTGGTCCCGACGGAGAGGAAATCGACCCGCCGTGCCAGCGCCTCGCACTGATAAACGGCGGCGGGGACCTCGATCATCACGCCGATCGGCGGCAATCGGACCTGATAGCCTTCCTCGAGCAGCTCCTCGTGAGCACGATGGATGAGCAGCAGCGCCTCGTCCACCTCGCCGACCGTGCTGATCATGGGCAACAGGATCTGTAGATTGTCCAGGCCGATGGACGCGCGCAGGATGGCGCGAACCTGCGTGAGGAAGATCTCGGGCTGATCGAGCGTAATCCGGATGCCGCGCCAGCCCAAAAAGGGGTTGTCCTCGTGCATCGGAAAATAGGGCAACGGCTTGTCGCCGCCGATGTCCAGTGTCCGGATGGTAACGGGTCGCGGGGCAAACAGCTCAAGCACCCGCCGATAGTTCGACATCTGCGCGGTCTCGCCCGGAAAGGTATCGCGCACGATGAAGGGCAGCTCGGTGCGGTAGAGTCCCACGCCGGCCGATTCCTCGATGCCGAGAGGGCGTGCCTCCGAGACCAAGCCCGTATTCAGATAGAGCGGCACCAAGTAACCGTCGGTGGTCTCGGACGGGAGATGGCGCAATGCCTGGAGCTCGCTCGTCAAGGCCGCGTCGTCCTCGGCGAGACGCTGATACTCGGCGCGAACGGTCGGGCCGGGTGCGACATAGACCCGCCCGCGGTAACCGTCCACCACCAGCTCGCGTCCCTCGACACGCCCGACCGGCAAGTCGGCCACAGCCATCGCCGCCGGCACGCCCATTCCGCGCGCCAGGATGCCGACATGCGAAGAGCCCGAGCCGGTGGTGGAGACGATCCCCGCCAGCATCTCACGCGGGACATCGGCGATCTGCATGGCGCTGAGCTCGTCCCCGACCAGGATGGTATTGGGCACGTACTGGATCGGCGCCGCAGTCAGCTTCTGCAGATGGGTCAGGATGCAGCGACCGAGATCGCGCACGTCGGAGGCACGCTCGCGCAGATAGGCGTCGTCCATGTCGTCGAACACCTTCGCGTGCTCGGCGATGGTCTCGCGCAGCGCCCCGGGTGCCCAATTGCCTGCTCGAATCCGCGAGAGCGTTCCGTCGATCAAGGTGTCGCTTTCGAGCATCAGGCGCCAAGCGTCGAACAAGGCCATGTCTTCGGCACTGAGATGCGCTTGAGTCCGCACCGCGAAGCGGTCCAGGTCCTCGGCCACATGCTCCACCGCACCGAGAAAATCCTTGGCCTCGTTGTCGAGGTTCTCGGCACGCCGATCCGGAACGGCGTTCAAATCGGCCGGCGGGTAGACCACCACGGCGGTCCCGATGCCGATGCCGGGCGATGCCGGCAGCCCCGGAAGGAAGCGTTGCGGGATCCCGTCGTCCTGAAGACGGGCCAACTCGCCGTTGGTGCGCGCAAAGGTAATGGCGCCGGCCAGCTGCGACGCCAGCGTGACGACGAAGGTCACCTCGTCGTCGCCGAAGTGGCGTTTTTCGCGCTGCCGCAGGACCAGCACACCCAGTACCTTGCGATTCTGGATGATCGGCGCACCGAGGAAACCGTGATATTGCTCCTCTCCGGTGTCCGTGATGCGCTGGTAGCGCGGATGATTGACCGCGTCGTCCAGGTTGATCGTTTCGGCGCGCTCGCTGACCAACCCGATCAGCCCTCGGCCCAACTCCAACCTCACCCGGCCGACCGCCCTCGCGCGCAGCCCGTCGGTCGCATGCAGGACATGCCGACGGTTGTCGAAGTCGTTGAGGTAGACCGAGCAAACGTCGGCCCCGACCGCGTGCTTTACGCGCTGGACGATGATGGTGAGTGCGCGCTCGAGGTCGGGGGCATTGTTGACCTCCTGCACGATGCGGCGAAGCGATTCGAGCATGGGAGAGGCCTGCCCCGGAGTCGCCGCGGATCCGGCAACCGTGCCGCCGCCGTCGAGCCCGACCGACCCTCGCTCGAGATGCTCCGCCGCGAGGCCCGTCATCGTCCGCGCTGATGCATCAAGCCGACCGCCCGAGCCTGCACGTCCTCGCGGGCGGGCGGACCCTCCGGGTAAAGGCTCGGGGCGAGCTCCTCGAGCGCCTGCATGTAGACGCGGCGCTTGAAATAGACCACCTCGTGCAGCGGCTGCCAGTAGCGGACCCAGCGCCAAGCGTCGAACTCAGGCTTATCGGTCTTATCCAAGCAGAAGGCGTCTTCACCGCAATCCACCCGCAACATGAACCAGACTTGCTTCTGGCCGATGCAGGTCGGACCGCAATGCCGTCGGATGTAGCGTTTGGGAAGGTGATACCTGAGCCAACCACGGGTACAGCCGAGGATGGTGACCTGCCGGGACTGAAGTCCGACCTCCTCCTCGAGCTCGCGATACATGGCCTGCTCCGGCGTTTCGTCCGAATGGATCCCGCCCTGCGGAAACTGCCAGGCATTCTGGCCGACCCGACGACCCCAAAATAGACGTCGGTCCTGATTGCTCAGGATAATGCCGACGTTGGGTCTGAAACCGTCGTGATCGATCAAGGAACCGAGTCCGTGAGGCCGTGTTGCCTCATTCTTCCACATCCGGCGCATGACCGGCAAGCAGACAGCTGTATAAGCGATTGCCATTCAACGGCTTTCGCATACCCTCGGAAACCCATCGGAGGCCCCTCGCGGTGCACCGGGCGAAGTCATCCGCCCCGGCTTGAAACCCCGGTATGATTTCGTGACCATCCGGCGATGCGCGGCAAGAAACCGGCGCCCGAGCAGGGCGTCCGCACCGCGCCGCGAGACATCAACCGAAGGACAAGGACATGGCGCTGGCAATCTTCGATCTGGACAACACCCTCCTGGCAGGCGACTCCGATTATCTCTGGGGTCGCTTCCTCGCCGCCGAGGGCGTCGTCGATGCGGATTATTACGAGAGCGAGAACGAGCGCTTCTACCGCGAATACAAGGACGGGACCCTGGATATCCGGGAATTCCTGAGGTTCTCGCTGCGCCCGCTGCGCGAGCACCCGCGCGCGCATCTCGAGGCACTACGCGAGCGTTTTGTCGCCGAACTGATCGCGCCCATCATGCTCCCGGCAGCCAAAGACCTCGTCGAGTCGCACCGCGAGGCCGGGGACACGCTCATGATCATCACGGCAACCAATGCCTTCGTCACGGCTCCGATCGCGCAGCGCTTCGGAATCGCGCACCTGATCGCGACATTACCGGCCGAGGAGGACGGACGTTTTACCGGCGAACCCGCCGGCCGACCGGCGTTTCGCGAGGGAAAGGTCGAGCGGCTCGACACCTGGCTGCGCGAGCATCGCGAAAATCTCGGCGGGAGCAGCTTCTACAGCGACTCCCACAACGATCTCCCCCTCCTGGAACGCGTTGATCGGCCCGTCGCGGTCGACCCCGACCCGCGGCTGCGCGAAACAGCCCTGTCGCGCGGGTGGCCCGTCATTTCGCTGCGACCCTGAACGCGGGGGGCAACGCCGCCCGCGCTCCGCAGCGGCGTTCACATCGACGTCACGCAGCCCACATACGCCCGCAATACTCCGAATCTATGATGGCCCTCCACGCAATGGTTCTTTTTCCGAGGGCATGCAATGGTTGCGACTGCGTCTGCGTTGACCGCCAAGCGCGGCGAACGCCTTTTCGTCGAGCTCGCCGCGTCCGAGTCGGAGATCCGCGAGGCACAAGCCCTCAGGTACCGGGTCTTCGGAGAGGAGTTGGGCGCAAAGCTGAAGACGGGCACGAGCGGACTGGACGTGGACGATCTCGATGCCTTCTGCCAGCATCTCTTGGTGCGGGATACGCGCACCGGCGAGGTGGTCGGCTGCACGCGAATCCTGACCGACCGCACCGCCGCGCGCATCGGTCGGTTTTATTCCGAGAGCGAGTTCGACCTGGGGGCGATCCCCCGGCTTAAGGGTCGCCTCCTCGAGGTCGGTCGGACCTGCATCTCGGCGGAGTTTCGACAAGGCACCGCGATCGCCGTGCTCTGGTCCGGGCTAGCCGGGTTCATCCAGCTGCACGGATTCGATTATCTGTTCGGCTGCGCCAGCATGCCGCTCGGCGAGAACGACATCCAGGCCGCAGCCATCATGAACCGCTTGCGGCGACACGCCATGGTCTCACCCGAGTTGCGCGTGGTCCCGCGGGTGCCGCTGCGCACCGCACAGGTGCCCGACGATGTCCTTGATGCACCGCTGCCGGCCTTGCTGCGCACTTACGTAAGACTCGGCGCAAAGGTCTGCGGAGAGCCCTGCCGCGACCCCGATTTCGGCGTGGCGGATGTGCTCATGCTGCTCGATGTGGATGCGCTGAATCCGACCTATTCGCGGCACTTTTTCGATCGCACCGCGAGTCTGTGACGCGATGAGCCGCGTACGCTCGAATCGGCGGCTTGCATTGATCCTCGCTCACCTGAGCAAGGGAGCGACGCTCGCCCTCTACATCGGTTTGCTTTCGCGACTCGGCCGGCGACCGGCACGAATCGCAGACATGACCCGGCGCTGGTACCGAGGACTCTGCGACATCCTGGGCATCCGGATTCGGGTCTTCGGTTGCGCGCAGCCCGGCTGCCTCTTGATCGGCAACCATATCTCATGGCTCGACATCCCCGTGGTCGGCGCGCAAGGCGAGATCGCGTTCCTCTCCAAGGCCGAGGTGCGCGATTGGCCACTGATCGGCTGGCTTGCCGTCACCGCGGGAACGCTGTTCGTCGAGCGCGGCGCAATCCGCATCGACGAGCTCGCCGGGAAGCTACGCAAGATCGGACGAGATCGGACCTTGATGCTCTTTCCCGAGGGGACGACGAGCGACGGCTCGGGCGTGCTGCGATTCCACCCTCGCCTTTTTGCGCTGGCGCAGGAGACCGGCCTGATGATCCAACCGGTGGCTCTCGCCTACCGCTGCGACGCAGACGAGATGCCCGATCCCGTTGCGCCCTTCGTCGGCGACGACACCCTTCTCGCCCATTTGCTGCGGGTCATTCGCCACCCCGGGCTCACCGCGGAGATCCATTTCCTCCCCCCGATGGCACTCGACCAAGACAACATCGCCCGGCGCCTGCTCGCCGAGCGGACCCGCGGCGCGATTGTCGAAGCGCTCGGCATGCGCCCGGACGCCGTGCCACGACCCCCGACCCGCGCAAATCCTGCACGGATCCCGGTGGCCAATCCGAACACGGCCGGGGATCGACCCGAACCAATACCGACCGGCGGAATCGCTCATGTCGCCTGACATCGTCCCGAGGGACACCGATACGGCTCCCGGGCGTCTGCGCATCGCGATCGTCACCGAGACCTATCCCCCCGAGATCAACGGTGTTGCCCACACCATGCGGCATCTCGCCGAGGGTCTGGCCGAGCGCGGACACGCCATTCAGCTGATCCGCCCTCGACAGCACGGCGAGCAACGCGACCCGGCTGCACCGACACTTGGTCGAATCGGCGTGCACCTCGTACCCGGCCTGCCGATCCCCGGTTACCGAGGTCTGCGATTCGGACTTCCGGTCTATTGGCGGCTGCGCCGCCTCTGGGGCCGCGCCGCGCCGGATCTCGTCTACATCGCGACCCAGGGCCCGCTCGGCCACGCCGCGCTCTCCGCCGCGCACCGTCGCGGGATCCCGACGGTGACCGGGTTTCACACCCAGTTTCAGCAGTACAGCCAACATTACGGTCTCGGCCTCTTCACCCATCAAATCGCCGAGACGCTGCGTCACTTCCACAACCGGTCCGATGCTACCCTAGTCCCCACTGCCGAGCTGAAAGCCGAGCTCTCGGGCGAGGGATTCCACGATGTCCACGTCTTCGGCCGCGGCGTGGACGTGGATCTCTTCTCGCCCGCTTGGCGCGACGAGGCGTTGAGACACAGCTGGGGCGGCGACGAGGAGACTTTGGCGGTTCTCTACGTCGGTCGTATTGCACCGGAGAAGAATCTCGATCTCGCGCGGGACGCCTTTCAGGCGATCCAATCCACTCGACCGAAGGCGCGCTTCATCCTGGTCGGAGAGGGCCCCGGGCGCGAGCAGATCCAGCGCGAAAACCCCGATTTCATCTGTCCGGGGGCCAAAATCGGCGTCGAGCTCTCCAGATATTACGCGTCGGGAGATCTGTTCCTCTTTCCGAGCCTGACCGAAACCTTCGGGAACGTCGTGCTCGAGGCCATGGCCAGCGGTCTACCGGTCGTCGCTTTCGACTATGCCGCGGCTCGATCTCTCATTGATCCCTGGCGCAACGGGGTTACATTACCGATAGGAGATCGTGCAGCGTTCATCGCTGCCGGATGCGAGCTGGCTCGCGACCTGCCGCGCGTCCGAAAGCTCGGCGAGCAGGCACGCTGCGCGGCGGAGGAGATTAGTTGGGACCGCGTCATCCGGGGCGTCGAGGAGCGTCTCTTCCAAGTCATCCACCGACAACGTGGAACGGAGGCTTGCCGTGCGACTATGGCTACAACATCTGAATGAGATCGAAGTCTCTCTTTGCCGCACCTGGAGCCGGGGCGGACGGCGCCGCTGGATTCAACGCCCTTTCGCCGTCATCAGTCGGCTCGGCGACGGGGTCTTCTGGTACAGCTTGATCGCCATCCTGCCGATGACGCACGGACTCCTCGGCCTCAAAGCCAGTGTCCACATGCTTGCCACCGGCGGTGTCGCGCTCGCACTCTACAAGTCACTCAAGGTCTACACGCGCCGCGAACGACCCTGCCACTATGCCGCGGAGATCATCGCCCTGGTCCCTCCGCTCGACCGCTATAGTTTTCCATCCGGCCATACGCTGCATGCCGTGAGCTTCTCGAGCGTCGCCATCTACTATGTTCCCGAGCTCGCCTGGATTCTCGTGCCCTTCACCATGCTGGTCGCCAGCTCGAGGATTGTCCTCGGGCTGCACTATCCCAGCGACGTCCTGGTCGCGACCTTGATCGGACTCGCTTTGGCCTTTACCGGCATTCAGATGGTTGCTTGAGCCTCGAAACCGGTGTCTTCACAAGACCTGCCGGAAGGGCGAACAAGCAGGAACGAAGCCCACCGAACCCTGCGGCGACGCTGGTGAAATATGCTGCGCATGTCGACCCTTCCACCCCGTCCCGCACCGATCAGCGACGAAACGAGGCCGCGGAAACACGAAAAGGCCGGGCGATAGCCCGGCCTTTTCGTGTCGGCGCACAAGCAGTGCGCCGGACCATCGGAGCGATCTTACTTGGCTTCAGGCTGAGCCGGAGCGACAGGCGCCACCGGGGCGACCGGCGCCGCGTAGGGGTAGGCGTAAGGATAACCGCCGCCGTAGTAGGGAGCGCCGTAGCCGTAAGGAGCGCCATAGCCGTAGTAGGGGTTGTTGTAGCCGTAGCCGTAGCCGCGACCCAGACCGCGACCGTAGCCGCGACCACTGCCGCCGCCGCTCATGCCGAAGTTGAAATCACCGTAGCCGTCGCCGAACATGTCACTGAAGGCATCGCCGAGCCCGGAGCCGTAGCCGGGACCGTAACCGCCGTAGCCCGGGCCCCACCAAGCGGACGCGGAAGCGGAAGCACCGAGGAGGGCAGCGATCGCAGCGGCAGTAGCAAGCTTGTTCATTCTATTCTCCGAATCGATTCATATTGTTGGCAGCAAGCGTGGATGTCTTATCGCCACCCACGGAATGCATTATATTAGAAAATGATTAAATAGGAAATAAGTTATATCAATCAGATTGATCTTTATCATTGCCCTGATCGATTGCTTCGCCACACCCCTCGCGCAAACGCCGTGCTACCTCGACCAAATCCTCCCAGGCTTTCACCTTCTGAGCGGGCGATCGCAGCAGATAGGCCGGATGATAAGTCACGCGCAGCGGAATCGCCCCAGCCCGAAACGCAAGCCAACGCCCCCGTAAACTGCCCAGCGGCGCATCCGTCTGCAGGATATGCTGAGCCGCCACGCGCCCGACACAGAGGATCGCGCGCGGGCCGAGCAGCTCGATCTGCCGCATGAGGTAAGCCTCGCACTGCTTGGCCTCCTCGGGGCGTGGATCGCGATTCCCCGGCGGGCGGCACTTGAGTACATTGGCGATGTACACCTCCTCGCGAGCCAGCCCGATCGCCGCGAGCATGCGGTTGAGCAACCGGCCGGCGCGGCCCACGAAAGGCTCGCCCGCGCGATCCTCATCCGCGCCGGGTGCCTCACCGATGATCAGCAGATCCGCGTTGCGATTGCCGACGCCGAAAACGGTATTGGCGCGGGTCTCGCAGAGTCCGCAGGCGCGGCAGCCGGAAACCGCCGTCTCGAGCGCATCCCAATCCATCCTCGCCGGATCGGGCGACGACGCACCGTCCGGCAGATCGAGCTCGACCGGTCCGGATTCGACGGGTTGCGGCGCGACCGGATTCAGCACGACCTCGGGAGCCGCGGCACGAACGGGCGGGGACACTGTACTCGGGGCGGCTTGGCCCGGCGCGGGCGCACCGAAGGCCGTCTCTTCGGGCCTCTCGACCGCATTCGCTTTGGCATGGCGCGGCACCCAGACATCGACGCCCATCGCGCCAAGGTAGTCCAAGCGTCGGCGCTCATCCATCCTCATGCGGCTCAGACGTCGCCGGTCTGAGGATGGGCGCGCTGGGCCGGCTGTAGGATCTTATTGCAGGCGTTGATGTAGGCCTTGGCCGAGGCGATGACGATGTCGGTATCCGCGCCCTGTCCGTTGACGATGCGCCCGCCGCGCTCGAGCCGGACCGTGACCTCGCCTTGGGCGTCGGTGCCGCTGGTGATGGCGTTGACCGAGTAGAGCTTGAGGACCGTCCCGCTGTCGACGATCGACTCGATCGCCTTGAAGGTTGCATCCACGGGGCCGCCGCCGCTGGCGGTCCCGGCCAGCTCCTCGCCGTCGAACCCCAGCACCAGGTTCGCACAGGGTGTCTCGCCGGTCTCGGAGCAGACCCGCAGCGAAACCAGCTTCACTCGCTCGTTGGCCGCGTCCAAGGTCGCATCCGTCACCAAAGCCTGCAGGTCTTCGTCGAAGATCTCGTGCTTCTTGTCGGCTAGATCCTTAAAGCGCGAGAAAGCCGCATTGAGCTCCTCCTCCGAACCCATGACGATGCCGAGCTCCTGCAGTCGCGTGCGAAAGGCGTTGCGACCCGAGTGCTTGCCCATCACCATCCGATTGGCGTTCCAGCCGACATCCTCGGCGCGCATGATCTCGTAGGTCTCGCGATGCTTGAGCACCCCGTCCTGATGGATACCGGATTCGTGGGCGAAGGCGTTGGCGCCGACCACCGCCTTGTTCGGCTGAACCGCAAAACCCGTAATGCCCGAGACCAGGCGCGAGCAGTTCATGATCTGGGTAGTGTCGAGCCGGGTTTGACAATCGAACAAGTCCTGCCGGGTGCGCACGGTCATCACGATCTCCTCGAGTGCGGCGTTGCCGGCGCGCTCGCCCAGGCCGTTGATCGTGCATTCCACCTGGCGGGCGCCGTTGCGCACCGCGGCAAGCGAGTTGGCGACGGCGAGTCCCAAGTCATTGTGACAATGCACCGAGAAGATCGCCTTGTCGGCGTTCGGAATCCGCTCCCGCAAGGTCCGGATCAGGCCCCCGAACTGATCCGGGATGTTGTAACCGACCGTATCCGGGATATTGACGGTCCCGGCGCCGGCATCGATGACCGCCTCGAGCACGCGACAGAGGAAATCGATCTCCGAGCGCCCGGCATCCTCGGGCGAGAACTCCACATCGTCCGTATAGCGACGCGCGCGCTGGACGGCATGTACCGCTTGTGCGAGCACCTGATCCGGGGTCATGTTCAGCTTGCGCTGCATGTGGATGGGCGAGGTGGCGATGAAGGTATGGATCCGCCCGGCGGTTGCACCCGCCAACGCCTCGCCGGCCCGATCGATGTCCTTGTCGAGCGCCCGTGCCAGCCCGCAGACACGGCTCTCCTTGATCGTCTCGGCAACCGCCTTGACCGCCTCGAAATCACCCGGACTGGCGATGGGAAAGCCCGCCTCGATCACATCGACACGCATGCGCTCCAGGGCCTTGGCGATACGCACCTTCTCGTCGCGGGTCATGGAGGCGCCCGGACTCTGCTCGCCGTCGCGCAGCGTCGTGTCGAAAATGATCAAGTGGTCTTTTGAGGTCATGGAGGGTCTCTGAATCGGACGGTCGTCTGGAAGGAAGGGACCTGGTCTTCGGGAGGCTATTGTAGGCGATCCGCGCGCGGGCGGTGCCTCTGCGATCGAGCTCGGGGCGGATCGGACCGGCCTCGGCGGATCCGTACGGCCGCTTCGCAAACTTGTGACCTGTATCGGTTCCTGTATAAGCTGCCGACGGCGGCGCTCGGAGCCCGGACCGGAGATTGCAGCCCCGAGCCCGGCCGGCAACCCACGACCGACGCCCCATGGACCCCGAGGAGGCCATGCACGCGATGATGCCGGACCTGCACGACCTGGAAATTCTGCTGCGCTCGGACACCCCGATCGTGCTCATCGAGTCGATCGAGGAACCGCGCGTCGTGGAGCTGTTTGCCGGGCTTGCCGTGCGACTCGCCGAGCCGGCCTTTCGCTGGTCGGTCACCGAGGGGCTGCGGCGCATCGAGCTCGATACCGAGCCGCAAAGTCGCCTGGCCGACCCGACCGAGGCACTACGCAATATCCGCTCCACACAGCAGCGCGGCATCTATCTGCTGCTCGACTTCCATCCCTATCTCGACAATCCGCTGCACGTGCGCCTCTTGAAGGAGATCGCACAAGGCTACGCGGACCTTCCGCGTACCTTGGTGCTGGTCAGTCATGCGCTCGAGGTCCCGCCCGAGCTGCATCATCTTAGTGTCCAGTTCGGTCTGCGCCTGCCTGACCGCCAGCGCATCATGGGTCTGATTCGCGAGGAGGCGAAGCGCTGGCAGGATTCCTCCGGCGGGCGCAGCTTCCGGACCGGTCGCGACGCGGTGGATCAACTCGCCCGCAATCTGCTCGGCGTCACCGAGTCCGACGCGCGCCGACTGATCCGCAACGCAATCCGGCACGACGGCGCCATCACCCGGGAGGACGTGGAAGCGGTGAAGCGCGCCAAATACGATCTGCTCAGCCCCGAGGGTGCCATCAGCTTCGAGTACGACACCCGCTCCTTCGCCGAGGTCGCAGGTCTGGGCAATCTCAAGGCATGGATCGAGCGCCGCCGCGAGGCCTTCCTGGATCCCGGCCGCACCCGGGATCACCCGCGCGGCGTGTTGCTCCTGGGCGTTCAGGGCGGCGGAAAGAGCCTAGCCGCAAAGGCGGTTGCCGGACAATTCGGCGTGCCGCTACTGCGCCTGGACTTCGGCGCGCTCTACGACAAATATATCGGCGAAACGGAGAAGAACCTCCGCAAGGCGCTGACGACGGCCGATGTCATGTCGCCCTGCGTCCTGTGGATCGACGAGATCGAAAAAGGCGTCGCGACCGGCACGGAGGACGACGGGGTCGGTCGGCGCATCCTGGGCACCCTGCTGACCTGGATGGCCGAGCGCAACACCCGCGTCTTCCTCGCGGCGACAGCGAACGACATCTCCCGACTCCCGCCCGAGCTCATCCGCAAAGGGCGGATCGACGAGCTCTTCTTCGTGGATCTACCCGGCGCGCCCGTGCGGCGCGAGATCTTTGCGATCCATCTACTCAAGCGGCGGATCGATCCTGAACGCTTCGACCTCGCTCGGCTCGCCGAGGCGAGCGAAGGCTTCACCGGGGCGGGCATCGAGCAGGCCATCGTCTCGGCGCTCTACGCCGACGAGACCGCCGGGGATGGCCTGACCACCGGCGGTCTCCTTCGCGAGATCGCAAGCACCCAGCCCTTGTCCGTCGTCATGCACGCCCAGCTTCAAGCGCTGCGCGCCTGGGCATCGGGCCGAACAGTTCAGGCACACGCACCCGAGGAACAAGTCGACCCCGGCGCCATCGCGCTCGATGACACCGCCGCGTTCGCATTTGCCGGAATGGAAACCGCTCGCAAGACTGCCGACGGGCAGCCGCCCGAGCACCCCGAATAAGCCCGTTCACTTGACCGTGACCCGTGCAATGACCTTCTCCAGCCCATACCTCCGCTCACAACACGAGGTTCACGAGTCCGTGTCGGCCAAACCTTCGAGGCGCTGCGATGGAATACAAGGACTACTATAAGACGTTGGACGTGGCACGAGACGCCACCCAAGCCGAGATCAAGCGTGCCTACCGCAAGCTCGCGCGAAAATTCCATCCCGACGTCAGCAAAGAACCGGACGCCGAGGCCAGATTCAAAGAGATCAACGAGGCCAACGAGGTCCTGCACGACCCGGAGAAGCGTGCCGCCTACGACGCGCTCGGCAGCAGCTGGCACGCCGGCCAGGATTTTCGCCCGCCCCCCGGCGGCGTCCATCACGACTTCCATTTCGGCGCCGACGAAGCGGCAGAGTTCAGCGATTTTTTCTCCAGCATCTTCGGACGCGAGTTTCATCCGGGAGCCCAGGGTCAACGCCGCCGCCGCGGTCAGGATCAGACCGCTCGAATCGCTATTGACCTGGAGGATGCCTATCGCGGCGCGACGCGCCAGCTGCGTCTCGACATCCCCGAGATCGGCCCGGACGGGCACGTCACTTCGCGCACCCGTACCCTGAACGTGCGCATCCCGCCCGGCGTCACACAGGGTCGCCAGATCCGCTTGGCCGGCCAAGGCGGACCGGGCATCAACGGCGGCCATGCCGGCGATCTCTATCTGGAGATCGACATCAATCCGCACCGCCTCTTCACCACGGACGGCAAGGACATCCATCTGCGACTGCCCATCGCGCCCTGGGAGGCCGCGCTTGGCGCGTCCGTTTCGGTCCCGACACTCGGCGGAACAGTGAACCTTAAGGTCCCGCCGGGATCTCAGTCCGGGCAACGCCTGCGCTTGAAAGGTCGTGGACTGCCCGGCGAGCCGGCCGGGGACGAGCTGGTCATGCTCGAGATCGTGACCCCGCCCGCAACCACCGATGCCGCCAAGGCAGCCTATCGCGAGATGGCCGAGCGTCTAAACTTCAATCCAAGGGCCGAGATGGGAGTCTGACCCATGACGCAGACCGAGACACGTATTGAAGGGATCGTGCTCGACGAGGGGCTGATGGTCACACTCACCGAGCTGACCCAGCTGTGCGGCTCCAGCGGCCGCGTGGTGAGGCTGATGGTCACCGAGGGACTGCTGCGGCCCAAGGGCCGAGACCCGGACGATTGGCGATTCGACGGCTTGGAGGTGCGTCGAGCACGCCGGGCCGTGCGCCTGCAGCGCGACCTCGACCTCAACCTCGCCGGGACCGCACTCGCGCTCGATCTGCTCGACGAGCTGGAACAACTGCGCGAACGACTTCGCGCGCTCGAGCACCAACTCGGGCAAAGGCGCACGCGCCAGCTCGGTTAAACCGCGTCTAACCGAGATCGAGGACAACGACAAAGCCAAACGCAAAGTGATCATGACGCATGTCGCTCTGGACGCGGTTTAACCCATGAACCGCATCGAAAGGTCGACAGCGGTCACGTCCTTCGTCAACGCACCGACTGAGATCCGATCGACACCGGTTTCGGCGACCGCCCGAATGGTTGCGAGCGTGATGCCTCCCGATGCTTCGAGGCGGGCGCGCCCCGCGCTCATCGCCACCGCCAGACGCAAATCCCCGAGCGCGAAGTTATCGAGCAGGATCGATTCCGCCCCGCCGTCCAACGCTGTTTGCAGATCGTCGAGACTCTCGACCTCGATTTGAATCGCCACGCCGTCACCGCCGCAACGGCCGCAGCTTTCAGCGCGGCCGGGATCGAGCCCGCCGCGAGGATATGGTTCTCCTTGATCAGGATCGCATCGAACAGACCCATGCGGTGGTTGTGGCAGCCCCCGCAGAGGACCGCGTACTTCTGTTGCACGCGTAGACCGGGCAGCGTCTTGCGGGTATCCAACACCTCAACGGGCAGACCGGCGACCGCGGCGGCGAATTCCGCCGCGCGGGTCGCCGTCCCGGAGAGGGTCTGAAGGTAATTCATCGCCGTGCGCTCGCCGGTCAGCAGGCCTGCCGACGGACCCTCGATCAGGGCGAGACGCTGCCCGGGTCGGACGCAATCGCCGTCGGCAACCTCCCATCGGACTTCAATTTCGGGATCCAGCAAGCGAAACGCGGCCTCGAACCAGGTGCAGCCGCAGATGACTGCAGGCTCGCGCGTGATCAACTCCGCCCGGGCACGTTGATCGCGCGGCAACAAAGCAGCCGTGAGATCGCCGGCACCGACGTCCTCCTCGAGCGCCGCTCGGACCTGGGTCTCGACGAGGCGCAGGTCCGGATGCCGCAACGGGGGAACCGCCCGGGGCGAGGCAGCCGTCTCCTGTTTTGAATCAGCCATCGAAGGATGCCTCCCGTAGACTTGTCAACATCGTGCGCAACGCCTGATCCGCAAGCGGTGTCTCGCCGTTTCCGAGAACCGAGACCCGTCCGGCCCCGATCTCCTCTGCGAGCCCCCGCGCGGAAAAACACGTCGGACTCTGGCCTTGTCGGTTGAAGAACAACAGCTCGTCTCGCGCAGGGTTCCACGCAACCAATTTGAGACGGATCCGTCCGACGTCCTCGCGGGCCCAATCGATCCAATCGCCGATCGCGCATCCGCAGGGTACGGGGGTCGAAGCCGAGACCGGGGGATCGGCCTCGACGCCGGAGCTTCCCAGCACGGCGCCGCGTGCCGAGCCCTGGAGCACGTCCAGATGCAGGCTCTGCAACTCCCCGAGCCAACGCGCCGTCAAACGAGGGTCGCAGCCCACCCGGGTGAGCTGCCGGCGCAAGGTCTCGAGTAGGTGCGGAATCCGATGGAGCAACTGGCGGCGCTCCTCGGCGGTGCGTTTCGCGCTCACGCTCCAGAGCAGCCGATCGATCAACTCCAGCGCGGCTTGCCACTCCGAGCTATCCACACCCCGAGTGCGATGGATCGCGAGCAGAACCAGGGACCAGCCCTCATGGAGGATGACCTCGACTGCACTCGGGATCTGCGCATACGGCGCCACGCGATCGGCGATGGCAGCCACGACGCTCTCTTGTGCGGGGTCGACGGACACGCCGGCCCGATCCGCATCGAGGACAGGCGTGCCCGAGCTGCGAAGACCGATCGACATGCCGGCGTGTGGCCCCGCTTGCGGATCGCCGACCACACCGAAGGCTCGGGCATCCTCTCGCGCACGAAAGGCTCTGAAATACCGATCCATTCGGACAAACAGCTTGGGATCACCGTCGAAGTCCAGCACCAACCGCTCGACCACACGCTCGATCATCCCGTAGAGGCTGTCGGGGCCACGCCCGTCGGATTCGCTCCAACCGATCGCGGCCCTGCCGATATTGTTGATCAATACCCGCGCGGGATGGGTATCATTCGAAAAAAACTCCTTGTCCAACAAGGCCATTTTCGCGACCGGGATCTGCATCCTCCCGATTAGAATTTTGATCGGATCGGGAATGGCGCCGCCGGCCAACAGATGCTCGAAGAAAAGAAACACCAGATCGAGCGTGTCCTCGTCTCGCTCCGCCAAGGCATATCTCGGGCGATCCTCGCCCGAGAAGGCGGCGGACAGTTGCGCACGCAGGAACGACTCCGACGCCGGATACCCGACTGCCGGGTCGGGAGCAACACCGAGATTGTCCAACAAGGACAGTAGCTCGGCCGTCGCGATCCTCACCCGACCGCTATCGCTACGCGGGGCACTGCTCGGTCGCTGGCGAGAGAGCAAGGTCCGCAATGCATCGAATGGAATCGAAAGGGTCTCCGGGGGCGGGTCCGGTCGATCCCGCGGGCCGGACATGCCGTGCGTCGACAGGGGTGTGGATGTCGAATGCGGTCTCGAGGCAGGGAGGATCTCGGACGCAGCGGGATCAAGCTGCCTCAGACAACCGCGGTAGAACTCGTCCAACCGGTCCATGACATGCCGATCGAACAGCTTGTAGACGACCAGCTTCACGGAAGGCTCGAACGGGGGCAGCGCGGCCAACGTGTCGCGAAATGCATGGCATAGGGCGGACGGACCGAACGGATTCTCCTCGAGACCGACCTCACCCCAGCCCATCAAGGCGGCAAAACGCCGATCAAACTCCATCAACTCGATGCGATAACGTGATTCCGCCTTCGAGACCAGGTTTTCCGTCGCCAGAATCTCCTCGAGCTCTGACTGCGCGATCAAGGCCAGATCGCCGAATCGCGACTCAGCGCCGGCTCCTTTGCCATGCTTGGACTCGGGCTCGCGATTCCGGCCGACCAGATCGCCTGCCCCCTGCGTGACGCGCCGCAGAAACTCGATCTGAAGACGCTGACGCTGTTTGACGAGGATCTCGCGAGCATCGAAATAGACGCGATAGCTCAAATCGTTGGTGGACTTGTCGGCGAGATCGTGCAGCGCGTCGTCGAGCTTCGCAAACAATGCGCTCCAAAGTGACGGCAGGCGGTCGCCGAGCAGACGCGCGCTGTCGGCTACGAAGCGCCCGCGCATGATCAAAGCATCGCCGCCGGGACCGGACGCTGGGTGGATTCGCGGGGACTTGATCAAGTGAAACTCGACGCCGATTGCCGGTCATGTCACCATCATGGACCGAGGCACGGGCGGCCGGCAAACCTCGAGGAACCGATGGAATATGTTGTGGCGATGGTAAGCAATGAAGGGGTCGGTGTCACCTTGCATCGACGGATGCCCGGCCGACGCACCCCGCAATCCCGAGACCGATGCGGCCCTAGACGCCCCCTGGCCCCGGTCGACGCCCGAACACCGGCAGCGCGTTATCCGCGCGGACCGATCCGGGCGGCGGTGCCCTTGTGTACACCCGTTCCGGCGCCCGCATGAACCTCGACGACGAAACCTATGTCGACGCGGGCATCGACAGCCAGGGCTGGCTCGCGGGCGCGGAGCGGCGGCCCTCGCCGAGCCAGGACGACCGCCCGCCCGGCACCGACATCGATCTGCTGGTGATCCACAACATCAGTTTGCCGCCGGGCGACTTTTCGGGCGATTGGATCGACGATCTCTTTCTGGATTGCCTCGACCCCGCCGCGCACCCCTACTTCCGAGCGATCGCCGGTCTACGCGTCTCGGCACATCTATTGATCCGGCGCAGCGGCCGGCTCCTGCAGTATGTCGCCTTCGAGCAACGTGCCTGGCACGCGGGCGTCTCGCGGTTCGCGGGGCGGGAGCGCTGCAATGATTTTTCGATCGGGATCGAGCTGGAGGGGACCGACGACATCCCGTTCACCGACGCACAATACGTGCGCCTTGCCGAGTGCACACGGCGAATCCTCCGCCGCTACCCCGCGATCACCGAGGACCGGATCGCGGGACACGCGGAGATTGCCCCGGGTCGCAAGACGGACCCCGGGCCGGCGTTCGATTGGAATCGCTATCGAAGCTCGATTCGCGGCGAAGGCCGAGCGGTTGCTCCGGACCTGCCGCTCGGATGACCTGCCAACCGATCCGCTAGCCGGCACGCGCCAGCGCGAAACGCTCCTGCTCGATGGACGCAGGCTGGGGATAGGCGTCGGTCCAGCGCAGCAATTCGAGGCGACCGTCGTGGTGCTCCACGAGGGCGGTGCAGCTCTCCACCCAGTCGCCGCAGTTGCAGTAGGCGACACCGGCGATCTCGCGCATCTCCGCGTGGTGGATATGTCCACAGATCATGCCGTCGACTTGACGGCGCTCCGCCTCGCCTGCGACCGCCGTCTCGAAATTGCCGATATAGCTTACGGCATTCTTGACCTTATGCTTGAGATACCCGGCCAACGACCAGTAATCCAGGCCGAGTCCCTGGCGAATCCGGCTGACGAGCCCATTCAACATCAGCAGACCGTCGTAGGCACGCGCGCCGATCATCGCGAGCCACTTGCCGTTTTGAACCACGGCATCGAACGCATCCCCGTGCATCACCAGGAAGCGACGACCGTCGGCAGTCGTATGAATGACCTCCTCGCGAACGGCCACGTTGCCGAAATCGGCACCGAGATGGGTGCGGAACAGCTCGTCGTGATTGCCGGGTGTGTAGATGACTTCCGTCCCCCGCTTGGCCTTGTCGAGCACCTCGCGGACCACTTGATTGTGGGCCTCGGGCCAATAGACTCCGTTTTTCATCGCCCAGATATCGACGATGTCGCCGACCAAGTACAACTGCTTGCACTCGGTCGATTGCAGGAAATCGAGCACGAGAGAGGCTTGGCACCCTCGAAAGCCCAAATGGACATCGGAGATGAAAATACTCCGATACTTCAGTGGATTCATGCGCTTGATGTCGGTCATCGTATCGCCGGCCTCGAGCCATCAACGTCGGGATATCATCTCCGCGCGCGATTGCCGGGATATTGACGAACCGTGAAGATGCGATGAAATCTTTGGCGGACGGCGCAATGCCGATCGGCCCGGGAGCGCCGACCCGAGCAACCCGATCACTCCATACCCATTGTGCTGACGATAGGAAGCCGAACTTGCGCCGACGCTAATCAGTGCCTCGCACGGCTCGGCACAAACGACGGCCCTCGCGGCGTAGAGCCCTCCGATGCGCAGATTGCCGTAACGGTTTCCGGAATGTGCCTCAGTCCGCGCCCCAATGCGGGGTGGCGATTCCCTCACCGAGGTCGGCGGCGGCGAGCAGACGTCTGATCTCGAGCAGACGCTCGATGAGCGCCGGCTCGCACGCCTCGTAGGCGGCACGGTCCGGAACGCGCTTCACCACGACGCCGAGCAGCTCGGTGATCGCGTTGCCGATCGAGTTCTGACTGATGGTCAGCATCAGGCGGCCGGAGTCGTGCCGAAAGATGAGCTGCTTGAAGGCCGGCTCCCAGCGGATCGAGCTCGCGTAAGCGGGGTCGCCGAGACAACGATCGCGGACCCGTTTCGCGCTTTGCATGAAGGCGTTGTCGAAGAGCAGAACGGATTCGATCTGACTCGGGAAGAAGACGTCCCGCAGGATCTCGGCATTGCGGCTCGACACCTGCGAGAAGAAGGTGCGGTAGAAGTCGAGAAAACCACGGAGGATCTCGTCGTACTCCGCCCAAAAGGCGATGTCGCCGAGGGCCGCGACCCCACCCTGTATCTCCCAGCAGGGAAGACCCTCCGGATAGCCGGTAAGGGCGAGACGCGACTCATCCGTATGCACCGTCCGCAGGATGCGCAGGTCCAGCGCCTCGTCGAAGAAGCGGCGGTAGACATCGCGCATGTGCGCCTGAAAGAGACTGTGCTGACCCCCGTCGGTCAAATTGGGGTGGCTCGGATCGGCCAGCGGGGCCGCGCGCAACTGCTCCATCGGAAAGACGATGAAGTGGTTGTGCAGCATGCGGATGCTGGGCACGCCCGGCGAGGTCAACGGCCAGGTCGCATCCAGACTCGCCTCGCCGGCCATCACCAGCGCCTTGCCCGGATCCGGATAGCGCCCGAGCATCTCCTCGATGATGATCCGATTCATTCGGTTCCACACGCGCTTCACCGACGGCGAGACCTGGGTCCGGCGAACCGGACGGCCGAGCGGGTTGAGGATGCGTTTGGAGGTGTCGTAAATAATCGAGCAATCCAGCTCGGTGGAGTGCCCCAACGCCTTACGGTAGAGCAGCAGATCCTCTTGGTTGCGCAGCAGACCGTTGTTCTGAACCAGATCCCGAAGGTTCTCGGCGCTGTTGAAGAACTCGTTCGGCGTCAGACCCGCCGGAACGTCCAGCGGGATGGGCCGAAAGGGGGTGACGATCTCGCGCGGACCCGAAGACATCGCTCAGCCTTGCTCTTGGTCTTGTATGCGCCGCTCGCGGAGTCGTTCGGCGTAGTCCAGACGCAAACGGCAGCGTTCCCAATCGCCACCGACGCATTCCGCCCGCCGGCAATCGAACTCGCAGCACGAGACCTCGTCCGGGACGCGCGGAACCAGCCGTTTCGCCAACGCCGACCCGAGACGGCGCAGCAGGCCCCGCTTCTTCTTGGACGTCTCGTTCATGTTGCCCCTCCGGAGGTCGATCTGGTGTTGCCCGTCACAGCGTCCTCGAGGGCGCGAGCAGCCAACCGGATCGGTCCGTTTGGGGTTGGTCGGTCACTCAATTCAAGACTTGTATCGTAGCAGTTTCTGAACCCCAGCAAAGCACAGCGCCGAAATACATCGGCCCGATGACGATCGTCGGGCGCAAACCGATCCCGATCAGGTGGATCCCGGGCGGCTCCCGATCAGACGGCTCCCGATCAGACGGCTCAGGCCGTGCTCAACGCCGCTCGCGCCGGTGGCGCGCTCGACTCTTGCGCAGTCGCATTAGGGTCCAAACCGGCCCCGAAACCGCATAGGTCGTCGCCATCAAAAAGAGCATCAGCGGCGGATTGATGAAGACGACGGCAAAGCCAAGCATCACGGCGACGGCCAAGAGAAACGGGACGCGGCCCTGAAAGTTGAGCTGTTTGAAGCTGAAGTAGCGGAAGTTGCTCACCATCAGCAAACCCGCACCTGCGGTGAGGAAGGCCGCAATCCAGGCGACGTCCGCCCCGGCGATCCCCGTGTCGGCGCCGATCCAGACCCCGCTTGCGATGATCGCCGCGGCCGCCGGACTGGCGAGGCCCTGGAAGTAACGTTTGTCGGCAATCCGAACCTGCGTGTTGAAACGCGCGAGGCGTAAGGCCGCGGCGGCGGTGAAGACGAAGGCGGCAAGCCATCCAACCTTGCCGAGCCCGCCCAAGGCCCAGTGATAGGCAACCAACGCCGGTGCGACCCCGAAGGCCACCATGTCAGAGAGGCTGTCGTACTCGGCACCGAAATCGCTTTGGGTTTGAGTAATACGGGCCACGCGCCCGTCGATCCCGTCAAGCGCCTGGGCCGCGAAGATGGCCAGCGCAGCAGCCTCGAAACGACCCTGCGTGGCAGCGAGAACCGCGTAGAATCCCGCAAAGAGCGCGGCCGTCGTGAAGAGGTTGGGCAGAAGATAGATTCCGCGTGGTCGCTTTCGGGTGGCAGGCACGTTGTCCATTGGATCGTTCTCGTTGGCGGCCGTCTGGTCGGGTCGCGAGTATAGCCGGGAGCGAGGCGGCACCGAAAGGAAGCGCGGAGACACCGGGCGCACCGAAAGTGCGCGAAAAGAAGGCCCTCGTCCGGCTATCCATCTGTCATAGACTTGTGGCATGGTTCGGTCGCATCGGCGTCGACGACTCGATCGCTCGCCAACCATGGCCCATTGAATCGGAGGGGAGATGAGTCTGCAGCAAGTCAAGCCGCCACTGCCCAGTGACGACAAGCGT
>NZ_JAABRP010000150.1 GCF_011390875.1 Thiocapsa sp.
CCAGCCGGAGTCCTCTCCCGATGTAGGTATCATGCGCAAACCGAGTCTCCGGACTCTCGCCGTTGATCAACGCGATGCCGCGCGCCTGATGCTTGCGTCTTCCCCACGACCTTTACGGTCGACCGATCGCCTTACCCCCGTGTAGCCGAGCGGCCTTCGCGATTCGTTACTCCGCTGACCTTTCGGTCTGCACCAGCCCCGGAACTGCTCAGGCATGCAATCGCTACGCAAAGACTGGCTGTCCAACGTTCGCAACGATCTGCTCGCCGGCCTGGTGGTGGCACTGGCCCTGATCCCCGAGGCGATCGCCTTCTCCATCATCGCAGGGGTCGATCCCAAGGTCGGGCTCTACGCCTCCTTCGCGATCGCGACCATCACCGCCTTCGTCGGCGGCCGACCGGGCATGATCTCGGGTGCGACCGCGGCGATGGCCCTCCTGATGGTGACCCTGGTCAAGGAACACGGCCTGGAATATCTGCTGGCCGCAACCATCCTGACCGGCATCCTGCAGATCCTCGCCGGCGCGCTGCGCCTGGGCAACCTGATGCGCTTCGTGTCGCGCTCGGTGATCACCGGCTTCGTCAACGCCCTGGCGATTCTCATCTTCATGGCGCAGCTGCCCGAGTTGATCGGAGTGACCTGGGAGGTCTATGCGATGGTCGCCGCCGGTCTGGCCATCATCTATCTCTTTCCCTATCTCACCAAGCTGATCCCCTCGCCCTTAGTGACGATCGTGGTGCTGACGGCAACGTCGATTGCGCTGGATCTGGACATTCGCACGGTCGGCGATATGGGCGAGCTTCCCGACACCCTGCCGGTCTTCCTTTTCCCCGACATCCCGCTCAATTGGGAGACGCTCGCCATCATCTTCCCGATATCGGCCACGCTTGCCGTGGTAGGTCTGCTGGAATCCCTGATGACGGCCTCGATCGTCGATGATCTGACCGACTCCGGCAGCAACAAGAACCGCGAGTGCGTGGGACAAGGTGTAGCCAACATCGGTTCGGGCTTCCTCGGCGGCATGGCGGGCTGTGCGATGATCGGCCAAGCCGTCATCAACATCAAATCCGGCGGGCGCGGGCGCCTTTCGACGCTCGCCGCCGGTGTCTTTCTGCTCGTGATGGTGGTCTTTGCCGACGAATGGGTGTCGATGATCCCGATGGCCGCGCTAGTGGCGGTCATGATCATGGTCTCGATCGGCACCTTCAACTGGGCCTCCGTTCGGAATCTGCGCGAGCACCCGCTCGCCGCGAACGTGGTCATGCTCTCGACGGTCGTGGTCGTGGTCTTCACGCACGATCTGGCCATGGGCGTGCTGGTCGGTGTGCTGCTGTCCGGGTTCTTCTTCGCCCACAAGGTGGGTCAGATCCTGCATGTCGGCTCCATGTCGGTGCATGAAGGGCGGCTTCGTGTCTACGTGGTCACGGGCCAGGTCTTCTTTGCCTCGGCCGATCGATTCGTGGCCTCGTTCGACTACAAGGAGGTCATCGAGAAGGTCCGCATCGATGTCAGCCGCGCCCACTTCTGGGACATCACCGCGGTCAGCGCGCTCGATAAGGTGGTCATCAAGTTCCGTCGCGAAGGCACCGAGGTCGAGATCGCGGGACTCAACCAAGCCAGCGCGACCCTGGTGGACCGCTTCGCCGTGCATGACAAACCCGATGCCGTGGAGCAACTGATGGGGCACTAAACCGCTGAACCGCGTCCGGAGCGACAGGCATCGCTTTGCGGTCCGCTCAGCCTCCTCTCGCGCCCGAGGCATCGGCAAGACGCGGTTCAGATCCGAAACACAACGAGGCACCTGAACCGCGTCTGCAACGCGGGCGTCGGGTTCTTCGAAAGCCAAACCCCGCGCGCGTGCGATTCAGGTCGTCCCGAATGCGGTTCGAACAGGGGAGCTCAGCATGCAAGAAGACGAAGACAAGATCCTGGCCTGCGTGGATCGCTCGCACTTCGCCGATTACGTCACCGATGCCGCTGCCTGGGCTGCGCGCCGCACGAGTGCG
>NZ_JAABRP010000151.1 GCF_011390875.1 Thiocapsa sp.
GCCAGCGCGACCCTGGTGGACCGCTTCGCCGTGCATGACAAGCCCGATGCTGTCGAGCAACTGATGGGCCACTAAATCGCGTCCGGAGCGATAGGCATCGTTTTTGGATTGGATTGGATCGGCCTCGGCCAGAGCCTTGAACGCCGGAGTTGACGCGATTTAGATCCAAAACACTAAAGAAGCACCTGCACCGCGTCGGCGACGCGGGCGGCGGGTTCTTTGGAATCCGAACCCCGCGCGCGTGCGATTCACGTCGTCCCGAATGCGGTTTGAACAGGGGAGCTCAGCATGCAAGAAGACGAAGACAAGATCCTGGCCTGCGTCGATCGCTCGCATTTCGCCGACCATGTCACGGATGCCGCCGCCTGGGCCGCGCGCCGCACCGGCGCGCCGCTGGAGCTGATGCACATCATCACCCGTCACACCGAAACCGCTTCGGGCAGCGACCGTAGCGGGGCGATCGGCTTCAATGCGCAGCAACACCTGCTGACCAAGCTCTCCGAGCAGGACGAGGCACGCAGCAAGGCGACACGCGAGGAGGGCCGGCTGTTCCTCAATCGGCTACGCGAGCGCGCGATCGCCCTCGGCGTGACGGCGCCGGATGTACGCCAGCGCTACGGCGATCTGGAGGAGGTCCTGGTCGAGCAGCAGCCGAGCGTGCGCGTGTTCGTGCTCGGCCGACGCGGTGAATCGGCCGAGACAACGCAGCGTGATCTCGGCCGCAACGTCGAGCGCATGGTGCGCGCACTGAAGAAGCCGATTCTCGCCGTTACCCAGGGATTCCAGGAGCCAAGTCGCGTCATGATCGCCTACGACGGCGGCAGCATGACCCGGCGCGGTGTCGAGATGGTCGCGGCCGGCCCCCTCTTCCGAGGGTTGCCGATCCATCTGCTGATGTCCGGCGAGGCTCGCAAGGACGGCCCGCGCCAGCTCGAGTGGGCGAAGACGACGTTGGAAGCCGGCGGGCTCAAGGTCGAGGCCGCGCTGATTCCGGGCGACGCCGAGAGCATCATCGCCCGCAGTATCCAGGAGCAGGCGATCGACATGCTGATCATGGGCGCCTACAGCCACTCGCCGTTGCGCAGCTTGGTGTTCGGCAGCAAGACCTCCGACCTGCTGCGCTCGGCACGCATCCCGACCCTGCTGCTACGCTGAACGAGGCCGACCGATGACATCCGATCCGCGCACCTACGGGGAACGACTCCAAGCCGAGCTGGATGCTTTGATCATCGACATCGCCGAATCCAACGACGCAGGAGGCGCCGTCGAGCTGGACCAAACGCGCGTCGGCCGCCTCTCGCGGATGGACGCCATGCAGCAACAGGCGATGGCGAAAAACACCCAAGAACGCTACGGCATCCGGCGGCTCCAAGTCGAGGCCGCATTGGCGCGGATCGACGCGGGGACCTTCGGCCTCTGCTGTCTGTGTCGCGACCCGCTGGACACCGAGCGACTCGACTCGGATCCGGCCGTGGTCTTTTGTGCGGGCTGCGCGCAGGAGCGCGAGCAGGAACGTGGGCAGCGCTGATTCCCTGATGACCGTCGCGGCTCAACCGCGGTTGAGGTGATCTCCGGGAAGAAGGCGATTTCCGAAAAATTCCATACCGGTTGTGCTGACCCTCGATTGGAGGAGAACCCCGTCGAAGCGATCGAGACGAGATTCAAACCGGTCGGGGACGCCAGACAACATCGGCGGCGCCGGAGGTTGAAGTCCGGATGATCGAATCTCACCCCTATCGCGCCGACATCGACGGTTTGCGTGCCCTAGCCATCGTGCCCGTGGTGCTCTTCCATGCCGACATCCCGGGCTTCGGGGGCGGCTTCGTCGGCGTCGACGTCTTCTTCGTCATCTCCGGGTACCTGATCACCTCGATCATCGCGCGCGAGCTGCAGACGGGTCACTTCTCGCTCGCGCGCTTCTACGAGCGGCGCGTGCGGCGCATCCTGCCGGCCTTGTTCGCGGTTTTGCTGGCCAGTGCACTGGCGGCCGCACTGGTCCTCTTTCCCGCCGAGGCACGCGGTTTCGCCCGATCGCTGATCGCCGCGACCCTGTTCGTCTCGAGCATCTTCTTCCATCGTGAAAGCGGCTATTTCGATCAGGAGGCCGAGCTCAAGCCCCTGTTGCACACCTGGTCGCTCTCCGTCGAGGAGATCTTCTACATCTTGTACCCGGTTCTGCTCTGGCTGGTCTGGAACCGCGGCCGGATGACTCGAATCGTGCTCGTCGGCGGGATCGCCGCGCTCTCCTTCGCGGCCTCCGTGATCGCACTTCGGCTCGACCCTGCCTCGTCGGCCGCCTTCTTTCTGCCGCATCTTCGCGCCTGGGAGCTGCTCATCGGTGCCATCGTGGCCTTGGCCCCGCTGCGTCTGCCGCGCGGGAGGATCTTCTCCGACCTGATCTCGATCTTGGGCCTGGTGCTGATCGCCTGGCCCGTCCATGCCTACTCGCAGGACACCGTCTTCCCCGGGCTCGCCGCCCTGTCGCCCTGTCTCGGCGCGGCGCTGCTGATCGTCGCGGGCCAACGGCGGCCGTCCCTGATCGGACGGGGCCTGTCCTGGCGGCCGATCGTCCTGATCGGCCTAATCTCCTACTCGCTCTACCTCTGGCACTGGCCGATCTTCGTCTTCGCGCGCCACCTGATGGGTCCGGACCTCCCGCTCGGGGTGTCGCTGCTGCTGGTGTCGGCGAGCCTGATCCTGGCGATCCTCTCGTGGCGGTTCATCGAGCGCCCTTTCCGGGGCCGCTCCGGCGTACTGCCGCGGCCCCTGCTCTTCGGCGCGGCGGCCCTCGCGACCGTGATCCTCGTCGGCATCGGCGTGCACGGCGAGCGCACGGCCGGCTGGCTCGGCCGCTATCCTCCGGAGCTCGCGACCATCTTCGCCGCTGCGGATGACCGCGACCCGCGACAACCCGAGTGCGAGAGCGTGCGCGCCGATACGCCCGGCTGCCGCTACGGCGATCCGGAGGCGCCGCCGGTCATCGCGCTCTTCGGCGACAGTCACGCCGCAACCTACGCGACCCTGCTCGGCGAGCTGGCGCTCGAACGCGGAACCTCCGTGCTCAGCCTGGCGATGCCGATCTGCCCGCCGGCCCTCGGCTGGCAAGGCGAGCCCTTGTCGTGGCGCGAGGATTGCGAGCACTTTCAGCAGCTCGCGCTGGAGCGAATCATTGCGACGCCGAGCATTCACACGGTGATGTTGTCGGGCCGCTATCGGATTTATCCTTTCGATGATCCCGACTCGGGACTCATCGACGCGATGGACGCCGCGATTGACGCCTTGGCCACGGCCGGCAAGCGGGTGGTGCTCGTCTATCCGGTGCCCGAGCCCGGCGTGGATGTGCCGACAGTGTTGGCCGAAGCCGTGTTGGAGGGGCAGGATCCGGGACGGGTCGGTCAGCCGTTCGCGCAGCTCGCGGCGGACGATCGGTGGGTCAATGGCGCCCTGGACGGCCTCGGTGTGCAGACGCCGCTGATCCGTCTCCATCCGCATCGAATCCTATGCCCGGACGGCCGGTGTCTCTTCTATCGCGATGGGCAGGTGCTCTACTACGACGACAATCATTTGAGCGTGAGCGGAGTGCGCCTGTTGCGACCGCTCTTCGCGCCCTTGTTCGATAAAGGAGACTGAAACGCCTGGCTGGATGGATCTCGATATCGCAGGTGCCCGGGTGAGCAGCGTGCGCACCGCGGACCCCGTGCAGCCGATGGCCCGGCGGTGTTCCTCCCTGATCTGCTGCTGTCGGCACTCATTGTTTGGTTGTTCGTTTAGGCAGGGGTCGTTCCAACCCATCGATCGTGTCGGGACGCGTCTTCACCGCAGCCGCGTAACCCCGTAGCGCTTCATCTTCTGCCAGAGTGTCTTGCGGCTGATGCCGAGTCGGGCGGCGGTTGCGGTCATGCTGAAGTCATGCTCGGCCAGCGCGGCCTCGATCGCCGCGCGCTCGCTCGCTTGCGCCTGTGCCTTCAGACCCGTCTGCGCCGGCACATCCTGCTCGCCGTCCAGAGCGAGCCGTTCACCTCGCCCCAGGATGCAGGCACGTTCGAGCGTGTGCTGCAGCTCGCGCACGTTCCCCGGCCAGCTGTGCTGCAGGAGGCGCTCGCGGTCCTCGGATGTGAGGACCCGCCGCTCCCGCGGCACACGCCGCCCGTAATCGGCAACGAACCGCTCGGCGAGCCAGAGGATGTCTTCCGGACGCTCGCGCAAGGGCGGGATCCAGATCTCGAGGACTCGGACGCGATAATAGAGATCCTCGCGAAAGCGCCCCTCCCGGACCAGTGCCGCTAGGTCCTGATGTGTCGCGCAGACCAGACGCGCCGGAACCTCGACCGGCTCGCTGCCCCCGATGCGCGTCAACTGCCGACCCTGAACCACGCGCAGGAGCCGCGACTGAAGTGCGAGCGGCATGTCGCCGATCTCGTCGAGGAAGAGGATGCCGCTGCCCGCCTGCTCGAAGACACCGGCGCGGCGGCGGTCGGCACCCGTGAAGGCACCCTTCTCGTGACCGAAGAGCTCGGCCTCGATCAGGGTCTCGGGCAGGGCCGCGCAGTTGACGGCGACAAATGGCGCGTCGGGACATTGGAGTCGGTGCAGGTAGCGTGCGACTACCTCTTTGCCGACGCCGGATTCTCCGCCGATCAGGAGCGGGGTTTGGGCATGGTGTGCCATCCGCGCAAGCTCGCCGGCGAGGTGTCGCATCGACGCGGAGATCCCCAGCGGTGCGTCGCCCGGCGTGTCGGTTCCGGCGCCGCCCATCCCGGCGAGCGCCCGGAGCTTCTCGATCAAGGCTGTCGGATCGAGCGGCTTGGTGAGATAGTCCGCGGCACCGAGTTTGAGAAGGCGCACGGCATCCTCGATGCTCCCGTAACCGGTGATGAAGAGGCTGGGCGGGATGCGCACCCGCTCGTCGAGCAGCCGCGCGAAAAGGTCCGCTCCGGAGAGATCCGGCAGATTGACATCGATGACGGCGAGGTCGGCAACACCCGCCGCCAATGCGCGCATCCCGTCGCAACCGGTGCGATGCCAGACCACGGCGAAGCCCTCCAGCTCGAGGCGCTGCACCAGGGCCTCGCCCATGATCGGATCATCTTCGATCAAACAGACGCGGATCATGCCGGGGACTCCTGCGCCAGCGGCAGAGCAACCAAAAACCGGGTGATCTCGCCCTGCGTTTCGGCCCGAATGGTGCCGCCGAGCTGAGAGACGATCTGGTAGCAGACCCAAAGCCCGAGACCCTGCGTGTGCGGTCGGCTCGCCGGGTAGGGCTCGAACAGATGCATGAGCTGTTCGGGCGGGATGGCGCGACCGCTGTTCTCGATCCGCATCATGAGCTGGTTGTCCTGCGTGCGGATGCGAACCTCGACATGCCCACCGCCTTGCGCGGCCTGCACGGCATTCAACACCAGATTCAACAAGAGCTGTCGTACCGGGGCCGCCGGGATGTGGATTGCGGAGCCGCACGCGTTCTCCCAAGTCAGCGAGACCTGTGCCTTGAGGATGTTCGGCTGGGCCAGGGTCTTGACGTCCTCCAGATCGTCTCGTGTCAGGGTGCGAAGATCCGCCCGCGCCTCGACCAGCAGCGCGGACACCGAGGCTTGGATCTGGCGCAACGCGCGCTCCAACAGGTCCATGAGGCGCTCGGTCTGCGCGTCGACCGGATGGGCACGCCGATAGGTATCGATCGCCATCAGCATCCCACCGAGCGGGTTATTGACCTCGTGGGCGACCCCGGCGGCGACGCGCCCGACCGCGGCCAGGCGCTCGGCCTGGATCATCTGGCGCTCCAAGGATTCCTTCTGCGCGAGCGCCGAGAGCATCGCCGCGAACTGCTGCCCGAGGCGGCCGATCTCGCTGTCGCCGTCGGGCAGGGGGCACTGCATCCGGCGCGGATCCTCCCGCCCGACGCGTCCCATGCATTCGGCCAACTGCACCAGAGGCCCGACCATGCGTCGCCCCCAAAGCCAGCCGATCGGCAAGAGGATCGCCAGGATCGCGCCGGTCACCAGGACGCCGCCGAGGAGAATCTCGCGAAACCGGGGCAGATACGGCGCGTCCGAGAGCAGCGCAATCAGCTCGCCGACCTGGGAGCCGTCGCTGTAGAGCGGCAGGCGCAGCAAGCGGCGGACCTCGTCGCGATCGACCGCCGACACGCGCCCTGGTGTCTCGTCGATCACCTGCGGTTGTGCTTGCGGAAGCCATGGCAAGGCGCTCTCGATGTGTTGATCCAGGCGGAAACGGCGCGGGCGGTTGCTCGCGAAGATGCGGCCCGTCTGGTCGAGCAGGATCCAGACCGCATCGCCACCGCCCTCCGGACCGCGCAGAAGCGAGTAAGCCAACCAGACATCGTCGTTGCGCAATGCCTGGATCTGAACACCGGCCATCGCGTACCCGAGGGTCAAGGCGTTGCGGCCTTGGTCCTCCCGCAGATTCGTCAGCGTCTGCAAACCCAGCGCAGCGGCCATCGAGAATGCGGTCACCACCGCTGCAATACTAAGACTCAGCGGCAGGCGCAGCCGATAGCTCGACAGCGGGAGGATCACGCGCCCTCCCCTCCCGTTATACGCCCGGCCATCCGCGCGATATCGTCGTAGAGATCGGGGGTCTCGATGCTGAAGCTGTCGAGATTGAGCTCGTTCAGGAGCGCACGGCCGCCTGCCTCCTGGACTTGGCTCAAGAGCACGCGCCGGATTGCCTGCCGATCGGGCTCGGAGAGCGCCGGACCGGCCACGATCGGCGGGAAACCGAAATCAGGCGAGCGCTCCAGCACACGGGTCTGTGCCGTCAACTCGGGATGACCGCGCGCCAGGGTCTCCCAGACATAGCTGTCGACGGCCGCGCCGTCGGCCAAGCCTTCGGCTACCGCCTCGACGCTGCGCGGGTGTCCCCAGGTGAAGAAGGTTCGCCGGAAGAAACGGTCCGGATCCCGACCGTCGCTGGTCAGTCGAAAACGCGGATAGAGATACCCCGAATTGGAATCCGGATCGGCCCAGGCGAAGAGTCGGCCCTCGAGGTCATGCAACCGCTGAATCTCGGAATCGGCTCCGACAATGAAATAAGACTGATAGAGCGGGCGGCCCCGAAAACGCGGCACCGCGATCAGATCCAGGCGGGATAGGTTCCGGACAAAGGGATAGCCGCAGATCCAGGCCAGATCGAGACGTCCTTGGAGCAAAAGATCCAGGATCTCGCGATAGCGCGAGCGCTGGACGAACACCACGGGCCGCCCGAGCTGACGCTCGATCCAATCGGCCCATGCGGCCAGAAAGCCGA
This sequence comes from Thiocapsa sp., assembly GCF_011390875.1. Classification (GTDB taxonomy): domain Bacteria; phylum Pseudomonadota; class Gammaproteobacteria; order Chromatiales; family Chromatiaceae; genus Thiocapsa. The sequence continues at coordinate 7,270 of NZ_JAABRP010000151.1, forward strand.
TCCGATCATCGAGCACGACCGGCGTCAAACCGAACCGCAGCGGCTGGCTTGATGCGCGCACGGGATCCGATCGGCCGCCGGCGAGGCCGAAGCCGGTCGCCAACAGACTGGAAACAAAGGTGCGACGTGAGCACGGGGACGACATCGGGCGTTCCTCGGAAGGCGTGAAGACGGCCCGGTTGAATCAGTCGCCGCCACTCAGCGCCGAGGGGTTGAGGACATCCATGGTTTCCTCGCCCATTCCCATCACGAGCACGCCCTTTGATGTGGCATAGGTGATGATGCTCTGGTCCGGGTAAAGACTGGCCAGTACGCCGATCAAACGACGATCCGCGTATTCCGGAAAGACCTGCGGAAACTCCGACAAGACCCGCAGCAACTCATCGACGTGTGCACTGATCAGACGACTCTTCGTCTGGTTGATCAGGACGAACCCCGGACAGACGAGGAGCGCGTCGTACTCCCGACTATCGCCGTTGAACCGACGGCGCAGACGGATACCGAACAGATCGGGCTGCGGACAGCCCAGAAGGTCTCGTGCAACCCGCGGGAGGTTCGGCGCAACGATATCCTCTACCAGGGTCCCGAGACGATTCGCAAGGTCGCCCCATTGCCGGTTCATCGACTTGCGGTCTCGCTCCGCCTCTTCCCGGTAACGCAGGGACTCGTTCTTGAAGTCCAGCATCTCGTCTTTGAAGGCACTCATTTCATCCTTGAAGGCACTCATTTCATCTTTGAAGTCACCCATCTCGTCCTTGAAGTCACCCATCTCGTCCTTGAAGGCACCCATCTCCTCTTTGAAGACGCGCATCTCCTCTTTGAAAGCGAGCATCTCCTGCTGCAAACGAACCTGGCCGTTGTAGGCCTTGTTGAACTCGACACCGACACTTCGGGTGAAGGCTTCGAGCGCATCCTCCAATCGATCGACGCGATGTTCCAACACAGCCGACATGGTGCAGACCCTCGATCAGTCGCTCTAACTTCGACACAGTCAGTATGGCGCAGACGGCGCGTACACACCAAATCAGCCGCGGCTCCGGCGCTTCCCGTCCCGGACATCCATCGCGCTCGCCACTGCGTTTACTTTCGGTAACACAAGCAGATACGCGTTACGACCATCTCACCAATCTGTTTTACCGCAGTTTTCAGCAGGGACGCGGTGAGTCGCGTTACCTTTTGGTAACCGAGCGCCGTCCCGACGAGGTCGGCGCTGATCTGGCGCCTCTTTTTTTATTTTTGATATCAATGACCTGTAAAACTCAGCTATTCCTTCTGGTATGTCGAATGCTATTCGAAGCTCACCCAAACCCGAATCGCCCGCCATCGACCCCATCGAGCACCACTGAATCGGTATGACAAAAATCAACGTGCATCGTCCCGACCGCCACCCTGCGCGAGCGCTCGGTCCGACCACTCGCCTCGCCATTCACGCAGACGCCTGCATCCCGGCGCGGTTCCCGGAGCTGTCCTGCCGACGCTGCATGGACGCCTGTCCAACCGGCGCGCTGGTCGCGACATCGGAGGGGCCCGAATTGGCCTCCGGCTGCGTGGACTGCGGGCGTTGCGCGGTGGCTTGTCCGACCGAAGCCCTGTCCGTGCCCGGATTCGAAATCACGCCGACGACGAGCGGGATGATCGCGATCGATTGCTGGCGAGTCCCTGCGGCGGACTCGCCGAGCGGAGCGCTGCGGATCCCCTGTCTCGGGGGACTCTCCACCGCCGCGCTCGCCGAGCTGTCGGCCGAGGCCGACGGACGCCCCGTTGCCTTGCTCGACCGCGGCTTCTGCGCCGGATGTCCGGCCGGGCAAAGCGCGTACCCCGACACCCACCCCGCCGCACCCGTCATCGACGAGGTCCGACATCTGCTTGAGGACTGCGGCGTGCCCTCGACCGACGGGCCGCGCCTGATCGCGATGCCCCTACCCGCCGCCCGCATGGTCGAGGGCATGGGCGAGCCACTGCTGGAGTCTCGGGTCAGCCGACGCGCGCTCTTCACCGGACAAGCGCTTCCTACAAGCCAACCGGCGCGCGCGCCACGCGCCACGCCACCGGCCCAAACCGCGGGCCTCGGCCGTCAACGCCTGCTCGCCGCCCTGCAACGCCTCACGGCAGCCGAGCGACCCCTGCCCGCACGGCTCTTCCCGAGCCTGACGGCAAGCCATGACTGCGCCGACCACCGCGTCTGTGCCAGCGCCTGCCCCACCGGCGCGCTCACGGCCTACGCCGATGACGCGGCGCGGGGTCTGCGCTTCGATGCCGCCGCCTGCATTGCCTGCGATCTCTGCACCCGACTCTGCCCCGAGCAGGCACTGACGCTCGATGGCCCGGGTGAGACGACGACCGATCGAACACCACGGCACCTCACCCGACATGCGACACGGACCTGTCCCGAGTGCGGAGCGGAGCACAGCAATCCCGAACCCGTCTGCCCGGCATGCCGACGGGATCGAGATTTCGCCCGCAGCGCCTTTTTGGCCTTCAGCTGCCAGCCTCCTGCCGCCAGCCTCCAACCCGACGCGCAGTAGACCGGCAGCTGATAGCTGGAGGCAGGAGGCAGGAGGCTGGCGGCCCAAAAACCCACCCAACAACAACACCGGAGGAGACCACCGATGGACATCCTGAATACGGGACTCTCGCGCCGCCGCTTCCTGCAGGCCAGCGGAACGGCCGGCGCCTTTGGCGCGGTCGGACTCGGCGGAGGCGCCCTGACCACGCTGCGCGAGGCCGAGGCCCAAGCGGCCACCACGCCCGGCGAGACCAAGATCACCAAGAACATCTGCCATCAATGTCCGGCGCGCTGCGGCATCGATGTCTACACCACCGACGGGCGCGTCCATGCCATCTACGGCAGTGCCGAGCACCCCATCTCCAACGGCAAGCTCTGCCCCAAGGGCCCGCTCGGGACCTACATCCTCTACGACCCCGACCGCTTCAAAGGGCCGATGAAGCGCACCAACCCGAACAAGGGGCGCGACGGGGATCCCGGCTTCGTGCCGATCTCGTGGGAGGAGGCGCTCGACACGGTCGCCGAGCGTTTGAACACGCTGCGCGACAAGGGCGAGTCGCATCGCTTCGCACTCTGCTACAGGCGCGGCTGGGGCGCCTCCTGCGCCGGCCTGCAGGGCACCTTCGGGTCGCTCTACGGCTCGCCCAACGTCGCCATCGGGCACTCCTCCATGTGCTCGGACGGCAGCATCATCTCCAAGAAGGCGCTGGACGGGATCGGCAGCTACAACGCCTACGACTATACGAACGCCAACATG
>NZ_JAABRP010000152.1 GCF_011390875.1 Thiocapsa sp.
CAGCCACCATAGACTCGCGGCACCGGGCGACCAGGGTGCCTCCGAGTCGGGGTCGTGGATATAGACGGGGAGGAGTCTGTCGCAGCCGACCAGCGCCGCTTGGAGCGCCGGATTGTCGTCGAGACGCAGGTCGCGACGGAACCAGAGGATAACGGTACTCGGCATTGCGGGGTGCGGTCTCGGGTCGATTCGGATCGGGTTGCGGGGTGTTCGGGAGCGAGCCTCTGGGTGTCTCGCTCCCAGTCGGAGCGACCGCCGGGGATGTTGGGCCTCGCTCTCGCTCGGCCCAACCGACGAGTCAGGTTTTCCCGATTCTTAGGATTCAATCATCCTGAACCGCGTCACCACCGGCAGTCGTCACCCGCTCAAGGGTGGGCCCGAACGACAAGCGAGTATGTCCAGCCTGACGCGGTTCAGTCCGCGAAGATCTCGTCGAAGAATCCCTGCATCAGGGTCCAAGACCGCGCATCGGCCTTGGGGTCGTAGGCGAGTGCGTCCATCCCGTAGGCGGCCGCGCCCGGGTTGGTGAAGCCGTGGCGTGCCCCCGAGTAGACGATCATCTGCCAATCGGCCTCGGCGGTGTCGAGCCCCTCTTTGAAGGCGGCGATGCGCTCGGGCGGCACGAAGCTGTCGGCCTCGCCGTGGGCGATCAGGATGCTGGGCTTGATGGCGCCGGGCTCCACGTTACTTGCCGGGGGCAGGGAGCCGTGGAAGCTCGCCACACCGTCGAGATCGGCACCGGCATAGGCCATCTGCATCACGGTGGCGCCGCCGAAGCAGTAGCCGATGGCGGCGAGCTTCTCGGTATCGACGCGGTCGCTGGCCTTCAGCGTCTCGAGTCCGGCTAGGGCGCGCTGCTGCCAGGCGGATTGATTGGCGGTGATCTGCTGCATCCAGCCTTGGGCGTCGGGCGCGTGTTCGGTGACCTTGTTGTCGCCGTACATGTCCGCGGCGAAGGCGACATAACCGAGCTCGGCAAGCATCTCGGCGCGTTTCTTCGCGTAGTCGTTGAGGCCCCACCACTCGTGGATGACGAGCACTCCGGGACGTTTGCCCTCGATCGAATCGTCGTAGCTGAGGTAGCCCGTGAGGACGGTGTCGCCGTCTCGATATTCGACGCGCTCGGTTTGAATCGCGGCGCCCGCGACAAGAGGGGCGCAGAGCAGCAACGCGGCCATTTGAGTCGATGGTCTTCTCATGAGTCTCTCCGATCCGGTGGTTGACTGAGCTTTGGAACAAGGCACGCTTGGCGGTCGGGCGCCTCGGAAGGCGGGCAACCACCGGCGTTCCCGGAAGGTCAGGCCATTCGGTCCGGATGACAACCCCGGGGCCATCGGTCCCGCGCAGCGCGCCGTCAGCGTGATTGTCACGCGATCGGCATTGCGACCGGCGCGGGACCTCTCTATCCTAATGCTGCAATGCAACAGGTTGTCGGGACGCCCCTCTCGATCCCGACTCGCTTCGCGGCGAGGGCATCACGCGTGCCCGATCAACTCATCGACATGGGCACTGACGCTGCGCCCGAGCGCGGACAGGCTGTATCCGCCTTCCAGACAGGACACGACACGCTCTTGTGCATGCCGGCGTGCCAACAGGTGGAGCTCGCGGGTGATCCAGGCATAATCGGGCTCGCGCAGATTGAAATGCGCCATGTCGTCTTCGACATGCCCGTCGAACCCCGCCGAGATCATGATCAGCTGAGGTGCGAAGGCCTCGAGCTTGGGCAGCCATGCGGCCTCCACGGCGGCGCGAAAGGCCGCCCCGTCGGTCAGCTTGGGCAGCGGCAGGTTGAGGATGTTGGGCGCTTTGGTGTCGGCACCGCATCCGGGATAGAAGGGGTGCTGGAAGCTCGAGCAGAAGAGCACGCGCTCGTCGCCGCTGAAGATCTCCTCGGTTCCGTTGCCGTGGTGGACGTCGAAATCGACGATGGCGATACGCTCGATGCCGTGTTCGGCCATTGCATGTGCGGCGCCGACGGCGACGTTGTTGAAGAGACAGAAGCCTCCGGCCGAGCGCCGTCCGGCATGATGGCCGGGCGGGCGCACGCAACAAAAGGCAGCGTGATGTTTTTCGCTCATCACCAGGTCGACCCCGAGGATGGCGCCGCCGGCCGCGCGCAGGGCAGCCGGCAGGGTATGGCTGTTCATCGCGGTGTCGCCGTCGACCCAGACCAGGACGTCGTCGACCTCCGGGGCGGCGTCGATCAGCCCTTGGACGTAGTCCGCATCATGCACGCGGGTCAACTGCGCCACGCTCGCCTCGGGTGCGTCGTAGTGGGTCACCAGCATCTCCATCCCGGAGGAGATCATGCGATCCTGGATGGCGTAGAGTCGCTCCGGACACTCGGGATGGTGTGCGCCCATCTTGTGCTGCTGACAAGAGGGATGAGAGACGAAGGCGAGGTTCATGCAAAGGTCCTCAAGGCATTGATCGCGCGCGGGACCCTGACGGCGCCCGGGCAATTCTCGTTGTCGTTCGGCGCGTTGACGCGCCCGTGTCGAATCCCTGAATCCTAGCGTTTCATCTTCGAAACGCGTCGACGCCGACACCTGTGGATGCATCCGAGACCGAGCCGATGCAGTACCTGCGCGTGTCGCGCCAGACGCGTTTCGAACGCGGTTTAGCTTAATCCTTTTTATTGCCCGGGAGGGCGATTCCATGCGCGTATCCGATATCGAACAACTCTTCACGCCCACCGCCGTCGCGGTCTTCGGCGCCAGCGACAGCGAGGGGTCCATCGGCGGCATGGTGTTTCGCAATCTGCTGGCCGGTGGTTTCAAAGGCAATGCCTATGCAATCAATCCGAAATACAAGGAGGTGGCCGGGCAGCCCTGTTATCGCGACCTGGGTCAGCTCGACAAACATGTCGACCTGGCGCTGATCGCCACGCCGGCCGATCGGGTCCCGGCGATTCTTAATCAGTGCGGCGGCTACGGGGTCAAGGTGGCGGTGGTCCACTCGGCCGGTTTCGGCGAGTACGGCGAGCGCGGGATCACCCTTCAGGAGCGGATGGTCGAGGCGGCCCGGAGCAACCGCATCCGCGTCCTCGGACCCAACTGCATCGGGGCGATGCGCCCGCAACACGGCCTGAACGCCAGCGTCGGACAGGATCTTCCGCGCCGCGGCAACGTGGCCCTGGTCTCGCAATCCGGTGCGATCTGTACGGCGATGATCGATTGGTCGGAGCGTCGGCGTATCGGCTTTTCCGCGATGGTCTCGTTGGGCGCGGCGGCGGATGTCGACTTCGGGGACGTGCTCGACTATCTCGCCCTGGACAGCCAGACGCAATGCATCCTGCTCTACGTGGAGGGGATCCGCAACGCACGGCATTTCATGAGCGGGCTGCGTGCGGCGGCGCGGCTGAAACCCGTGGTCGTGGTCAAGGCCGGGCGGCATCCGGCCGGGACCCGCGCGGTCAAGTCGCACACCGGCGCTTACGTGGGCTCGGCGGACGTGTTCCGCGCCGTTACCGAGCGCGCGGGCGTGGTGCAGGTCTCCAGCCTGGATCAACTGTTCGCGGCCGCCCAGGTCTTCGGGACGCGTCGGCGCCTGGCCGGCGACCGCATCGCGGTCATCACCAACGGCGGTGGGCCGGGCGTGCTGGCCGCGGATCGGATCATCGAGCTGGGGCTCTCGCTTGCGCAGATCAGCGATACCACACGGCAAACGCTCGAGAAGGCGTTGCCGGACCATTGGTCGCACGGCAACCCGATCGACATCATCGGCGACGCCCCGCCGGAGCGCTACCGGCTGGCCTTGGACGCCTGTCTGGCGGACCCGGAGGTCGACGGGGTGCTCTGTATCCTGGCGCCCTTGGTGTTCGGCGATCCGGTCGCCACGGCCGAGCAGGTCATCGCGGCGGCTAAAGACAGCCGCAAGCCGGTACTCGCCTGTTGGATGGGCGGAAAGCGGGTCGCCGAGGCCCAAGAGCTCTTGGCCGAGCACGACGTGCCGCATTTCGACAGCCCGGAGGTGGCGATCGACGCCTTCTCGTTCCTCGCCACCCACCAGCGCAACCAGAAGCTGCTGATGCAGTCGCCGGGTCCGCTCTCGCAGGAGGATGCGCCGGATGTCGAGGGCGCGCGCCTGATCATCGAGGGCGTCATGGCCGAGGGTCGCAAGACGCTGGGCACGGTCGAGGCGAAGGCCATCCTCTCGGCGTTCCGCATCCCGACGATGCAGGCGGTGTTGACCCGCACGCCGAACGAGGCCCTGATGGCCGCCCAGGCCCTCGGATTCCCGGTCGTCATGAAGATCAACTCGCCGGACCTGGAGCACAAATCCGATGTCGACGGCGTGCGTCTGAATATCGACGATGCCCAATCGGTGCGCCGGACCTTCACCGAGATTGTCGAGCGTGCCAAGCGGCTGCGCCCGGATGCGCGCATGGAGGGCATCACGGTCGAGCACATGGCCTCGACGCGGGCGGCACGCGAGCTGATGATCGGCGTGACCCGGGATCGGATCTTCGGGCCCGTGATCAGTTTCGGCGCCGGCGGCACCAAGGTGGAGGTCCTCGAAGACCGCGCGCTCGGTCTGCCGCCGCTCAACGCCTTCATCATCCAGACCATGATCGACCACACCCGGATCGTGCGTCTGATGGGTGCCTTTCAGCATATGCCGCCGATGAATCGCGTGGCCTTGGCAAAGATACTTCAACGGGTTTCAGAGATGGTCTGCGAGTTGCCCGAGATCCTCTCGATGGACATCAACCCGCTCATCGGCAACGACAAGGACGTTGTCGCCGTGGATGCGCGCATCAAGGTCGACTATCGTCCGCCCCAGCAGACGACCTACGGACACATGGCGATCCACCCCTATCCGAGCCATCTCATCGAGCGCGTCCAGTTGCCGGACGGCAAGGATCTGGTGATTCGACCGATTCGCCCGGAAGATGCCCAGATGGAGCAGGAGTTCGTTCGGGGGCTTTCGGAGCAAACCAAGTATTTCAGGTTCATGCAGGCGATCAAGGAACTGACACCCGAGATGTTGGTGCGCTTCACCCAGATCGACTACGACCGCGAGATGGCCCTGATCGGCGTGGTCGAGCACGACGGGGCCGACGTCCAGGTCGGCGTCGCCCGCTATATGGCCCGACCGGGTGGGGAGGCCTGCGAGTTCGCAATCGTGGTCTCCGATACCTGGCGAAACCTCGGGATCGGCGCACGATTGATGCGTTCGCTCATGCAGAATGCGCGTTCGCGCGGCTTTCGTGTGATGGACGGCGAGGTGCTGAGTGCCAACAGTCGGATGCTGGCCTTGGTCAAATCGCTCGGGTTCCGAATCGAGAGCGATCCGCAGGATATGGCGGTCAAATGGGTGAGCAAGGTGCTTTAAACCGCGTCCGGCAGCGTACGCACCTTTTCGAGTGGACAGCGCGTCGGGCGCCCATCTGCAAGGTTGGCGTCGACGCGGTTTAAAGACTTGATCGTTCGAAATGTTTACTGCGGGTGGACAAGGACGCTCGTGTCTCCCGGCGCCTACCCGGAGGGGTTCTCGGGCGTTTCGCGCAGCTTGTGCCAGAGCACGATGGAGGCGAGGACCAAGGTGATTGCGTTTGCGGCGATCACGGGCCAAGAGCCGATCAGGAGTCCGTAGAGGCCCCACAGCGCGACGCCTGCGCTGAAGAGCGCATACATCCAAAGCGAGATGGCCCGCGTGTCGCGGGTGCGCATGACCTGGGGCACGAAGGAGACGGTGGTGAGCGCCGCCGCAGCAAAACCGATGGTCTCGACCCACAGCGTCACTGCGACGCACGCCTAGACACGACCACAAGCGGCCGGTACCCGCCGGGTCCGCGAGCGGACAGTCGACCCCCATCGAGCCGACAAGCGGCAATAGACTTGCCAGTCAGCTCTCTGTTTTTAGTATTCATTTAAACCGCGTCTCGCCGACCGTCATTGGTTCGCATCACGCCGGATACGCTCCCGTCCGGTCATGCCCTTCAGAACGCGGTTTAAATGCTGACCTTGAGCTTCTGCCCCGGACGGATCTTGTTGTCGTCGGGCCGCATCTTATTGAGCTTGCGCAGCTCGGCGACCGTGATGCCGTTCTGAACCGCGACGCGATAGAGCGTCTCCTGAGGCTTGACGACATGGTAGCGCACTGCAGCGGTCGACTTCTTCTTAGCCGTCTGCGGGGCGGGCGCCTTCGCGATCTGTTTGGTGGACGCCTTCGCCGTCGGTTTCGCCGATGCCTGCACCTTGGACGACGCGCTTGAGGCCCGCCGCTCGACCTTGGCGATGGCCTGAAGGTCCACCGGCGATGCCTTGGGCTGGACACGGGCGACCATGACATTGGAGACCGGCGGCGGGTGGCTTGCGACGCGTCGTTTGGTCCCGGCCGGGAGCCACACCGTGCTGCCGGGGGGCAGATACGCACGACCGTCGCGTGCGCGGTCGCGCCAGTGCATATTGAGGTCGGCGAGGCGATACGGCGTCAGGTCATAGTGTCCGGCGAGATGATCCACCGGCATGGCGTGCTGAAGAACCAGGCGATCGTGCGGCCAAGGCTCCTCCCGGCGGACGCCTTCCGGGAAGTAACGATCGGCGTTGCGGGTCACCTCGCGGGCGGCGATGAACTCGGCGTAGAAATTTCGCGATGCGAAGCCGAAGTATTGACCCCGATAGTTTTTCACGATGTCGCCGATGTCGTTGCCGTGTTGGGCCTTGGCGTTCGCCATTCCACCCTGACCGTGGTTGTAGGAGGTGATCGCGAGCGGCCAACTTCCGAGGCGACGATGGGCCTGGGAGAGATAGCGCGCGGCACCGTCGGCCGCGATGATGGGATCGAGTCGCTCGTCGACGGTGTCGTTGACGTTCATGTACATCCGCCCGGTCGCGGGCATGAACTGCCAAACGCCCGCGGCGCCGACGCCGGATCGGGCATTGGTTTGAAACGAGGATTCCACGTGCGGGAGATAGGCAAGATCCTCCGGGACACCGTGAGCCCGCATGATCTCTCGGAAGGCGGTATCGTAACGCCCGCTGATCTCCACGCCGCGATGGAAGCGCTCGCGCAGACCGCGTTGGCTTCGCACCCGATCGGCAGCACCGTAGACCGCAGACCGGCCGCCTGACCGCTCGAGTTTCGCCAGCAGTGCCTTATCGCTGCTGCTGAGGCTTTGTCCACTGCGTACGCGCTCCTCGAGGAGCCGGAGCTCGCCCTTGTAGGCATCGGTGCGAGACCGCAGCAACTCCCGTTGCGAGTCCGTATAGCCTTCCTTGATGGGCGAGGGCAGTTTGACGACCTCGTAGATGACGTCCATGTGCTCGTTGTCGTGGATGGCGACGTCTCCGCGCCCCCAAATCCCGTAGACGTGGCGCCAGAAGTCGACATTGGGCTGGATTTCGGCCGGAACGGGGAAGGTGTCCGAGCCCGCGACCACCGCGCCTCGGGTCATGCCCTCCCCGGCGACATCGCGTTGACCGCCGTCGCTGCCGCAGCCCGCGAGACCAAGCAGGGTCATCGACAACAGCAGGAATGAAAGGCATCTGTTACTGATCGGATAGGTCGGCATGGTCCGCGTGTCCTCTCGAGCGTGATCCCGGCGCGCCTTGACCCCTGCGACGGCGGATGCTCCGAATGGGTGTACCGGCTGGTTCGGGGCAGTTGCGATGCCATGCGAATGCGCAGCGGCAACGTCGACTCGGTCAGGGCGTTCGGTGCAATCTGTTCGGCGACGGCTTGATATTGGCTCACGAAAGCCACCTTTGCAATGGACGATTGCACGGAAAACGCCTTCTTTGCTCATGTGCTGCGGTGGTCTCTTATTCTTGAAAACGCTTGAGCTTTCTTTGTCGAATCTCATATTTTTCAGCGTGATATGGTAATTGATCATCGCGATAGCTCGCTATTTCGATGAGTGTGTCAAATGAGTGAATTCGAGCCGGCTACGCCCCGCGCCTAGGCGTGAAGCGGATGGATGCCTTTCGATTCGAGTAATGAGATCAAGCGGATGAGCGGTAAGCCGATCAAGGTATTGGGGTCGTCTCCTTCAAGGCGCTCGAATAACGCGATTCCCAATCCCTCCGACTTGAAGCTGCCGGCGCAATCGAAGGGTTGCTCGCGATCGAGGTAACCTTCGATTTGTCGCCGATCGAGCGGTCTGAAATGGACGCGATACGGTTCGACGAGGGTTTGCGCGTGCCCGTTTGCCGTGTCGAGCAGACATAAGCCGGTCTGGAAGACGACAATCCGCCCCGAGGCTCGCTCCAGTTGAGCGATGGCGTTGGCGCGGTCGCCCGGCTTTCCCAGAACATCGTCATCGATACAGGCGACTTGATCCGACCCGATCACGAGCGCGTTCGGATGCATCGGCGCGATCGCCCTCGCCTTGGCCTCGGCCAGGCGCAGGACCATGACCTGGGGCGATTCGCCGGGTCGGCGTCGTTCGTCGATGTCGGGAGCGGCAGTCGTAAAGGACAGGCCCAAACGCTCCAAGAGTTGGCGCCGGTAAGGCGAGGTCGAGGCAAGGACGAGCGCTGGCGCAGGCACGTTGGGGATCCTGATGCGGTTTCCGAAGGACGCCTTTAAACCCCGCCCGGTGCGGTATGCGTCATGTGTTGGAGTGTCTCGGCCTTTTCGTGACGGCCGAGGCGCTGGATCGATCAGGCTGAAGTATAAAACAAAAAAGCCCTCGCAATCGATTGCGAGGGCTTGATTTCATGTGGCCATCCGATGGCCGGAAGGGCGCTGTCGAGAGGGCTCGCGGTCAGACCCCGCCGACGGCTCCGCCAACGACGGGCGGCTCTTTGAGCGGGGCGCCTCCCTTGGGCAGGTCGCCGCCGCTGCCGGAGGTCGGCTTCGCGCTGTCGACGTCGTCGTCGGGCTCGCGCATCGGCCGGCCGGCCATGATGTCGTCGATCTGATCCTTGCCGATCGTTTCGAACTTGAGCAGCGCATCGGCCATCGTGTGCAGCTTTTCGAGGTTGTCCTCAAGCATCTGCTTGGCGCGCTTGTAGTTGCGGTCGATGATCTGGCGCACCTCCTTGTCGATCGCCTGCGCAGTCTCGGGGGAGACTTGACGCTGCTGTGTCACCGAGCGACCGAGGAAAACCTCGCCTTCGTCCTCGGCGTAGGCCAGCGGCCCGAGGTTATCCGACAACCCGAAGCGCGTCACCATGTTGCGTGCGATATCGGTTGCACGCTCGATGTCGTTCGAGGCCCCGGTCGTCACATGCTCGGGCCCGAAGATCATTTCCTCGGCCAGACGGCCGCCGAACAGAGTCGAGAGCTGACTCTCCAACTGACGCTTGCTCATGCTGTAGCGATCGCGCTCGGGCAGGAACAGGGTCACGCCGAGCGCACGTCCGCGCGGGATGATGCTGACCTTGTGCACGGGATCGTGCTCGGGCACCAGACGCCCGACGATCGCGTGACCGGCCTCGTGATAGGCGGTCAGCTTGCGCTCGGACTCGGACATCACGATGCTGCGCCGCTCCGCACCCATCATGATCTTGTCCTTGGCACGCTCGAACATCTGCATCGAGACCTCGGTATGCCCGGCGCGGGCCGCGAAGAGTGCGGCCTCGTTGACCAGGTTGGCGAGATCCGCACCGGAGAAGCCGGGTGTCCCGCGGGCAATGGTGCGCGCAACGACGTCATCGGCGATCGGCACCTTGCGCATGTGCACCTCGAGGATCGCCGCGCGACCTGCCAAATCGGGCAGACCCACAACCACTTGGCGGTCGAACCGTCCGGGCCGCAGGAGTGCCGGGTCGAGCACGTCGGCCCGGTTGGTCGCGGCGATGACGATGATGCCCTCGTTGCCCGCAAAGCCGTCCATCTCCACCAGGAGTTGGTTGAGGGTCTGCTCGCGCTCGTCGTGACCGCCGCCCAGACCTGCACCGCGCTTACGGCCGACGGCGTCAATCTCATCGATGAAGATGATGCAGGGCGCAGCCTTTTTGGCTTGCTCGAAGAGGTCGCGAACGCGCGAGGCGCCGACACCGACGAACATCTCCACGAAATCGGAGCCCGAGATGCTGTAGAAGGGCACCTTGGCCTCGCCCGCGATCGCCCGGGCCAGCAGCGTCTTGCCGGTACCGGGAGGGCCGACCATCAGCACGCCGCGCGGGATGCGGCCGCCGAGGTTCGAGAATTTCTGCGGGTTACGCAGAAAATCCACCAGCTCGCCGACCTCTTCCTTGGCCTCCTCCACACCTGCGACGTCGCGCAGCGTGACCTTGACCTCGCCCTCGGCGTGTTGGCGTGCGCGGCTCTTGCCGAAGTTGAAGATCCCGCCGCCGCCACCGCCGCCGCCCATATTACGGCGCATGAACCAAAACCAGACCCCGATCAGGAGCAGGAAGGGGAGCCATGCAATCAGGATCTGAGCCAAAACGCTGGGGCGCTCGGGCGGCTCGGCGCGGATGCTCACGCCGTTCTCAAGAAGATCGCCGACGAGCGCGGGGTCGCCCGGATCGAAGGTCTCGAAACGGGACCCGTCGGTCCTCAGCCCCTTGATCTTCTCGTCCTGGATGGTGACCTCGCGGATCGAGCCGTCGGACAATTCCTGAAGGAATTGGCTGTAGCTGAGATTTCGGGACTCGATCTGATCGGATGTCGTCATGCTGTTGAACATCATCACCAGCCAGATGGTGACGGCGACCCACAGCAGCAGATTCAAATTTTTGGCATTCATTCTCAGGCTGTCCTCGTTGACCATCGCTTGGCCGGAGCTCCACGCTCTGCCTCACGCCATTGGCGGGTACATCGGGGCATGGGTCCGAAAACCAACGGAAACGCTGCCGCGGTCGATGACCGAACCGAGCTTACCAGTTTTGACGGTTCGGTGATCAAGCGAGCCGTTCCTCGGCGGCTCCGAACCTCTCGGGAACGCGGAGGATCGGATGCGGTCGCAGGCTCACGTCCAGACACCGGAGACCGATTTCAATGCAACCAGCCGTTCCTCTCTTGTCCGCCGGCTTCGCGGTCGGCGCGCTCTTCGGCGCCGCTGCCGTCGCGGGCTATATCGCCCTGAATGATCCCCTACCGTCGACGAGCTCGGAGGCGGATCCTGTCGTCGAGGAGCAGGCGGGTGAGCGGATCCCGACCGCTCTTGGGGTGACCGAGGCTGCCGACTCCCCTGCAGAGACGCCGCCGGACGTGCCGACGATGTCCGCGGGCGATGCGGCGACGCCGCAGGCGCTCAAAAGCCTGGAGTCCCAGATCACCGATCTGCGCTTTCGCCTGTCGAGCGTGGAACAGACCCTGAACCGCGTTCTGAGTGCCTCGGCAACGCCTGCAAGTGCCGATGAAACACGCCCGCCCGCCCCGCGCACCGCGGAAGAGCGACGCGGCGCCCTTGTGGCCGCGGGCGTCGATGCGGGCTTGGCGGAGGATCTGGTCCTGCGCGAGGCGCAGCGTTCGCTCGAGCGACTCTCGCTGCGCGATCAAGCAATTCGGGAAGGCTGGGTCGGGAGCGCCGAGTATCGCGAGGAGCTCTCTCGGATCAATGCCGATGCGCGTTCGCTGCGGGAAGACATCGGCGACGAGATCTACGACCGTTACCTCTTCGCGACGGGCGAAGACAATCGGGTGCAGATCGATTCCGTCATTCCGGGATCCGCCGCCGAGATTGCGGGTCTGCAACCGGGCGATTTGATCGAGGCTTACGCCGACGAGCGGTTGTTCGACTTCTCGGAGCTGCGCAGGAAAACCACCGAGGGCGAGTACGGGGAACAGGTTGCGGTGAAGGTCCGCCGCGGGGGCCGGGTGGTGGAGACATGGATCCCCCGCGGGCCGCTCGGCGTGACCCTGGATTCGGCGCGAGTCGAGCCCGTCCGCTGATCGCCGGCTCGCGCTAGGGTCGGCAGGGCGTCGGCCAATCTCGCCTCGGGCCGAGCGATTCGCGAAGCGGTGCGGCGCTCGGAGCGGTCCGCGGCGGGTCGAGTCTTACCGCAGGTCCTTCGCGACGTCCTGCATCAGCACGGACAAGGGACCCGCAACGGCGGGTTGGCCCGGCGGCACCGCGCAGTCGCGGCAGGATGCCGTGTAGACGCGGTCCAAGCGCACCCGGCCTGTTTCCGTGTCGCTGGCACGGATCCGCATCGCGATGGTGCCGCTGCGCTGATCCGGACGGTTCCAGGTCAATCCCGTCAGGGCAGGTTGGATGAGCACACCTCCCTCGTGCGCCTCCGAGGCATGCTCGAGCGCGATGACGCCGGCGAAGAGATCGGTACGGTTCAAGTCCTCCGCCATGATTTTCTGAATCCACCAGCGCGAGACCTCGGGAGAGGCCGAAGCGCGACCGTCAACGACCGGGGCGATCGCGAGCGCCGGGGGGCCGTCGTAGATCTCGCCGGGCGCAGTCGCTCGGGCGCCGGCCGGCGCCCGAGCCGGCGTGGGAGCCGGTGCCGGCGTCCGAGACCCGATCACCGCGGAGGTGCCGATTCCGGTCGAGGTCTCGACCGGGGCCGAGGTTGGGCTGGAGCCGCAGCCTGCCGTTACGAGGGCGTAGAGGGCGAAGAGCAGGTACGGTAATCGGCGGTGCAACATGGACAAAGACCTCGGCTGGGTTGGTCGTCGGCTGGATTGG
>NZ_JAABRP010000153.1 GCF_011390875.1 Thiocapsa sp.
CGCGAGTTCCGCACCTGGTGGTTCGAGACGGGAACACCGACCTTTCTGGTGGATCTGCTCACCGCGCGCGGCTTTTTTACACCCGATCTGGCCGGACTGCATGCCTCCGAGGCATTGATCTCGACCTTCGACGTGGACAGCATGCCCTCGGAGGCGCTGCTCTGGCAAAGCGGCTATCTGACCTTCACCGGATCGCGGCGCCTCGGTGCGCGGCTCGAATATGCGCTGGGCTATCCCAACCTCGAGGTCGAGATAGCGCTCAACGACGCCCTCCTGAAAGGCTTGATGGGCGACCCCATGCAGGCCGATCGAGCCGTCAGCCGGCTCTACGACGTGCTCGTTGCCGGCGACTTCGCGGCCTTGCGCGCCCATGTCGAAAGCCTTTTCGCGGCCATCCCCTACCACTGGCACACCGGCAATCCGCTTGCCCGCTTCGAGGGCTACTACGCAAGCGTCTTCTACAGCCATCTGGCCGCGCTGGGCTTGGACCTGACC
>NZ_JAABRP010000154.1 GCF_011390875.1 Thiocapsa sp.
ACCTGACCCCGGAGGAGACGAGCAACCAAGGCCGTATTGACCTGACACTGAAGTTCAACGACTGCATATGGCTGTTTGAATTCAAGGTCGTCGAGCTGGCGCCGGAAGGGCGAGCGCTCCAACAGATCAAGGACCGCGGCTACGCCGACAAATACCGCGCCCTGGGTCAGCCGATCCACCAGATCGGGATCGAATTCAGTCGCGAGCGCCGCGCCTTGGTCGGCTTCGAGGTCGAAACGCTGTGAATCGCCGCCCGCAGATATCGCTGCGCGCGCACCGCGGCGCGTGGCGCATGATCACGCCGTGCGCATGGATTTCAAGGGCGCGCGGATCACATCAATCGGGCGACGGAGGCCTGCTGCAGCCCGAGCGCCTGCTGGCCCAGCTTGAGTGCCTGCTCGGCGAAGGCGTCGAGATCGCCCCAGCGGTCATCCGTATCCACCACCTCCGACATGACCTCGCCGACGATGCCGAGCCGGTAGGCTCCGTCGGCGCGCTCCGCAGGCGGGCTTGGCTCGGCGCAGACATAGAAGACGGGCTCGCGTTGCCCGGACGGCACGAAGGCGAGGATGTACCGATAGGTACGGCCATCCCCGCTCTCGATCTCGCCGAGCAGCGAGGCGCTGTGGGTGCCGACCTGATAGCGGCGTTTCGGGATGGCGGTCTTGATGACGGGGCGGTCTTGCATGGCACGGCTCCTGAAGCATGTCGAATCGGGCGCGGTTTCTTCGCACTGCCCTGCATGTGGGGGCGTTCGTGCGGCAACGCAGGCCGAGACACAGCTGCGGTGCTGCACTATCCGGATGACTCCACCGCCATCTCGCCGAGGACGGAGACGACCGATGCACAGAGTGTCGCAAGCTCCTCGTCGCCGGTGATGTAGGGCGGCATCAGATAGACGAGTCGGCCGAACGGGCGTACCCAGACCCCGCGTGCGACGAAACGGCGCTGGATCTCGCGCATGGACACGGGCGTGGACATCTCGACCACACCGATCGCGCCGAGCACCCGCACCTCGGCCACACCCGGAAAGTCCCTGCAGCCCTCCAGTCCGGCGCCCAGACCGCACTCGATCCGCGCGATGTTCGCTCGCCAATCTGATGCCAGCAGCAGCTCGATGCTGGCATTGGCGATGGCGCAGGCGAGCGGGTTGCCCATGAATGTCGGGCCGTGCATGAAGACGCCGGGGTCGCCCGATGAGATGGTCCGGGCGACCCGATCGGTCGCGAGCGTCGCCGCCAGCGTCAGATAGCCGCCTGTCAGGGCCTTGCCGAGTGTCATGATGTCCGGCGAAATACCGGCATGCTCGCAGGCGAAGAGCGCGCCGGTGCGACCGAACCCGGTCGCGATCTCGTCGGCGATCAGGAGCACCTCGAAACGGTCGCAGAGCCGGCGGACCTCCGCCAGATACTCGGCACTGTAGAAGCGCATTCCCCCCGCCCCCTGCACGATCGGCTCGAGGATGACCGCGGCAAGCTCGGTGCGATGTCGCTCGATCAAGGCCGCAAACTCGGCGATCTGCGCGGGCCGGCAGGGCTCACCGAACCGACACGCGGGCGCCGGCGCAAAGACCTGCTCGGGCAGCACGCGGCTGAAGAGATGGTGCATTCCCGTCACGGGATCGCAGACCGACATGGCCCCTTGGGTGTCCCCGTGATAGCCCGAGCGGATCGTCATCAGCCGATGCCGCTCGGGTCGTCCGACGGCCTGTTGGTACTGGATGGCCATCTTGATGGCGACCTCGACCGACACCGATCCCGAGTCGCAGAGAAAGACCTGCTGCAACGGCTCCGGCGTCAGCTTCACCAGGGTGTCGACCAAGCGTACGGCCGGCTCGTGGGTCAGCCCGCCGAACATGATGTGCGACATGGCGTCGAGCTGATCGCGCGCCGCCTGATTCAGGACCGGATGGTTGTAGCCGTGGATGGCGCACCACCAGGAGGACATGCCGTCGATCAGCTCGCGGCCGTCCATGAGCCGTATCCGACAGCCCGACGCCGAGCGCACGGCATAGACCGGATCGCGATCGATCGTGGAGGTGTAGGGATGCCAGGCGTGGGCCCGGTCGATCCCGAGCAGCTCGTCCTCTTTCATCCTAAACCGCGTCCAGAGCGACCAGCGTCATTCTCATGTTGTATCGGGCTCAAGGATCTTTCCGACCTTTGTAGTGACGCGGTTTAAGATCAAAGATCCGCACGACTGTCGATCTCGCTCACCGCCAGTCCGTGCAGGATATCTCTGATGATGGCGCGACACTCCTCTTCCCGCTCGGACTTGCCCTTCCTGGCCGCGTTGAAGAACCGCGCCAGATCGCGCTGCTGGGCGGCGGGCAACTCCTCCGTGAATCCGGCCCGGCGGATCTCCTTCTCGGGGACCTTGTCGGGCGCCTCCTCCTCCGCGGCTTGGCGACCGTGCGACCAGTTCATGGCCCGCGCACTGTAGAGCACGATGCGATCCAACAGGACAAAGGGGAAGCGCGGATTGTGAACCGGTCCGACCGTGAAACGCTGCGTCCCCGAGGCGCGCTCGATGTTCAGCTTGGCCAGTGCCTTGCTCCCCATGAACCCCAGGACGCCGCCCGTCGCCGCACCGATCAACGCGCCCGCTCCGAAGGTGTGCCCTGCGGTGGACAGGTCGATGGTCGCTCCGGAGGCCGCGCCCGCAGCCATGCCGACCAGGGCGAGCTGGCGTTTGGACAGACCGAGCGCTTGATTGACTTCCTCCGAGAGCAGATCCTTGCCGAGGATCGAATCCGGGGGCATGTGCCACACATGGTGGCGAAAATTCGCGCGGATCTGCTCCTGTGCATTCGTCTCGAGCTGGCGCAGCCCGTCTTCGAACGCCCTCGTCACTTCCTCCTTGACGCGTTCGCGACCGCTCTCGAAGACCAGCTTCTTCTCCTTCACGGTCTTGGACGCCTTATAGGTGAGCGCCTCCTTGAGCAGATCCAGGATGGTGGTGACGGCCTGATCGGTGCGCCGGTTCCAGTCGTGCTCGAAGGCATGAATCGCCTCTTCGACGAGCGGCTCCCAGCGCTGATCGATGCTCTTGAGTGCCTGCAGCAACCGCACGCGCTCGCCATAGGTGGCGCGATGGGCGTTGAAGTCGCGCACCGAGTTGAACGCCTTGTTGAGCGCGTCGCGCCACTGGGTCATGTAGCGCGTATTGTTGGTCAGGTTGTTCAGGATCGCCATGCGCGGGCGGGCGGTCAGGCGCAGCAGCTCGATCTCGACCCGATCCTTCTCCTTGATGCGCTTGGAGCCGTCGACCACCAGGATGATGGCGGCACCCTCGGCAACCGGCTCGAGGAGCTCGCAGTCGTGCGTAAAGAGGGGGTCCGCCCGATGCGCGGCCACGAACGCCCGTGCCAGCTCGCGCTTGCCGTTCTGGGCCTGAAACCATTCCAGGATCGCGTTGGGATTCTGAAACCCCGGGGTATCGATGAACTCGATCACCGGCCGACCGTCGATGATGACCGGGTAGACGTTCGATTCGGTCGTGGTGCCCGCGCGTTTATCGATCTGAATCAGGTCGTTTTCGGTCAGGGTCGCGACCACGGAGGACTTACCGGCATTCGGGTGCCCCATGATCGCCAGTCTTGGAATCTTCCCGGACATCAGTCGTCTCCATCCTCGTGAGGCGGCGCAAGCATTTCCAAGCGCAGATAGGGGTCGGCCATCTGATCGATCTTGCGTTGCCAGTCCGTGTAGTCGAACGGGCGCATCGGCGGCAGACGGTCCTCGTCGGTCGGATCGCCCACCAGGGCGAGCATGATCTGGGCGCGCGCGCCGGCCGCCGTGCGCAGCTCGCGCAGGAAGCGCAGGCTCTCCGTAATCGGGGGCTGCGAGCCGTCCTCGATCACGACCACTCGAGGCGGCGGTGCCTGCCAGTCGCCGTGCTCGAGGATACCGAGCGCATCGTCGGTCATTGCGCTGCCGGCGCCGACGGTCGCCGTCGCCGCAACCCGCCATCCGCTGAGGTGCATCAGCATCTGCTCAAGTCGAGGGCGATCCTCGTCCTCGAGGATGTCGTCGATGTCGACGTGCAGCAGAAGCAAACAGGCATCGGGGGCAAAGCGGGTGCCTTGTGCGGGGGTCGACGCCGGTGGTGTCGCAACGGCGGCCGCAGGTGCCTGAGTCGGAGCCGCAGCCGGTTCGGGGGGCGGTGTCGGCGTCTCTGCGATCTGCGGCTCGGCCGCGGGTCGCGCAGGCATTAGAGTCGGCGGCTTCTCCGCGCCCTTCAGATCCGATCCCTTCGAAACGGCGGGCTTTACCTTCGCCTTCTTCGGCTCGGCCCGTGGCGTTGCGGGGACCGCGGGCGTCGCGGGCGGCTCTAAGGGGCGGGCTTCCGTCTTGGCAGGCCCTACGGTCTCCTCTGGCTTTGGCTCGGGTGAGGGCCGAGCAACCGTCCGCGGGGGCACCGACGGCACTGCCGCACCGGCAGCCGGTCGATCACTCGCCGGCATCGGTTCGGGTGCGGACTCCGGCTCGGGGATCACAGGTGCAGCAGGCGCGCGCACCGCCGGCATGGCTGGAGGCTGAGGTTCCGATTTCCCCTCGCGCTCCGGCTGGCGAATCGGGGGCGCCTCGGCCTCGCGCGGCTGCGCCGGTTGCTTCGCGGGCTCCGGGCCGGGAGTCGGGGCCGGCGCCGCTTTCGGGGCATCGACAGGGGGCGCGATGACGGGCGGGGGTGCCGGCGGCGCCGAGGTCGGCGCCTCGTCGCCCGACTCGACTCGTCGAACCAGCGCATTGCGCCAAGGCCGCGCCGAGGCCGTCGGTACCGACTCGGCCGGGCCGTCCGGCCCCGCGGGACGCGGCTTGCGCGAGGTCGCCGCGGCCGGGATCGGCATCTCGGTGCCCTTCTCGCCGCCCGGGCGTCCCCCGCTCGGCGTCGTGTCGAGGCGCGGCGAGAGCATGCGGGCATAGAGCGCCTGAGTGCGGCTGTGGGTGAACGGCAGGCGTGCCAGGATCAGACGTTGGGCCAAGACGGACCCGCCCCAGAGCATCAACCTGGGCAGAAGCCCGTAGGTCGTGACGGCCAGGACCAGGAACGAGCCCCAGGATCGCAGATGCGCCGGATCCGGCTTAACCGTCGGCGTCACGCTCGCCCAGTGCTCGAGGAAGATGCGTGAGCCGGCCACTTGCTCGAGGCTCGGGAAGCCGACGCCCTCGCCGAGCAGCCAGCCCCAGGGCAGCGCGATCAATCGGGTCATGTCGAAGATCGTCTGGGGATGGACGTTCAGGGTCGAGCCCCACCCGAAGGCCAGGTCGGTGAACCACTCCAGCAGCAGAGTCGTCAAAATGACACCGAGATTGAACGCAACTCCGAAGATCTGCGCCGGGATCAACAACGGCAGATAGGAGACCGGACCATAGACCGCGTACTGCGACTTCAGGAGACCCTGCCGAGCGTGGGCCTGATCCTGAACCTCGGCCGCGGCATGACCGATCCGTTGGCGTTGAAGCCAGCTCGCTGCCCTGGCCACGAGCGGACGCACGACATGCATCAGGAGTCCGGGGGCCGCACCGGCGCCTCGACCGCGCACCTTGCGCAGCGTCCAGGCCGTGGCGACCGAGGCCACCAATAGAAACTGCACCATGACGAGCAGAAACAGATACCAGGAGACGCTGACCGGGCGGGTTCCGTCGTAGCTGAGCAGCGCGGAGGCCACGCCGATCCCGGCGATGAATCCGACGACCGCGAGCAGCAGGGTGACCAGGCGTTCGGCGCTCGCGAATGCCGCTCCCGGGAGGATCCCGCGCATCTCCGGACGTTCCGCATTGCGGCGGGCCGCAAGCCATCGGCGCAGGCTGAAACGCCGATGGGCCGAGGTATGCGGCGGCTGATCGCCGATCTCGGGCGCGATTGCCTCGAGATAGAGCGAGCGGTCGCGCTCGGCAAGGGTCTTGCGGGCCGACGGATGTTCGCGCAGCTCGCGCTCGTCGGCATCCAAGTAGTATTCGAAGTCGATCAGATCAGCGACTGTCCAATCGCGCGCTTCATCGGGCGCAGCGTGGACCTTGCTCGAATCGGTCGGATGATGTCTGAAATCCATAGGGATGCGTCAAGGCTCCTCGGTGCTGGTCCCTCGGTGCTGTTCGGGCACCCTTCGATGATCGTGTCGGCGGCCGTGCGGGAGGCATCGGGTCGACGCAACGAGCATAACCCGGGGCTCGGAGGCGACCCTTCGATTATTCTTATCGATCAAGTCGACTCGGGTCGAGCGCAGCCGTGGCCGACCGCCCCTTGAAATATCCCACAGTCCGGCTTTCAATTCACGCTTACGACCCCGACACGCGAGCATACACCCTCGGAGCGGTTGATCGGCGCGGATGTCATGGAAGGCGTGAATTCCCCGGAGCCCTGAGTCCACTACGCCGGAGCCGATGCCCTGCATCCGATAGGGGCCCGTTCAACGGTGCCCTCGCCAACCGTGCAATCGGGCCCCCGGACATGTCATCATCATCGCTCTCGGTGTTTCATCGGAGCATGCCATGACGCGCGATTCGAGCCCTGTACTGCCTCGCCTCGCGGTACTCGCCGTTGCAGTGGTCGCCGGCCTCGCATTCCTGTACATGGTGAAGTTGATGCACGACATGTCCGCTAACGTCGCCCTGATGGCGGGCGAGATGGCATCTATGTCGGCCGACATGGGCCGGATGCGTCAGGACATGACCTCGCTCGCCCGAGACGTCTCCGCCATGAGCCAACAGGTCGCCACCCTGCCCGCGATCGCCGAGGACATGGGTCGGATGCGCATCGGTATGGAGCGCCTCTCGGGCATCGTCGGCGGCGGAGATCAGATCCCGGCAGTCAACCCGATGGGCGTGATTCAGCAGATGATCCCCGGCAGCGACCGGCGTTAAACCGCGCCCAGCACGCTAGGCAATGGCTTTGGATCGGATCGGCCCCGGCAGACTTGACGAACGTTGGAGTCGGCGCAGTTTAAAAGATTAAAAAACATATCATTTTAAACCGCGTCCCCGCTAAGCGTCATGGATGCACCAAACGTCGAGCTCACTCGAATTTTGAGCATCTCGCTCAGGCCGCGGTTTACATACCGATCGACGTCCCTTCGGGCGACGTCCGGATGGCCTCACGTCAGGAGAACGACGATGGCGAAGGCGAGATACGCGGTTCAACCGGGAAACTGGGACAACTCCGGTTCCAGGGCAACGGATGAGGGGGTGAACTTCTGCATCTTCTCGCGCCATGCCGAGCAGATCGAGCTGCTGCTCTTCGAAACAGCAGCCAGCCCCGAGCCCTACGCGATCATCGCGCTGGATCGGCAGGTCAATCGAACCTTCTTCTTCTGGCACATCTTCGTCGAGGGTCTGGGCGAGGGAATCTTCTACAACTGGCGCATCCACGGGGCTTGCGACACCCGCGAGATCGGGTGTCGGATCGACGGCGAGAAGGCGCTCCTCGACCCCTGGGCCGTCACGGTCGACGATCAGCTGTGGAATCGGGAGATCGCCGCGCGTCCGGGCGATAACGTCGCCACCGCGATCCGCGCCCAGGTGGTGCGCGACCGCTACGACTGGGAGGGCGACTCGCCCCTGCACATCCCGCTGAATGCCGCGGTCATCTACGAGATGCACGCCGGCGGCTTTACGCGCCATCCCTCGTCCGGGGCCTCGCACCCCGGCACCTTCGGCGCCGTGATCGAAAAGATTCCCTATCTACAGGACCTGGGGATCACCCATGTCGAGCTGATGCCGATTATGGCCTTCGACCCCCAAGACGTCCCGCCGAAGACCGCGGCCATGGGCCTCGAGAACTATTGGGGCTACAGCACCCACAGTTTTTTCGCGCCGCATCCCGGCTTCGCGCTCGATCCGGCGCGCGCCCGCGACGAGTTTCGCGATCTGGTCAAGGCCCTGCACCGTGCCGGCATCGGCGTGATCCTGGACGTCGTCTTCAATCACACGGCCGAGGGCGGTGCCGACGGGCCGACGATCAGTTTCAAAGGGATCGGCAACGAGGTCTTCTATCATCTGGATTTCTCCGATCGGCGTCTCTATCGCGACTACACCGGTTGCGGCAACACGGTGAACTGCAACCACCCGATCGTGACGCGTTTTCTCATCGATGCCCTGCTCTACTGGGTACGGCAGATGCATGTGGACGGCTTCCGCTTCGATCTGGCGAGCGCCCTGGCGCGCGGCGAGGACGGCCATCCCCAGTATCACGCGCCGATCCTCTGGGCGACCGAGCTGTCACCCGCGCTGGGCCGTTCACACATCATCGCCGAGGCTTGGGACGCGGCCGGACTCTATCAGGTCGGCGACTTTCCCGGCTTTCGGTGGGCCGAGTGGAACGGACGCTATCGCGATCTGATGCGCAGCTTCGTCAAAGGCGATTCCGGCATGGTCGCCGAGGTGGCGACCCGGATGACCGGCTCGAGCGACTTATATCAGCCCCGCGGACGGCTTCCCAGCAACTCCATCAACTTCATCACCTGCCACGACGGTTTCACCCTCTGGGATCTGGTGAGCTACAACCTCAAGCACAACGAGGCCAACGGCGAGGACAACCGCGACGGCCACAACGACAATCTAAGCTGGAACTGCGGCGTCGAAGGCCCGACCGACGATCCGGCGATCCTCGCGTTGCGTCGACGCCAGGCCCGCAACTTCATCGCCATTCTCATGCTGAGCCAGGGTGTGCCCATGTTGCGCAGCGGCGACGAAGTGCTGCAGAGCAAACAGGGCAACAACAACAGCTACTGCCAGAACAACGCCATCTCCTGGTTCGACTGGACCCTGCTCGAGGACAACTGCGGGATGCACGACTTCGTCCGGGGTATGATCGCCTTTCGCCAGCGCCACCCGACCCTGCATCGCAGCCGCTTCTTGACCGGCGAACCCGCGAACGGCCAGATCTTGCCGGATATCGCCTGGCACGGGGCGGAGCTTGCATCCCCGGAGTGGGATGACCCCGCGGCGCAATCCTTGGCCTTCACCCTCGCCGGGATTACCGTGGAGGAGCCGCCCCTGCACATCATGCTCAACATGGGAAAGGCTCCGTTGCAATTCGCAGTGCCGCGGATCCCGGGCTGGTCCTGGCATCTCGCGATCGACACCGACCGCGAACCCTCGATCATGGATCCTGCCGATCCGACCCTGTCGTCCGGGTCGCGTGTTCGGGTCGCACAGCGCAGCCTGATGGTGCTCGAAGGCCGCGCCGCCTAAACCGCGCCGACTCCAACGGCCGTCAAGTCTGCCGGGGCCGATCCGATCCAAAAACATCGCATACCGCGCCGAGCGCGGTTTAATCTCCGACCCTCACGCCGCCAACAGGGGAAACGCCTCATGCAACTCGCAATGATCGGGCTCGGCCGAATGGGCGCCAACATGGTGCTACGACTCATGCGCGCCGGACATCGGTGTGTCGTCTATGATCGAGACCCCGCCGCAGTTGCCGCGCTGGTCGCCGAAGGCGCCGTGGGTGCGCAGGACATGGCCGATCTCTGCGCCAAGCTCGAAGCACCCCGCAACGTCTGGATCATGGTTCCGGCGGCGGTCGTGGACCACGTCATCGACGATCTGATGCCGCATCTGGAGGCCGACGACACCATCATCGACGGCGGCAACTCGAACTACCGCGACGACATCGCCCACGCGAAGCGCCTCGCGCCGAAGGGGATCCACTTCGTCGACTGCGGGACCAGCGGAGGCGTCTGGGGTCTGGAGCGCGGCTACTGCCTGATGATCGGCGGGGAGGACGAGGCGGTGGAGCGCCTCGATCCCGTCTTCGCTGCCCTCTCGCCCGGCCCGGGCGAGATCGAGCGCACGGCCGGTCGGAGCGGCGACTTCAGTCGCTCCGAGCAAGGCTATCTGCACTGCGGCCCCAACGGCGCGGGCCATTTCGTCAAGATGGTCCACAACGGCATCGAGTATGCGCTGATGGCCGCGTACGCCGAGGGCTTCAACATCCTCAAGCACGCGGGGGTCGGCCTGGCGGAGCACGCGGTGGATGCCGAGACTGCGCCCTTGGCCAATCCCGAGCATTATCAGTACCGCATCGACGTCGGTGAGGTCGCCGAGGTCTGGCGTCGCGGCAGCGTGGTCGCCTCCTGGCTCCTGGACCTGACGGCCACGGCGCTGCGCGCAGACCCGCAGCTCGACGGTTTCGGCGGTCGCGTCTCGGACTCGGGCGAGGGCCGCTGGACCTGCCTCGCGGCGATCGAGACCGGAACCCCTGCGCCCTTGCTCACCACCGCACTCTTCGAGCGCTTCAGCTCGCGCGGCGAGGCGGATTTCGCCAATCAGATCCTCTCGGCGATGCGCTATCAGTTCGGCGGTCATCACGAGAAGCCCGAAAGTTAAACCGCGCCGGGCCGGGTATGCGATGTTTTTGGATGGGGTCGGCCCCGGCAGACTTGACGAGCGTTGGAGCCGGCGCGGTTTAAGATATTAAGAAATAGACTATTTTAAACCGCGTCTCCGCTAGTGGCCGTGGAGGCACCAAACGTCGCGCTCACTCGAAAATAAGCATCTCGCTCTGGACGCGGTTTAACTTCAAGAACAAAAGGAGAGATCTCTTGCCCACGCAGCGCTTGACCGCCGAGACCACACCGCCCGCCCCGCCGAACGCCATGATCATCTTCGGTGCCGCGGGCGATCTGACCAAGCGCAAGCTGATCCCCGCCCTCTTTCATCTGTGCCACGGGAACCTGCTCCCCGACACCTTCGCGGTCGTGGGGTTGGACCGCATGGAGATGGACGACGCGACGTTTCAGTCGATGATGGCCGAGGAGGTGAAGCGAAACGTCGGAAGCGCATGGGATGCAGAGACTTGGGCGCGCTTATGCGAGCGCCTTCACTACATGACGGGCAACATTACTGAGCAGGCAACCTATATCGAGCTCTGCGAGCGCCTGTCCGGAATCGATGCCGAACGTGGGACTGACGGAAACTATCTCTTCTATCTTGCGGTTCCGCCATCGCTCTTCGGCGACATCACACGCCTGCTCGGTGCTGTCGGGCTGACCGCCGAGAGCGAGAACGACTGGCGTCGCGTCATCATCGAGAAACCCTTCGGCATCGATCTGGACAGCGCCAAGGCGCTCAACCGGATGCTCCACGAGACCTTGGACGAGGACCAGATCTACCGTATCGACCACTATCTGGGCAAGGAGACGGTTCAGAACATCATGGTCTTTCGGTTTTCCAACGGTTTCATCGAGCCGCTCTGGAACCGTCAACACATCGATCATATCCAGATCACGGTGGCTGAATCCGTCGGCGTGGAGCATCGTGGACCCTATTACGATACGGCCGGCGCCTTGCGCGACATGATTCCGAACCACCTGCTGGTTCTGCTGGGTTTTCTCGGCATGGAGCCCCCCAACTCGTTCGACTCCCAAGCCGTCCGCGACGAGATCAACAAGGTCCTCGACGCCGTCCATCCGTTGACGCCCGAGCAGGTCCTCACCAATGCGGTGCGGGGACAATACGGCGAGGGTGTGATGCCGAACGGCGAGAAAGTGCCCGCCTACCGATCTTCCCCCGGAGTCGATCCAAACTCGCGCACCGAAACCTTCGCCGCACTCAAGCTGACGATGGACAATTGGCGTTGGGCCGGAGTGCCCTTTTATCTGCGCACCGGTAAGCGCTTGACGGCGCAATACACGGAGGTCGTCATCCAGTTCAAGCGGGCGCCCAAGATCATGTTCAAGGACGCCGACACCGCCCAGATGCACCCGGACATGCTGGTGCTGCGTATCCAGCCGAACGAAGGCATCCAGATCAGCTTCGGGGCGAAGATCCCCGGGCCGCGGATGCGTGTGGGCACGGTCAACATGGACTTCTGCTATGCCGACTACTTCGGCAATGCCCCGGCAACAGGTTACGAGACACTCATCTACGACTGCATGAACGGCGACGCCACGCTCTTCAAACACGCCGACACGGTCGAGAAGGGCTGGGAGATCGTCCAATCGGTCCAGGACGTCTGGTCCGCCCTGCCCGCCCGCGAC
>NZ_JAABRP010000155.1 GCF_011390875.1 Thiocapsa sp.
GACCTCTCCGATGCCCAGGAATCCGGGATGGAGCTGGACTGGTTCCTCGGCGAGGTCGCCGAGCGGACCAAGTGGTGCGATTTCACGCCTCTGGTGACGACCTGCACCGACGGCGAGAACGGGGGGTGGTTCAGGAACGTGACCGAAGGGGCCAACTTCTGGAGCGCCTTCTACCTGCCGTTGCTCGAACGGGTCGCCGCAGGGGAAGCGGCGATTGCACCCACCTTCATCAGCCGCTATCTGGATACCTACGGTGCCCACGGCGAGGTGCGGGTGCGCACCGGGGCCTGGAACACCGGCTGGCACCACGGGCGCGACTTCACCCAGTGGACCGGCTCGGATCGGCAGAAGCAGGCGATCGACGCCTTCGCCAAGGCCAGTCGGATGGTCCATGATGCACGCTGGTACGCCACGGAGCGCGGCGTCTGCGAAGGTCTCGAGGCGGAGGCGATCGAGGAGGCGATGTGGCGTCTGCTGCGCGCCGAGACCAGCTGTCATCTTTACTGGGGCGAGGCCTGGGTGCCGCGTGCCGAGTCGGACCTCGAGGCCAGTCGGACGGCGCTTGCGCGTATCGGGATCCGACCGGAGGCGCAGGCCGATGCGCCAGAGCCCATAACCGAGTCCAGACCAGAGCCCAATTCAGAGCTTGCGTCCGATTCCGTCCCCGCATCCGCTGCGGACGCAGCGGAGATTCGCACCGAGGCGGCCCCGAACGCCCCGCCGACCCCTACACCCGATGTGCCGGCCGCATCCGAAACACCGGCACCGAAATCCTCTTGATCCGCTCCGGCAACCCCGGAACCACCCTTCTTCTTCAAGGAGTTCAGCGTGAAACCGCTACCCGAGTACGTCGATGACCTTCCGAATATCTGCGGCCACGAGTCGGACGTCGAGGCCGTCGTTGCCGACGCGCGCACGCGCACGCTGTTTGCCGATCGCGGCGGTATCGATTTCGGCTCCATCCGCTCGGCGACCGCCATCGCCCTGCATCAGCACCAGCCCCTGATCCCGGCCGGCGGCGGGGATCTGCGCAGCGCCGCACTGATCAGCAATCTCCAATACATGATGGAGAACCAGCACATCGGGGACAATTACAACGCCCCGGCCTTCGTCTGGTGCTACAAACGCATGGGCGAGTTCATCCCGCAGTTGATCAACGAGGGCAAGTCGCCGCGCTGCATGCTTGAATACTCGGGCACACTGCTGCACGGTCTGCGCAAGATGGGCGAGCATCATGTCATCGATGCGCTCAAGGGGATGACCTGCAACCCGGATTACAACTCGGCCGTCGAGTGGCTCGGCATGCCCTGGGGCCACGCGGTTGCACCCTCCACGCCCGTGCAGGATTTCCGTCTGCACGTGAAGGCGTTCCAGCATCACTTTGCCGCCATCTTCGGCTGGGAGGCGTTGGAGCGCGTGCGCGGCTTCTCCCCTTCCGAGATGGCCCTGCCCAATCATCCCGACGTCGCCTATGCCTTCGTCAAAACGCTCGTGGATTGCGGTTTTCAATGGGTCTTGGTGCAGGAGCACACGGTCCAGCAGATCGACACCGGGCGGAATCCGGAGCGCCCGCACATCCCGCATCGCCTGGTCGTCACCAATTCGCACGGCGAGACCGCGAGCATCATCGCCATCGTCAAGACCCAAGGCTCCGACACCAAGCTGGTCGCCCAGATGCAGCCCTGGTACGAGGCGCAAGGGCTGCAGCGCGTCGCGCTCGCCGGCAAATCGATCCCGCCGCTGGTCACTCAGATCGCCGACGGTGAGAACGGCGGCGTCATGATGAACGAGTTCCCGGGCAAGTTCATGGAGGTGGTCGCCGCCTCGAGCCACACCGACACGCCGATGATGAACGGCAGCGAATATCTGGAGCATCTGTTTGCGCTCGGGATCAAGGAGTCCGATCTCCCCGAGGTCCAACCCCTGTTCCACGACCGCATCTGGGCGCGCATCCAGCCCGGCGACGGACCGGAGAAGCTGGAAAAGGCAATCGCCGAGCTCAAGCAGGAAGACGGCCGATTCCACATGGAAGGCGGCAGTTGGACGTCGGACCTCTCCTGGGTAAAGGGCTACGACGACGTGCTGGGCCCGATGGAGGAGGCGAGCGCCAACTTCAACCAAAAGGTTCTGATCCCCGGCGTCGCCACCAGCGACCCGCGCTATCGTAATGCACTTTTCCATCTGATGGCCTCCCAAACCAGCTGCTATCGCTACTGGGGTCAGGGCCTCTGGACCGACTACGGGCGCGAGATCTGCCGTCGGGTCAATGCGATCCTCGAGCAGGATTTCGGCTGACGACAATTTTGGAAACAACCTTGCAATGAACGCATTACCGAACGCAGACGATCTCTCGGGCAGTTTCGACTTGCCGGGCGAAGAGCGCTATATCGCGTTTCTTGCACGTGTCACGCAACAGGGCCAGGTCTGGACCTTGAAGGGGGACGATGGCTTTATCGCCTTCTCCGACGATGAAGGGCGGGATTGTTTTCCGTTCTGGCCCGAAGCGGCATGCGCCACGGCCCTGGCGACGCATGATTGGGCCGATTGTCGGGCCGAGCCGCTGGCGCTTGAGGTCTTCATGACCCGTTGGTTGCCCGGCATGGCGAAGGACGGCCGGATGGTCGCGGTCTTTCCAGCGCCGGATGGGTCGAGTGTGGTCATCGCGCCCGAGACCCTGCTGGACGATCTCCGAGAGGAGGCCGAGCAGGGCGATTGACAAAGCTGCATCGAACCTAAACCGCGTCCAGAGCGAGATGCTCAATTTTCGAGTGAGCTCGACGTTATGGTGCATCCACGGCCCTTAGCGGGGACGCGGTTTAAATTTGAATATCTTAAACCGCGCCTTCTCCAGCGGTCGTTAAATCTGCCGGGGTCGATCCCGTCCAAGAACATCGCATACCGCGTCAGGCGCGGTTTAAGTCTCGGTGATCTCCCGGGCGATCCGGTCATCGGCAATCCCTTCGTCGCGGAGCAGCTCCGCGAGTCGCCCGATGGGCGCTTCCGGACCGGCCAGATAAAAACGCAGCCCGCGCAGATCCGGGTGGTCGGCACGGATGACCGCATAGACATCCTCCGCACGGCCGCTCATCAGCGGGGTCAGTTGGAAATTGTCCAGCGCATCCGTGAGCGCGCGGCCCCAACGTCCCTGATAATGCCCCTCCGGATACTGCGTGTCCCAGTAAAGATGGAAGGATTCGATCACGTCGATCGAAACGGCGTGCTCGATCAGGCTCTTTACGGGTGCAATACCGTCGCCGAAGGCGATGAAGACAGCCGGTTCCGGCGCGTCCTCGGTCAGTACGAAACGTCCGTAGGGTCCCTCGACCGTGATCAGATGGCCGGGGCGCAGGGGTTTGAAGACGGCGTCCGAGAAGGCATCGGTGCCGCGTCGGATATGGAACCAGAGGTTTCGGGCGTTGCAGGGACAGCTTGCGATCGACAGCTCGCGACTCGCACCGTCTTCGAGCGTGAGTCGCACGCGCTGGCCCGACATAAAGCGCAGCGTCTGGGTCCGCGGGGTCTGGACGTTCACCGAGACGAGATCCTCGGAGATGTGCTCGAGCTTGCGCAGACCGGCTCGAATCTCCTGATGCGGTAGATCGGTCACCGTGAGTGCCTCGGCCGCCTCGATAACGACGTCGGTCACGGCCGTGTGCGAGCAGGTCAAGAGATAACCCATCGCCTTCTCGCGCTCGCTCAGGACATAATCGTGCTCGCGGATCCGCCGCGTCTCGCCGCTGATGAGGCGCGCCTTGCAGGCTCCGCAGTTGCCGCTCGCACAACCGTAATTGAGGTTGATCCCGGCGCGTACGGAGGCGTCGAGAATCGACTCGTTGCCCTCGACGAAATAGTCGTGACCGCTCGGGATGAGTTTGACGTTGGCTGCCATGATGCGAAGAAAGGTGTCCTTGGCGAAGAGTTGTGCGCGTTCGTCCGCCACCGCACGGGTGTTCAGAGACGCGCGTGCGCCGAGGAACCAGTCGCGCGTCTCGCACACCTCTCCCCGGACGCTTTCATGGACTGTCTCGGCGAGCGCCCTCAGGCGCTCGCCGACCTGATCCAAAAGATCCTCGGCTGCGCTCAGAGCCGACATGCGCTCGACGAGCGTTTGGCTCATCGCCCGCAGCCGTGCGACCAGGACCTGCGGAGTGGGCAGTGCCGAGTCGTGCCCCTCGGTCTTGGGAAGCGCATCGCTCTTAATGCGCTCGACCCGCTCGAGCGCTGCGTCGTCCGTAAGACTCACGGCCGGAAAGGCGCGCAGCAGATCGCTGACCGCGACCGAGCCCTCGAAGGTGGCGATCTCGCCGCGTCTGATGCGCCGCTGCAGCTCGGCGCGGGTGACGCCGGCAAGGCGGGCTGCGCGGGACAAGCTCAGGTAGTCCATGGGGCGTGAGGGCTCCGAGGTGGTCAGTGGGTCGGGGCGGCGTATGCGAGGCGTTTGCTTGAGTCAAACGCGAAAAACAGCAACATTACCCCGATATGTCCTGATCCCGAGTATCCGCGCCTCTGGGTGCGACTTCAATCCATCGGCTCAACCCGCCGTTCGAAGGAGAGATGACGTGGACGACAACACCAAGATTCAGATCGAGGCCGCAACATTCCGTGGCTTGGTCGAGCACCTGCAACGTCGCACCGATGTGCAGAATATCGACCTCATGAACCTGGCCGGCTTCTGCCGAAATTGCCTGTCCAAGTGGTACATGAACGCCGCCGCAGAGAGCGGTGTCGAGATCTCATACGACCAGGCGCGGGAGGTGATCTACGGCATGCCCTATGCGGACTGGAAGAGCCGTCATCAGCAGGAAGCGACCGCCGAGCAGGCGCGTCAGTTCGAGGAGACCAAGCCGTTGCACGCCTTCGTGAGCGGGCACGGCGGAGGGTCTTAAACCGCGTCCCGGCTAAAGACCCTGGATGCGCCAAACGTCGAGCTCACTCGAAAGTGAGCATCTCGCTCTGGACGCGGTTTAGAGGTCGCCGGTGGCTCCCGCGGTCATGATCTCTTCGATCGTATCGCGCACCTTGATCGCATTCTCCATCAGATTCGGCGGCAGGTCGGCCATCTCGATGACCTTGTTGAGGTCGAGCGTCGTCAGCCATGCCTTGCCTTCCTGATCCTCGATCAGGGTAATTCGACAGGGCAGATATGCAGAGAAGTCAATGTTTTCCTTGATCATCTCGTTGGCGATCCGGGCATCGCAGAACTGGAAGATCTCGATGCGTTTGGCCTCTACACCCATCGACTCCAGCTCCTTGTAGAGCGGTAGGTGAGCGACGAGTTTGAAGTTCAGCGTGTTGGCCCGAAGTTTCATGGATTCGACGGCGTCGTCCATCGAGACATCCTCGGCCAGCGGCATCTTGAGCACGGTATCGGCGATGGTCATGCTTTCGGCATGCGTCTGCGTGGCGAGGATGGTCAAGGGCAGCATGGCGATCAGCAGGGACAGCAGGATCTTTCTCATTGTCGTCTCTCTCCGGTGAATGAATTGTTATTTTGTTCAGTCGAATCGGTAGTACTTCTCGACCGGCTCGACAACCTCCCAGGTGCATTCCATACCGGCAGGGAAGGTGATGAGGTCGCCGCGGCTGAAGGTCTGAGGCTCGCCGCCGGCCGGGGTGACTTGAAAGCGCCCGCGGACGACGTAACAGGTCTCGGAACGATCGTAACGCCATGCAAAGGTCGAGGGCTCTTTTTTCCAGACTGCCCAGTCCTCGACGCCGAGGACATCCAGCTTGGCGGGTGAGGGTTTATGTTCGCAGTAAATCTGAAGGTCGGTCATCCATCGGCTCCGGGGTCGCCCGCCGCGATCGGCAGGTCTGGCATTGCTGGGTCGGCATTCTGGAGCTAATCCGTTGGATTTTCCACCCGAAAGACCGATGGCCCGGCTGATTCGAGTGGCTGCTGCACGGGTCGCGACCTCTGAAAAACCTTTGCTTACTCTGCACCTTTGCGGTTTGATTCGCACATGAATGACCTGAAATCACCCTGTGAGCAGGAGCCGAGCGCTGTCCCGCTCGCCGAGCTGATGCTGCGCTCGCGCCTGCGGCTTGCGGTCGCGGAATCCTGCACCGGCGGCTGGTTGGCGAAGGTCATCACGGACCTCGCCGGGAGCAGCACCTGGCTCGATCGTGGTTTCGTCACCTACAGCAACGCGGCCAAGCAGGAGATGCTCGGCGTGCGTGCCGAGACGCTTGCCGCGCAGGGTGCCGTGAGTGAGGCGGTGGTTGCGGAGATGGCCTTGGGTGCATTGAATCGCAGCCGGGCCGACGTTGCCGTCGCCATCAGCGGCGTGGCGGGACCCGGAGGCGGTAGCCCCGAGAAGCCGGTCGGGACCGTCTGTCTGGCCTGGGCCTGGCCCGAGGGGCGGGTCGAGGCCCGACGTTTTCACTTCGACGGCGATCGCGATGCCGTGCGGCGCTGCTCGGTGCAGGCGGCGATCGACGGTCTCGTCGAGCGGCTCGGCGACCTTGGCTGAGCGCTGGTTTTTCGCGCTTTGGCCGGATGATGCGGTCCGCGACGCCTTGGCTGCGCGGGCCCCCGCGCTCCTGCCCGTCGGCGCACGGGCAACCCACCCGAGGGACCTTCATCTCACACTTGCCTTCCTCGGCCCGCTCGCGCCCGACGTGCTCGGTTGCGCTGAGCGGGCTGCGGATCGGATCCGAGCCGCCGGGTTCGATCTCGATCTCGATCGGGTCGGACATTTTGCGCGGGCGCGGGTGCTGTGGTGCGCGCCCGCGTCGCCGCCCGAGCCCTTGACCGCACTCGTGTCGGAACTTCAGGCTCAACTCTCGACCTGCGGTCTCCCGGTCGATCCGCGTCCGTATCGCCCGCACGTCACACTCGCACGCAAGGCCGCAGTGGCGTCGGTGTCCGAGTGGCCGACGCCGGTTTGTTGGGCGGTCCGCGAGCTTGTGCTGGCCGCCGGATACGGCGGTCCCGGGCCGCGTTATCGGGTGCGTCGTCGGTGGTTGTTGGTCTAGGGCCGTGCCGGCTGTCCTCCCCCGGGTTCCCGGGCGTGCGACGTGCGTCCGTTACCACTTACGTAACTTGCGCACCCGTATCTCGCCCACCCGGGCGAGTGGCATGCCTTGTGACGTTTGCCGATTCGCTATGCGATAATCCGCAACTCGCCGTATCGGGCGATGGGTGTCTTGGTGGATGCACCGGTGCTCGCCGGTCGCTGTTCGGACGCCGGTCGTGTCGAAGCCGGACGTTGCAGCACAAGCCCCCTTACGCAGATCAAGCCGATCAGGTTCAACGGAGACCCAATGGACGACAACCGCAAGAAGGCACTGGCCGCCGCGCTGACCCAGATCGAAAAACAGTTCGGCAAGGGCTCGGTGATGCGCATGGGCGACACCGGTGTCATTCGCGAGGTAGAGGCGATCTCCACCGGCTCGCTCGGCCTGGATCTCGCGCTCGGGATCGGCGGCGTGCCCAAGGGCCGTGTCGTCGAGATCTATGGACCGGAATCCTCCGGCAAGACCACCCTGACGCTGCACATCATCGCCGAGGCGCAAAAGGCCGGCGGTACGGCGGCCTTCGTCGATGCCGAGCATGCACTGGATCCCGGCTATGCCGAGAAGCTCGGCGTGAACATGAACGATCTGCTGGTTTCCCAGCCCGACACGGGCGAGCAGGCGCTCGAGATCACCGACATGCTGGTGCGTTCCGGCGCGGTAGACGTGGTTGTCGTCGACTCGGTCGCGGCGCTCACCCCGAAGGCCGAGATCGAGGGCGAAATGGGCGACTCGCACGTCGGCCTGCAGGCGCGTCTCATGTCCCAGGCGCTGCGCAAGCTCACCGGCAACATCAAGCGCTCCAACTGTCTTGTCATCTTCATCAATCAGATTCGAATGAAGATCGGCGTAATGTTCGGCTCCCCGGAAACCACGACCGGCGGCAATGCACTCAAGTTCTACGCCTCGGTCCGGCTGGATATCCGCCGCATCGGCAGCATCAAGAAGGGCGACGAGGTCATCGGCAACGAGACCAAGGTCAAGGTCGTCAAGAACAAGGTCGCGCCGCCCTTCAGGCAGGCCGAGTTCGACATCCTCTACGGTCAAGGCATCTCGCGCGAAGGCGAGATCATCAGCCTCGGCGTGAACGAGGGCTTCATCGAGAAGTCCGGCGCCTGGTACAGCTACGAGGGCAATCGCATCGGGCAGGGCAAGGACAACGCGCGGGTTTTTCTGTGCGAAAACCCCGAGATCGCCAAGGCGATCGAGGCGAAGATTCGCGACAAGCTCTTGCCGAAGATCGGCGACCCCTTGTCCAGCGCCGCCGCCGCGCCGATCGCCGAGGCGCCTGAAGAAGTTTAGGCGGAGATCTAGGCCAAATCCCCTCGTCGAGCAATGGAAGAACCGGATCCTGCGGCGGAGATCGCCGATCGAGCCCGTCGGCTGCTTGCCACCCGCGAACACTCGCGCGCGGAGCTTCTGCGTAAGCTCCGGGCGCGAGGATTCGATGACCCCGAGATCATGCAGGCGCTTGACCGGCTGGTCGCCGAAGGCGCGCTCGATGAAGTCCGTATGGTCGAGCAATATGTTGCCGAGCGCGCTGCCAAAGGGTTCGGCCCCCTGCGAATCCGCTCCGAGTTGTACGAAAAGGGCCTTCCCGATACCCTCGTCGACCCTCATCTTGATGCCATGCGGGATGACTGGGTCGCCTATATGGCAGAAATCTACGATCGCCGATTCGGCAGTGCGCCGCCGCCCGACCGGGCCGAGTACGCCCGGCGCGGTCGTTTCCTCGAGCAACGTGGATTTCCCTCCGAGATGATCCGCCGCTTCCTGCGCTGGCCCGATTGATCGGCCGGCGTCCGCAGTCCAACCGAGCATACCCATGACCACCAGCACCAGTATCCGCACCAGTGCAGAGCTTCGAGCGAGTTTTCTCGACTATTTCGCGCAACGCGATCACGAATGCGTGCCGTCCAGCCCCCTGGTGCCGGGCAACGATCCGACCCTGCTCTTCACCAATGCCGGCATGGTGCAGTTCAAGGAGGTCTTTCTCGGGCGCGAGCGGCGTGCCTACAACCGTGCGGTCAGCTCCCAGCGCTGCGTGCGTGCCGGCGGCAAGCACAATGATCTGGAGAACGTCGGCTACACCGCTCGGCACCACACCTTCTTCGAAATGCTCGGCAACTTCAGCTTCGGCGACTATTTCAAGCGCGAGGCGATCGAGTTTGCCTGGGACTATCTGACCCGCGTCCTGGCCCTGCCTCCCGAGCGGCTCTGGATCACCGTCTACACCGAAGACGACGAGGCCGCCGACATCTGGCTGAAGGAGATCGGTGCCGATGCTTCGCGCTTCTCGCGCTGCGGGGCGAAAGACAACTTCTGGTCCATGGGCGAAACCGGACCCTGCGGCCCCTGCTCGGAGATCTTCTACGACCACGGTCCCGAGATCCCGGGCGGCCCACCCGGCTCGCCGGACGAGGACGGCGACCGCTACGTGGAGATCTGGAACCTGGTCTTCATGCAGTACAACCGCGACGCCGAGGGCAATCTCACGCCGCTGCCGCGCCCGTCCGTGGATACCGGGATGGGTCTGGAGCGCCTCGCCGCCGTCATGCAGGGCGTACACAGCAACTACGAGATCGATCTGTTCGTGCGGCTGATCGACGCGGCGGCACGCGCCACCGGCTGCGCGGATCGCGAGAACAAATCGCTGCGCGTCATCGCCGACCATATCCGCTCCGCGGCCTTCCTGATCACTGACGGGGTGACGCCGGGTAACGAGGGCAGGGGCTACGTGCTGCGTCGCATCATGCGTCGGGCCATTCGACACGGCTACCAGATCGGTTGCACCACGCCCTTTTTTCATCGATTGGTCCCGGCGCTCGTCGCCGAGATGGGAGCAGCCTACCCCGAGCTGGTCGCGGCGCACGAACACGTCGAGCGCATCATCCTGCTCGAAGAAGAGCGCTTCGCCGAGACCCTCGAGCACGGCATGCGCCTGCTCGACGAGGCGATCACGGGCCTGAGCGGTGTGCGAATTCCGGGCGAGACTGTCTTCAAGCTCTACGATACCTATGGCTTTCCGACCGATCTGACCGCCGATATCGCCCGTGAGCGTGGGCTGTCTCTGGATATGGACGGCTTCGATCAGGCGATGGCGCAACAGCGCGAGCGCGCTCGCGCCGCCAGCCAGTTCGGCGGTGCGGCCGATCTCGAGATCGATGTGCAAGGCGAGACCGAGTTTTGCGGCTACGAGCGGCTCCGCGAGGAGGTGACGGTGGTCGCAATCTATTCCTCGCTCGGCTCCTGCGACCAGCTCGCCGCTGGCGAGGAAGGTCTGGTCGTCCTGGATCTCACGCCTTTCTACGCGGAGTCCGGCGGCCAGGTCGGGGATCGCGGCTGGCTCATCGGCGAGGGCGGTCGCTTCGAGGTGCTGGATGCCCAGAAGAAAGGCGAGGGGGCCGTCGGCCATCTCGGGCGTGTTGCCGAGGGCGTCCTGGCAGTCGGCGATCGGGTCGATGCCCGCGTCGACGGCGAACGTCGGCGCGCCACCGCGCTGAATCATTCCGCAACACATCTGCTGCATGCGGCCTTGCGCAGGCTATTGGGCGAGCATGTACAGCAGAAGGGCTCGCTCGTCGGCCCGGAGCGACTGCGCTTCGACTTCTCCCACTACGAGGCGGTCTCGCGCGAGCAGCTGCTGGAGATCGAGCGAATGGTCAACCGCGAGGTCCGCGAGAATCATCTCGTCGAGACCCGTATCATGAGCCTCGACGATGCCAAGGCGTCCGGGGCCATGGCGCTCTTCGGCGAGAAATACTCCGAGCAAGTGCGCGTGCTGCGCATGGGTGACTTCTCCACCGAGCTGTGCGGCGGGACCCATGTCAAAGCGGTCGGCGACATCGGCCTTGTCAAGATCATCGGCGAGAGCGGCATCGCCTCCGGGGTGCGGCGGATCGAAGCTGTCACCGGTGCGACCGCACTCGACTGGATCGAGGCCGACGAGGATCGACTCATTCGCCTTGCCGGGCTCCTCAAGGGCGGACGCGACGACGTCGACCAGCGGGTCGTTGCGCTGCTCGAGCGCAGCCGTCGGGTGGAAAAGGAGCTTGAGCAGCTCAAGGCCAAGCTCGCCAGCTCAGCAGGTCAGGATCTGGCATCGCAGGCGGTGGTGATCGACGGCATCAAGGTGCTCGCCGCACGGCTCGAGGGGGCCGACTCCAAGGCCCTGCGCGTCACGCTCGATCAGCTCAAGGATAAGCTCGGCTCGGCCGTCGTCGTCCTCGCGACCGAGGGCGACGGCAAGGTCAGCCTGATTGCCGGCGTGACCAAGGATCTGACCGACCGTCTGAAGGCGGGCGATCTCATCCGCGAGGTCGCCGAGAAGGTCGGCGGTAAGGGCGGCGGGCGTCCCGACATGGCTCAAGCCGGCGGCAACGATCCGGCGGGTCTCCCCGCGGCATTGGCGCTGGTGGACGGCTGGGTGCGGCAGAGGGTCTAGGCTGCAGGGCGGTCTACGCTGCTGGAAGCCGACCTACCCGGACCTTAACAGACTCACGGGGATTCGCGCTGCGGATCATCGGGATCATCAACAGAACTGTCTTTTTGGGTCCTTAGCGCCTTCGCGGTGCATCGGGCCCAATACATCGGGAGAGCGCGAGACGTGCATGCCGGGAGAATTCGATGGGGCTGATCGTCCAGAAGTACGGTGGCACATCCGTAGCCAACGCCGAGCGGATCAAGGCGGTCGCCGAGCGCGTGAAGCGCTGGCGCGATGAGGGGCATCGGGTCGTGGTCGTGGTCTCGGCCATGTCCGGAGAGACCGATCGACTGGTTGGACTTGCCAAGCAGATCCAGGAGCGACCACTCCCGCGGGAGCTCGACGTCCTCCTGTCCACCGGCGAGCAGGTGACCATAGCGCTCTTGAGCATGGCCCTCGACGACATGGGCTGTGCCGCCCGCTCCTACACGGGCGGGCAGGTGCACATCCTCACCGACAGCGTCCACAACAAGGCCCGCATCCACGATATCGACGGCGCCCGTGTCGGCGCCGATCTCGCAGCCGGCCGGGTGGTCGTCATCGCCGGTTTCCAGGGTGTCGATACAAGGTGCCCCTGCGCGTGCTTTCCAGCTTCGAAGAAGGCGAGGGTACGCTCATTACGTTCGAGGAAGACATCGTGGAAGACGCCAAAATCTCCGGAATCGCCTTCAGTCGAGACGAGGCCAAGCTGACCGTGCTCGGCGTGCCGGATCAACCCGGCGTCGCCTACCGAATCCTCGGGCCGATCGCCGACGCCAACATCGAAGTCGACATGATCATCCAGAACGTTGCCGCCCAAGAGGCGACGACCGAC
>NZ_JAABRP010000156.1 GCF_011390875.1 Thiocapsa sp.
GTTGACCACGACCTCCATGAAGTTGGTCATCTCCATGCGCATGGTCTCGTAGCTGAACTCGGCCCCGACCGGGTTCTGCATCCAACCGTTGGCCACCAGGATCCAAAGTGCGGAGAGGTTGGACGCCAGCGCCATCAGGAAGGTGACGGTCAGATGCTGGCGTTTGGAGAGTCGCTCCCAGCCCAGAAAGAACAGACCGATAAAGGTCGATTCCAGGAAGAAGGCCATCAGGCCCTCGATGGCGAGCGGTGCGCCGAAGACGTCGCCGACATAGTGGCTGTAATAGGCCCAGTTGGTCCCGAACTGGAACTCCATGGTCAGCCCGGTCGTCACGCCCAACGCGAAGTTGATGCCGAAGAGCTTGCCCCAGAACTTGGTCATGTCCCGGTAGATCTCGCGTCCGGTCATGACATAGACGCTCTCCATGATCACCAGGATCCAGGCGAGGCCGAGTGTGAGGGGTACGAACAGGAAGTGGTACATCGCGGTCATGGCGAACTGCCACCGCGAGAGCTCGATCATGGTGCTGTCAAGCATGGCGATCTTCCCGAGGTTGGAGATCAGGAACGGCAAGGAGGGCTGTCGGGTGCCGGGCAGGGTGTCGGCGATCGGGGAGATCGCCGACGGTCCGGATCAGGTTGGCCCGCCGGTCGAAGGTGGATAAAGGTATGCCGCATGGACGACATCGGAAATGACGAATCGCAACCTGTCCTTCGGCAACGGCATCGCCCGTTTCAGGCGGCGGTACGGCCGGCATCAGTCATGATGGTGTGCGCCTTCGCCGGCCCCATGTTCATGGGTATGCGGAGCCGCCGGCGGCAGTGGCTGTCCGGCGAGGATGGCCGACACGGCCTTCAGCGGGTCCGTCGCGCTGGTGGTGTAGACCTGAATCCCGTGGCGAGCCATCCGCTGCAAAAAGCCACTCCCGGCGCCCTGCGTCACAATCCCGTTCAGGTTGAGGTCGAACAGCGGGTGATCCTCACCGTGATACTCGTGCAGGGACAACTCCATCGGCAGATCGAGCCGATCGACCTCGGTCGGATTGCCGTCGGCGTCCGCCTCGTAGATGATGAAGCGACGGCTCTTGCCGGCATGTCCGGTGATGGTTCGAAAGTTCTGGCTGGTGACGGCAATACGCATGGATTTCCCCGTGTTCAGAACGGCGAGGACGCTTCGAGTGGTCATGGATTTCGGGTCTCGTCAGGTGTGCTTGGTCGGGTGTGCCCTGCCGCGGAGCTCATGCCGGAGCCGCCTTTGTTTGGCGCAGACGCATCGCCCAGTCTTCCATCGCTGCGTTCGCCACCGGCATCGGCAATTCAATAAAGGTGATCACGAAGCCGTCGTCGGTCTCGGCGATACCGATCGAGCGGGGGCGCATCGCGAGCGCCTGTGGGTTCGGCAGGGTGATGCCGAAACAGAAGACTAGATTCCTGGCGGCACGAATGCCTTCGCCGATCCGTCCGTCCGGCAGCGATCGGGTGTGTCGGAGGTGATCGAACTCGGCGATGAAGATGGCCGACGGATGTGCCTCGATGCAGGCCCTGAAATAACCGCAGACGGCATCCACCGAGTCGAGCGGTGTCTCCTCGCGGTCGATCTCCAGCACGTAGACCGGAAAGGTCTCCTGCAGCACGGTCTGTTTCATGATCTGCCCTGACGGCCTTGGTCAAGCTGCGATGTTGCACCGCGGAATGCGCCATCATTGGGGGTGAGGGGTGCTCGGGGCATTGAAATCGGTCAACCCGGCTGAACCGCGTCTGCGGTCTGTGCCGATCCCGGTTGCGGATATGGCCGATGGAGCCCGCCGAGGGCGTCGGCGGGGACGCGGTTCAGAATAATAAAATCAATCGATCTCTTGAAACGCGTTTCTCGCGGCGCTCTCGGGTGTGCGCGATCTTGAGCCTGCCCGAGAACAGCGCATATCGCACTGGACGCGTTTCAACCCTCCGCGATGCGCTTGAGGTTGGGGATGTCGAGCAGAAAGCGGTTGGGGTTGGTTTCGACCAGAAGACTCTGCCGCTTGAACTCGGCGATGGTGCGACTTGCGGTCTCGGTGGTGATGCCGAGCATGGCGCCCATGTCCTCGCGGCTGAACAGTTGGCAGGCGCTGCTTTCGCGATCACGGACCAGGCGCAACAAGAGCCGGGCGATGCGCTGACGGGCGGATCCGGTGGAAAGCTCGGTCAGCCAGGCGTCGGCCTCGTTCAAGGCGCGTTGCCAGCGCGAGATCAGCTCGCGGTGCAAGTCCGGATTGTTGCAGCCCAGTTCGCGGACCAAGCGGGCGGGGAAGCGGCAGACCTCCGTCGGCTGAAGGGCGATGGCGTCATGCTGGTAGGTGCCGCCCTCGAGCATGGCCTCCAAGCCCAGGACATCGGTGGTCCGTGCGATCCGCACGATCCGCTGACTGCCGTCCGGGAGATACTGAACCAATTTCAGGACCCCGGTGCGCACGGTGAACATGTGATCGGCCGGATCACCCGTCCGGTAAAGACTGGTGCCGGGCTTCAGGGTGAATTGGTCGATCGGGTCGTGGATTCGCTCGAAATCGGCCTC
This sequence comes from Thiocapsa sp., assembly GCF_011390875.1. Taxonomy (GTDB): domain Bacteria; phylum Pseudomonadota; class Gammaproteobacteria; order Chromatiales; family Chromatiaceae; genus Thiocapsa. The sequence continues at coordinate 2,554 of NZ_JAABRP010000156.1, forward strand.
GGCCAAACCGGCGAACAGGACGGTGGTACGGAGCGAGCAGTTGAGACAATCGGCCTCGCCCGACCAGGCATCTCGCAGCGTGACGCTTTTAACCATGGGGTCGTCTGACTCTCGTCGTTCGTGGCACGGCGGTGCCTGATAGCCCAGTGTAGCCGATCGGTTCGGGGAGATCATTTCCCGCACGGGGTTGCGCCGCGTCGTCGCCCTCTCTACCTTGACGAGTCCGATGCGCGACAATTGCACTGTTGCATGTTCGCGCTCGGGATCGCCCTCTTCATTCCACACGGTACGATCGATGACCTTGCTCAGCCTCGACTCTGTCGCCCTCTCCTATGGTTTGCCGCCGCTCTTGGAGGACGTCTCCTTCACCATCGAGCGAGGCGAGCGGATCTGTCTGATCGGCCGCAACGGCGCCGGCAAGTCGACCTTGCTGCGGATCATCGACGGGGAGAACCAGGCCGATTCGGGTCAGATCCGCGCGGCCGCGGGGCTGAAGGTGGCGCGTCTGACGCAGGAGATCCCGCGCGGTGAGGAGGGGAGCGTCTTCGAGGTCGTTTCGGCCGGCCTGGGCGATCTCGGGGTGCTTCTGAGCGACTACTTCAAGCTCTCACACGGCTTGGGGAGCGATCCGAGCGAGGAGGATCTGACGCGTCTGGCGCGGGTGCAGCAGCAATTGGAAGACGGCGGCGGCTGGGCGATCGAGCAACGCACCGAACGCGTCATCTCGCGGCTCGGGCTCGACGCCGAGGCTCGTTTCGCAGCACTCTCGGGCGGTCTGCAGCGTCGCGTCTTGCTTGCCCGTGCACTGGTGACCGAGCCCGATCTGCTGCTGCTCGACGAGCCGACCAACCATCTGGACATCGATGCGATCGATTGGCTCGAAGACTTCCTGATCGACTTTCCCGGCTCCTTGCTCTTCGTCACCCATGATCGGCGCTTCCTGCAACGGGTCGCGACCCGAATCCTGGAGCTCGATCGCGGGCGGATCACCGACTGGCCGGGCGACTATGCCAACTATCTGCGGCGCCGCGAGGAGCGTCTGCATGCCGAAGCGCAGGCCGCGGCGCAGTTCGACCGCAAGCTCGCCGAGGAGGAGGTCTGGATCCGCCAAGGCATCAAGGCGCGGCGTACCCGCAACGAAGGGCGGGTGCGCGCGCTCGAATCCATGCGCCGCGAACGGCTTGAGCGGCGCGAGCTGCAGGGCACGGCGCGCCTGCGTCTGAGCGAGGCCGATCGTTCCGGCAAGCTGGTGGTGGAGGCCGAGGAGATCAGCTTCGCCTGGGGCGACACCCCGGTGATCCGTGACTTCAGCACCCTGATCCTGCGGGGCGACAAGATCGGCATCATCGGCCCGAACGGTGCCGGCAAGAGTACGTTGCTGAAGCTGCTGCTCGGTGGCCTTGAGCCTCAGGTCGGCCAGATCCGGCGCGGGACCAACCTGCAGGTCGCCTATTTCGATCAACTACGTGCCCAATTGGACCTTGACAGAAGTGTCCAGGACAACGTCGCGGGTGGCAGCGACAAGATCGAGGTCGACGGCCAGAGCCGTCACGTCCTCTCCTATCTCAAGGACTTTCTCTTTACTCCGGAGCGTGCACGCCAGCCGGTCAAGGCGCTGTCGGGAGGGGAGCGCAATCGTTTGCTGCTGGCCAAGCTCTTCACCCGTCCTGCCAATCTGCTGGTGCTCGACGAGCCGACCAACGATCTGGACACCGAGACGCTGGAGCTGTTGGAAGACCTGCTGGTCGAGTTTCAAGGCACCCTCTTGCTGGTCTCCCACGACCGGGCATTGCTCGACAATGTCGCCACCAGCACCCTGGTCTTCGAGGGCGAAGGACGGGTCCGCGAGTATGTCGGCGGATACGAGGACTGGGTGCGTCAACGCGATCCGCGGCGCTCGGGCGAGTTCAAGACCAAACCGGCCGATTCCGGAACACAGGCGTCGGCCTCAGCGGGCGGGACGAATCAGCCCAAGGCTGCGGCCAAGGTCGAGAAGCTGAGCTTCAAAGAGTCGCGCGAGCTTGCCGAGCTGCCGGCCCGAATCGAGGCACTGGAGAGCGCGCAAGCCGAGCTGCACGTGCGCCTCGCCGATCCTGCCTTCTATCAGGCCGCCCGCGAGGATGTGGCTGTGGTCAAGGGGCGTCTGGAGGCGTTGGAGTCCGAGCTCGAGACCGCCTACGCGCGCTGGGAGTCGCTCGAGGCGCGGCGCTGATCCGGCGGTAGCGATGCCGGACGTCCGCAGCCGGGCCGACCGCCGGACATCGGGCCTCGCGCCACGTCGATGAATCCGGACCGGGTGTTTGTCGCCGTCGGCGTCCTGAACTAACATCGTCATGCGGTCCGGGTCGGGTCCTGCCGAGTTACGCATGGCGTAAACGGTTTTCCTGTCGGCCCGGCCTTGCCCGAATCCACGGTCGTCGCGGAATGGGCTGTTGAATGATTTGAGAAAAAGTTGAACCGGGTCGGGCACGGTTTTCTCGGTCTCCTCAAACGGTCGTTTTCCGTCAAACATCGGTTGTCACTCAGGACGCGGTTCAATCAATGAAGTTCACGGTCGATGAATTCCGCAGCTGGAAGCACAAGTGCATCACGCTGCTCGGGATGTCGGGGGTGGGCAAGACCTATCTCTCCGAGATGCTGCGCCGCAACGACTGGTTCCATTACTCCGGCGACTACCGGATCGGGACCCGTTATCTCAACGAGCACATCCTCGACCTGATCAAGGCGCATGCGATGCGCGATCCCTTCCTGCGCGATCTCCTGCGCCACGATTGGGTCGCTATCCACAACAACATCAAGATCAAAGATTTGGGGCCGGTGTTGAGCTTCGTCGGCAAGCTCGGGAACCCCGAGCGCGGGGGGCTTCCGCTCGGCGAGTTCAATCGTCGCCAGGCCCTGTATCGCGAGGCGGAGATCGCGGCCATGATGGATGTGCCTGATTTCGTGCGGAAGGCCCAGGAGATCTACAGCTATCCGCATCTCATCAACGACGTCGGGGGGAGTCTCTGCGAGCTCGACGAGCCGCGAGTCATCGACCTGCTCGCCAAGCACAGCCTGATTCTCTACATCCGGGTTCCGGAGGCCGACGAGATCAAGCTGATTCAACGTGCTCAGGCCGATCCCAAGCCGCTCTACTATCGCCCCGAATTCCTGCGTGCCGCGCTGAAGGACTACTTGTCGGTCCATGGTCTCGACTATGTCGCGCAAGTGGACCCGGACGACTTCACGCGCTGGGTCTTCCCGCGCCTGTTCCATTCGCGCGTGCCGCGCTACGAGGCGATCGCACGGCCCTATGGCTATACGGTCTCGTCCGAAGATGTCGCGCGTGTCCGCGACGAGCAGGATTTCATCCAGTTGATCGAGTCGGCGATCGGGCAGGCCGAGACGCCGGTCTTCGATCCCGAGTTGCAGTGATTCGAACGACAGGAACGACTCCATGCCGATCGTCGCCCACAATGGCCTCCCGACGTTCCAGCGTTTGCGCGAAGAGGGCCACAAGATCCTCGAGCCCGATCACGCGCTTCAGCAGGATATTCGCGAGCTGCACATCGGCCTGCTGAACATGATGCCGGATGCCGCGCTTGCGGCGACCGAGCGACAGTTCTTCCGGCTGATCGGTCAGAGCAATCAGATCGCGCAGTTCTATGTCCACCCCTTTACGCTCGATGCGCTCGACCGCGGTCCGATTACCCGCGAGTACGTCGAGCGCTACTACGAGCCGTTCGAGAAGATCCGTGCAGAAGGTCTGGATGCCCTGGTGATTACCGGCGCCAATGTCATGGGCCCGGACCTCGCGAGCCAGACCTTCTGGGAGCCGCTCATCGAGGTGGTGGATTGGGCCTACCACAATGTCAGCTCGACACTCTGCTCATGCCTGGCGACCCATGCGGTGTTGGAGTTTCGCTACGGCCAGCGGCGCCGTCCGCTGGGCGAGAAGCGTTGGGGTGTCTATGTGCATCGTGTGATCGACCGCAGCCATCCCTTGGTGAGCAGCGTCAACACCCGCTTCGACGTGCCGCATTCGCGCTTCAACGCGATCGGTCGCGATCAGTTCGAGGCCGCGGGCCTGCACATCCTCGCCGAGAGCGAGGAGGCCGGTGTGCATCTCGCGGTCAGTCCCGACGGGTTCCGTCAGGTGTTTTTTCAAGGCCACCCTGAGTACGACACCATCTCGCTGCTCAAGGAGTACAAGCGCGAGGTCAACCGCTTCGCCGCCGGAGAGCGCGACACGTATCCGCCTTGCCCCGAGAACTATTTCGGTGTCCAGTCGCGCGCCATTCTGGACGAGCACCGCGAGCGGATCCTCGATGCACTCGACCAGGGACGCGAGCTGCCCGCCTTTCCCGAGCAGCACATCGTCGACAGGCTCGACAATACCTGGCACGACAGCGGTGAAGGTGTGCTCGGCAACTGGATGGGACTGATCTATCAGGTCACCAACAACGACCGCAGGCTTCCGTTCATGTCACACGTGGATCCCGACGATCCGCTTGCGCTGAGTTGGCGTCGACCCCGCACCTAAATCGAGCCGGATCGCCGGGTCGCGACTGACCTGTTCAGTGGTTTTTCAGCAGCGATGCGCGAGCGGGTTGAGATTCCCGGCTGCTTGAATCGCTGGGTGTGGTATTTCGACAACAAACGCCTTCCGCCGTCTTGAAAAATGCGTCGAGCGACTCGATCCAATTTGTCGCGTCATGTGATCGATTTACCGAAAAAAATGCGTTTGCCCGGTTGTCGTTTGTTGCGTTTTGATACTAAACTTGACGCATGAGATGCAATGTGTGACGAAAAGGAAACGGTCTGTTGCCGGTATGTTTCCTCTCGTTGCCGAGCGGGCAGCTCAACCGACGTTCCCGGGCGGGATTATCGGCGTACAAGCAACAGATTCCACTGAGAAAAACATGTTCGAGCAAACAGAAAATACGATCCGCTACAAATGGGATCCCAGAACCTACACGGGTTTCAAGCTTCGGTACGATGCCGAGGGCGCGGCCAATGGCGGGCATTGCTGCTTCCACGTCGAGGACTGGACCTTCCGCAGTATCACCAACGAGTGGCCTTGCGAGGATCTCGATGAGGCGCTGGAGGTGCTGAATCATTTCTTCGCGATCGACGTTGCTCAAGAGCGCGAGCGTCTTGCCTCGTGGCTTCCGGTGACGCTGGCCGAAGCGGCCTAGTCCGCAACGCCACTCGGATCGGGCACCTGCGCTCGGCCCGAAGGCATCGAGCCCCCGTCGTCTCGGCTCTCGCCGACCGCGTCAAGACTCGCCTCTCCGCGCCATGTCCGCTGGAGAGGCGAGCATTCGTCCTCGTGTCACGGAGCAAGTTCCGGCCTTTCCCGAAGCGCACGCCTCACGAGGGTTGCCCCCCTCCCCGCCGGCAGCCGACCCGTTAGCCGTAATCTTGGCGGGTCTCTCTTGGTCGCCCATTTCCCGGGTTGGCATCAGGTTTGAAACATAGACATCCGCAATATTAGAATGCGGTAATCGTCTGGCTCATTTCCTCGCTCAAAGGTGCACACATGCAGGATCCCATTGCTCACTCCGACAGCACGGTCGGGCGAGTCGAGGTCAAGGAAACCACCTGCTACATGTGTGCATGCCGCTGCGGCATCCGAGTCCACATGCGCGACGGCGAGGTCCGCTATATCGACGGCAATCCCAAGCATCCCCTGAACAAGGGGGTGATCTGTGCCAAAGGCAGCTCCGGGATCATGAAGCAGTACTCGCCCGGGCGAATTACCAAGCCGCTGCGCCGTAAGGCAGGGGCGGAGCGGGGCGCCTCCGAGTTCGAGACGATCTCCTGGGACGAAGCCTTCGCGATGCTCGAGGAGCGCCTCGGTCGCCTGCGCGCCGAGGATCCGAAGAAGTTCGCCCTCTTCACCGGTCGCGATCAGATGCAGGCCCTCACGGGTCTCTTCGCCAAACAGTTCGGCACCCCGAACTATGCCGCGCACGGTGGATTCTGCTCCGTCAACATGGCGGCCGGGCTTATCTATACCATCGGCGGCTCGTTCTGGGAGTTCGGCGGGCCGGATCTGGATCGCGCCAAGCTCTTCGTGATGATCGGCACCGCCGAGGATCACCATTCCAACCCGCTGAAGATTGCGATCTCCGAGTTCAAACGGCGGGGCGGACGGTTCATCTCGATCAACCCGATCCGCACCGGCTATTCGGCCATCGCCGACGAGTGGGTGCCGATCAAGCCCGGTACGGACGGCGCGCTGCTGATGGCCATCTCGCACGAGATCCTCAAGCAGGGGCTGTTCGATCGCGACTTCCTGGTGCGCTACACCAATTCCGCGGAGCTGGTCATCGACGATCCGGCGCGCGACGATCACGGTCTCTTCTACCGTGCCGAGATGCACGTCGAAGAAGGCTGCTTCGATCCGGAGAACAAACTCTGGTGGGATCGCAACATCGACGGCCCCATCAGCACCCACACCCCGGGTGCGGATCCGCGGCTGATGGGCAGCTACAAGCTCGACATGGACGACGGGATCCCGGTCAAACCGGCGTTCCAGCTCCTCAAAGAGCGGCTTGAGCCCTGCACACCCGAGTGGGCCGCCGAGATCACCGGTATCCCGGCCGACACGATCCGGCGCCTTGCACACGAGATGGGCGTCACCGCGCGCGACCAGAAGATCGAGCTGCCGATCCCCTGGACCGACTGCTGGGACGTCGAGCACCCCTCGGTCACCGGCAATCCGGTCGCCTTCCATGCCATGCGCGGGATGGCCGCCCACTCCAACGGCTTCCAGACCATCCGCGCGCTCGGCGTGCTCATGACCCTGCTCGGCACCATCGATCGGCCCGGCGGTTTCCGCCACAAGGCGCCGTTTCCGCGCCCGATCCCGCCCTGTGCCAAGCCGCCGCACGGACCCGAGGCCGTCCAGCCGAACACGCCGCTCGACGGCATGCCGCTCGGTTGGCCCGCCAAGCCCGAGGATCTCTTTGTCGACGCCGACGGCGGACCGGTGCGTATCGACAAGGCATTTTCATGGGAGTACCCGCTCTCGGTCCACGGCCTGATGCACAACGTCATCACCAATGCCTGGCGCGGCGATCCCTATCCGATCGACACCCTGTTCCTCTTCATGGCCAACATGGCATGGAACTCCTCCATGAACACCAGCGAGACGCGCAAGATGCTGGTGGACAAGGATGTCGAGGGGAAATACAAGATTCCCTTCATCGTCGTCTGCGACACCTTCTCCTCCGAGACCGTCGCCTTCGCCGATCTGGTGCTGCCCGATACCAGCTATTTGGAGCGCCACGATGCGCTCTCGATGCTCGACCGACCGATCTCCGAGTTCGACGGCCCGGTCGACGCAGTGCGAATCCCGGTGCTGCCTCCGAAAGGCGAGTGCAAGCCCTTCCAGGACGTGCTCATCGAGCTGGGATCGCGCCTGAAGCTGCCGGCCTTCGTCACCGCCGAGGGCGAGCGCAAGTACCGCGACTATCCCGATTTCATCGTCAACTACGAGACATCCCCTGGATCCGGCATCGGCTTCCTCGCCGGCTGGCGCGGCAAGGACGGCGATCAGGTGCTCAAGGGCGAGCCCAACCCCAAGCAATGGGAGATGTACGCCAAAAACGGCTGCGTCTTCCATCATGAGCTGCCGCCCAGTTACCAGTACATGCGCAATTGGAACAAGGGCTATCTGCACTGGGCGCGGGCGCACGGCATGATCCGTTATGCCGAGCCCATCACCATCCACCTCTACTCCGAGGTTCTGCAGAAGTTCCGGCTGGCCGCGCAGGGCAAGTGGCCCGGACGACAGCCGCCGGATCGGTTGCGCGAGCGCGTCGAGACCTATTTCGACCCCTTGCCCTTCTTCCATCGGCCCCTGGAAGACCAACTGGTCGACACGGTGCGCTATCCGTTGAACGCGCTGACCCAGCGTCCGATGGCCATGTATCACAGCTGGGACAGCCAGAACGCCTGGCTGCGTCAGATCCACAGCCACAACTATCTCTTCGTCAATCCGCTCGTCGGCAAGAAGCACGGTTTCGCCGACGGCGACTGGATCTGGGTCGAGTCGACGCTCGGCAAGGTGCGCTGCATGTGCCGCTTCTCCGAGGCGGTCGAGCCCGGCACGGTCTGGACCTGGAACGCGATCGGCAAGGCCAACGGTGCTTGGGGGCTCGGCAGCAACGCGGACGAGTCCCGCAAGGGCTTTCTGCTGAACCATCTGATCTCCGAGGAGCTGCCGCCCAGTGCGGCCGGGGAGCATCTCTCCAACTCCGATCCGGTCACGGGTCAGGCCGCTTGGTTCGATGTCCGGGTCCGGGTCTATAAGGCCGGTCCGAACGAGCCGCGGGTGTCATCGCCCCAGTTCGACGCCATGCCGCGACTGCCCGGGCAGGAGAAGCAGCGCGGCAAGTGGCAGGCCTACATGGCCGGCGTGTTCGGGAAGAAGTAGCTTCGGCCTCAGCGGTCGGTTCCGGGTCCGGCGACGCTCACGCATCGCGGGCTCGCAAGCCGATATTCGACCCCGCGGCTGACGGCCGACAACGGAGAGATTTAGACATGACTCAACTCGCCCTGGTCATCGACCTGAACGTGTGCGTCGGTTGCCACGCCTGCGTGACCTCCTGCAAGGAGTGGAATACCTCCGGCTGGGCAGGCCCGCTGGTGGACCAGAACCCCTATGACGGCAGTCCGACGGGGACCTTCTTCAATCGGGTGCAGACCTTCGAGGTCGGAGTCTTCCCCAATACCGAGACGGTCCATTTTCCGAAGAGCTGCCTGCACTGCGAGGAGCCGCCCTGCGTCCCGGTCTGCCCGACCGGTGCCTCGCACAAACGGGCCGACAACGGGATCGTGCTGGTCGATTACGACAAGTGCATCGGCTGCAAGTACTGCTCTTGGGCCTGCCCCTACGGTGCGCGTGAGTTGGACGAGCAAGAGAAGGTGATGAAGAAATGCACCCTTTGCATCGATCGCATCACCGATGCCACGCTGTCCGATCGCGACCGTCAGCCGGCCTGTGTGCTGGCCTGTCCGACCAGCGCGCGGCTTTACGGCGATGTCCATGACCCGGACTCGGAGGTCTCGGTGGCGATCCGCGAGCGCGGTGGTTATCAATTGATGCCCGAATGGGGCACCAAGCCGGCCAATCATTATCTGCCGCGTCAGAAGAACCGGATGTACATCAGTCCGGACGAGCTGACGCGTGTCGACAACCCGTTACGCAAAGAGGACCTCACCACCTACACGGGTGAGGAGACCTTGGACGACGTCGCCTGGTAGGGATGCCCGCGGATCCAAGTGCGTAGAACGGGTCGAGTACAGCGACGCCCGTCTTCGCGCTTCGAGCCGATCCGGATGAATCCGACTCGCCGACGCGACATTCGTTACAGGACATTGGTTACAGGACAAAGGCATCCACCCATGCACCCCGCATTCTCCGTCATCTTTCTGACCACGCTGCTCGGCGCCGGTCAGGGTCTGTTTTTGGCCATGTTTACCGGTCAACTCTATGCGCTCGCTCGGTTCCTCCCGGCGCAGGAAGACCAGTTCTATGCGATCGGAAGCCTGGTTGCGCTCCTTTTGCTCGTGATCGGTCTCGGTGCGTCCTTCTTTCATCTCGGACGTCCCGAGCGGGCCTGGCGCTCGGCCGCCATGTGGCGGACC
>NZ_JAABRP010000157.1 GCF_011390875.1 Thiocapsa sp.
GCAACAGGGGAGACGGGCTATCGCACCTACGAAGACTCGCTGAACCCGCCCATCCTGCATCGCAAAGAGTTATTGCTGCCGGGCGATCATCCAGGCCGTGCCGACTATGTCGCCTTAACCGAGCAGGCCGAGGCGATCGGTCTGTTCGACGACCCCAAGCGCATCGGTTATCGGCGTCAGTGGGAGGCGCTGGTCGCGGATGCCGGGTACCGGATCGAAGGGCATACGCTGGTTCCGATCGGCAATCTCGACGACGTCGCAGGCGAGCCTGTCGACGAGAATTCGGCCGGGGCCGAAGCGGGGGAGGGCGGCGTCGTGTCGCGCGCCCTCGTCGGACTCGGCGGCGCGCTCGATTGGGAGGCGGCGCGACACCGCACGGCGATGGTGCGCTACGGTTTCTCGGCGCCGGTTCAGACGTTGGCCCGACATGGCTTTCTGGATGGCCGCTATGGGCTGTTCGACTACGGCTGCGGGCGCGGCGACGACGTGCGCGGCTTGCGCGAGAACGGGCTGCTCGCCTCCGGGTGGGATCCCTATTTCGCGCCGGACGAGCCGATCGCCGCGGCCGACATCGTCAATCTCGGTTTCGTGATCAACGTGATCGAGGATTTCGACGAGCGGCTGGTGGCCTTGACGCGGGCCTGGTCGCTCGCCGAGCGGCTGTTGGTCGTGTCGGTGATGCTCGCCAACCAGAACGACCCGCGCGGGGAGCGGTTTCGCGACGGCGTCATGACGCAGCGCGGCACCTTCCAGCGCTATTACACCCAGTCCGAGATCAAGGCGTATCTGGAGCAGGTGCTGGACGAGGAGCCGATCCCGGTTGCGCCGGGCGTGCTCTATGTGTTCCGCGACAAGGACGCGGAGCAGCGCTTTCTGGTGGAGCGCTACAGCCGCAGAAGCAATCGGCTCCGGGTGCCGAGCTCGCGCCCGGCGACGCCCCCGCGTGAGCGGCCGGCTCGGCGCGATCGTGCGGCGGAACGCTACGATGCCTATCGCGAGCCGTTGGAGCGCCTCTGGGAGACCTGGTTGCGTCTGGGGCGAACGCCGGAGAAGAGCGAGGTCGATGATCTGCTGCCCTTGATCGAGGGTTTCGGCAGTCTCGGTAAGGCGCTGCGTTTTCTCGCCGATCAGAAGGGACAGGAAGGCGGGGAGGCCGCGCTGGCGCAAGCCGAGCAGGCGCGCATCGCTGACCTGGAGGTCTACTTCGCGCTTCAGCAGTTCAGTCGGCGGCGCCCCTACAAGCATCTCGACGCGGGATTGCAGCGCGACATCAAGGCGTTCTTCGGGGACTATCCTGCCGCGTTGGAGGCCGGTCGCACGCAGCTCTTTCGGATCGCCGACACCGAGGCGATCGCCGCCGCCTGCCGATCGGCCGCCGAGCACGGGCTGGGCTGGCTCGATCCCGGCGCCTCGCTGCAACTGCATAGCCGGCTGGTCGAGCAGCTTCCGGCGCTCCTGCGGGTGTATGTCGGCGCCGCTTCCATGCTCTACGGCGATATTCGCGAGGCGGATCTGGTGAAGATCCACATCGGCTCGGGCAAGCTGAGCCTGATGCGGTACGACGATTTCGAGAGCAGGGCGCTGCCGCGGATGGTCGAGCGGGTGAAGATCAAGCTGCGCGAGCAGGACATCGATTATTTCGCCTATGGCGAGGACTTCGAGCCGCCGTATCTCTATCGCAAGTCGCGCTACATCAACGAGGAGTGCGACGGGTATCCGGATCAGCTCGTGTTCGACGAGGCGCTCGGCGAGCTCGGCGTGCTTCCGGCCTCGGGCTATGGGCCGGCGCCGGCGGCCTTCGATGCGCTGCTGGAGCGACAGCGCTGGATGATCGAGGACGGCGCCCTGGTGCGCTCTCGGACGATCCCCGAGCTGGATGCGCCGTGCGGGCGTTTTCTCACCTATCGTCACTTGATCGAATGCGGCGAGACGCAGGCCGCCACTGGGCTGGCCAACCGTCCCGAGCAACCCGAGTCCTACACGGCGCTGTGCGATCTGGCCACCCGGGTGCTGGACCCGGTGATCGAGTATTTCGGGATGATCCGGTTGACCTACGGCTTCTGCTCCGCGCCGCTGGCAAAGGCGATCCCGGGGCGGATCGATCCGAAGCGCGATCAGCACGCGGCGCACGAGCGCAATCGGCTGGGTCATCCCATCTGTCCGCGTCTGGGTGCCGCCGTGGATTTTCTGGTCGAGGACGAGGATATGCTGGAGGTCGCGCGTTGGGTTGTCGCCGAAACGCCGTTCGATCGGGTGTATTTCTACGGTAACGACAACCCGATCCATGTGAGCTATGGACCGGAGCAGAGCCGTCAGGTGGTGTTGATGCTGCCGGGCCCAAGCGGTCGGCTGGTGCCCAAGTGCGTGCCTGTCGAGCGGTTCATTGATGCGGGTGGGTGATTCGGGTTCAGGGTGCGGGGGTTGGGTTGTAAATCCCAATCGGATAGGACGGCGCCTTCAGGCGGTTTCCCGGGATAGTCGACTTGCAGTCGACCCCGCTGCCCGTCAGGCCGGCGGTAGACGATACCGATGCCGAGAAGAGGGTCGACTGCAAGTCGACTATCCCGGGGGAAGCCGGAGTGTCCACCCTGGCTCCCGAACGTGGGCTAATCGAATAGCCTCGTTGTCTCCTGGACCTGCGTCGCGGCGATAAGCCAACGTCATAACTGCTCTGGATCCTGCTCGCCAAGGATGCGTTCGCGTGCGGATGGGTCGACGATAAGCCCGCACTCGGTGAGCAGGGCGAGGATCGACTCCGCGATGCCTTTGCTGATCCCTTGACAGTCCGCGCCAATGGCATCGGGCCGAAACCGGCAACGCGGCGGTTTGGAGGATGGGTTTCGCTGACGCTCTACCCATCCTACGGGTTCATCAAGGCGTTCACCTTGTTTCGAAATGTGACTTAAGGTTCTACACCATCACACCCGGCGAGAAGCTGTAGCTGTCCAGGATGTTGACGTAGTTGGCACGCTCGAGCTCCGCCGGGTTGGGGACCGAGATGGCGCTGACGCGGCCGCGGAAGTCTTCTACGGACTCGAATCCCTGCTCCTCCATCCAGTCTTGGATGCCCGCGAGGATCTGCGCGGTGTAGGCCGGTCCTTTGCCGAGGAGCACGCTGCACAGATGCACCACGTCGGCGCCTGCGAGCAGGAGCTTGATGGCATCGGCGGAGTTGTGCACGCCGCCTGTCGCACCGAGCGAGAGTCCCTCGAAACGTCCGTAGAGGATCGCGATCCAGCGCATGGCGAGCAGGGCCTCGGCGGAGGTCGAGGGGTGCAGGCTCGATTGCAGACGCAGGCTGTCGATGTTGATGTCGGGTTGATAGAAGCGATTGAAAAGGGCCACACCGTTGGCGCCTGCCGCCGCAACCTGGCCAACGAAGTTGCCGATCGAGCTGAAGCTCGGGGAGAGCTTCATGTTGATCGGGATCTGGATGTGCCCGCGCAGCTCGCGCAGGAGGTCGAGGTAACGCTCCTCGACCTGTAGCCCGGTCTGGGTGACATCGCCCGCAACATAGTAGACGTTAAGCTCCAGGGCATCGGCGCCGGCTTGCTGCAGCTCGGTCGCGTGCTTGATCCATCCGCCGGGCGTGACGCCGTTGAGGCTGGCGATGACCGGGATCTCCAGTGCGTCCTTGAGCTTTCGGATGTTCTCCAGATAGCGCTCGAGCGCGCCCTCGAAGTCATGATGATCGGGCAGGAAGCCGCTCTCGGCCTCGCCGAAGCCGATGTCCTGATGGTGCAGAAAACGCACCATGGTTTCGGATTCGGCGGTCACGGCCTCTTCGAAGAGCGACCACATGATGATGGCCGCCGCACCATGGTCTTCGAGCTCGCGCGCGATGGCGACGCTCTTGGACAGCGGCGAGGCGGAGGGAACCAGGGGGTTCTTGATCGTCAGCCCGAGATAGTTGGTCGTGAGATCCATAGTGTTTGCTCCGGCAAGGAATGAGGGGTCGCCCGTCGGTGATCGGCTGGAGTGGTCGTGGTCGGGGGGCGGGGCGACTTAACCCGACCCCCGCTGCGGCGCGATGCCCCTGCTTCCGCGATCCCCGGCTCCCGGCGATTGTCTAAAATTATTATCTTTTAATACCTTAAACCGCGCCAACTCCAGCAGTTGTCGGAGCTGGCGCGGCCAAGGCCATCCAAAAAACGACGCATATCGCAACGGGCGCGGTTTAAGACGCTTTCGGTGTCGGCTCTTTTGCGGCCGGGGCGGGCGCATTCTGCACGGCCAGATGCGCTAGTTGCTCGTAGAGCGCAAAGCGGGTCTGGACGTGCTTTTGGGCGAGCTGCAGATACCGCTCGGCGGCCTCCGGATGGGTGCGGGTGAGAACGCTGAAACGGGTCTCCGAGGAGACGAAGTCGCGATACGGAATGCTCGGCGGCTTGCTGTCGATGTGCAACGGATTCTCGCCCGCGGCGAGCCGACGCGGGTCGAACCTGAACAGGCCCCAGTGTCCCGAGTTCACGGCCAGGTCCTGCTGGCGCAGGTTCTTCGACAGGTCCACACCGTGTGCGATGCAGGGCGAGTAGCAGATGATGACCGAGGGGCCGTCGAAGGACTCGGCCTCGAGGAAGGCGCGCACCGTCTGCACGTCCTTGGCGCCGAAGGCGACTTGGGCGACATAGACGTTCTCGTAGGCCATCGCCATCATGGCGAGGTCCTTCTTGAAGGTCGGCTTGCCGGCCGCCGAGAACTTCGCAACCGCGCCCATCGGGGTCGCCTTGGAGGTCTGGCCGCCGGTGTTGGAATAGACCTCGGTATCCAGGATCAACAGGTTCACATTGCGCCCGCTGGCGAGCACATGGTCCACGCCGCCGTAGCCGATGTCGTAGGCCCAGCCATCGCCGCCGATGATCCAGACGCTGCGTTTGACGATCTGGTCGCAGATGGCCTCGAGGGTACGGGCGTCCAGGTCCGGGATGCCTTTGATCTTCTCCTTCAACGCAAGCACGCGCTCGCGCTGCTCGAAGATCCCGGCCTCGTCGGACTGGTCGGCCGTGAGCAGGCCCTCGGCGAGATCCTCGCCAATCTTGGGTGCGAGCCGCTTGATGATCTCGCGGGCATGCGCGGCCTGCTTGTCGACGGCGAGCCGCAAGCCCAGGCCGAACTCGGCATTGTCTTCGAACAGCGAGTTGTTCCACGCCGGCCCGCGGCCCTCGGGGTTGGTGGTGTAGGGCGTCGTCGGCAGGTTGCCGCCGTAGATCGAGGAACAGCCGGTCGCGTTGCCGATCAACATCCGGTCGCCGAACAACTGGGTCGCGAGCTTGACATAGGGCGTCTCGCCGCAGCCCACGCAGGCGCCGGAGAACTCGAACAGCGGCTCAAGCATCATGGCATGCTTGATCTTGGTGCCGTCGAGCTTGGTCCGATCGTATTCCGGTAGGGTTAGGAAGAAATCCCAGTTCGCTTGCTCGGCGGCGTGGGTCTGCTCGGCCGGGACCATATTGAGCGCCTTGCGGTTGGGGTCCTTGCGATCGCGGATCGGGCAGACATCCACGCAGAGACCGCAGCCGGTGCAGTCGTCCGGAGCGACCTGGTAGGTGATGTGATGACCGACCGGGAAGTCCTTGCCCTTGATCTGGACGTGCTGAAAGCTTGCCGGTGCCGCGTCCGTGAGTGCGACCGGATAGACCTTGGAGCGGATGGCGGCATGGGGGCAGACCATCGGGCACTTGCCGCAATGGGTGCAGAGGTCGTCCTCCCATTTCGGCAGCTCGAGGGCGATGTTGCGCTTCTCGTAGCGCGTCGTGCCGGTCGGCCAGGTGCCGTCGGCGGGCATCAGACTGACCGGCAGACTGTTGCCTTTGCCGGCGATCAGGGTCGCGGTCACGTTGCGCACGAACTCGGGTGCCGAGATCGGCACCACGGGCGGGCGCTCGAAGACACTGGTCACCTGCGTCGGGACACTGACCTGATGAAGCCCGGCGAGTGCGGCATCGATCGCCTTGTAGTTGCGGTCCAAAAGACTCTGACCCTTTTTGCCGTAGGTCTTCTTGACGGCGTGCTTGATGTGCTCGATCGCCTCGTCCTTGGGCAGGATGCCGGAGATGGCGAAGAAGCAGGTCTGCATGATGGTGTTGATGCGCCGGCCCATGCCGGTGGCGCCTGCGATCCCGTAGGCATCGATGACGTAGAAGGAGAGACCTTTGTCGATGATCGTCTGCTGCATCTTGCGCGGCAGCTCGTCCCAGATCTGATCCGATGGCGTGTGCGAGTTCAGAAGGAATACAGCACCCGGACGCGCATGGTCGAGCATGTCGTAGCGGGTGAGGAAGGTCGGCTGATGGCAGGCAACGAAGCTCGCTTCGTTCTCGCCGATCAGATAGGTGCTGTTGATCGGCTTCGGGCCGAAGCGCAGATGACTGATGGTAACGGCACCGGCCTTCTTGGAGTCGTACTCGAAGTAGCCTTGGCCGAAGTTGGGCGTCTCTTCGCTGATGATCTTGATCGAGTTCTTGTTGGCCGAGACGGTGCCGTCCGAGCCCAAGCCGAAGAAGACGCAGGCGGTGACACCCGCCATCGCCGCCGGCTTGAAGTCCGGATCCCAGGCCAGGCTGGTGTGTCCGACATCGTCGATAATGCCGACCGTGAAGGGGTTTTTGGGCTTGGGTGCCGCCAGCTCGTCGAAGACGCCCTTGACCATCGCCGGGGTGAACTCTTTGGACGAGAGCCCGTAGCGCCCGCCGACCACGCGGGGCATGGTGGCGACACGGCCGTCGGCGAACGCCTGGGCGAGTGCGGTCACGACGTCTTTGTAGAGCGGCTCGCCGTCGGCGCCCGGCTCTTTGCAGCGATCCAGCACGGCGAGTCGGGTCGCGGTGACCGGGATGGAAGAGAGGAGGGTGCCTGCATCGAAGGGGCGGTAGAGCCGGATCTTGATCAGGCCGACCTTCTCGCCGTCGTCCACGAGATGCTCGACCGCCTCCTGTGCCGCCCCGATCCCCGAGCCCATCAGCAGAATCACACGCTCCGCATCGGGCGCGCCGACATACTCGAAGAGCCCATATTGACGGCCCGTGAGCGCGGCAAACCGGTCCATCGTGCGCTGCACGATGCCGGAAACCGCATCGTAGTAGGGGTTGACGGTCTCGCGGCCTTGAAAATAGACGTCCGGGTTCTGCGAGGTGCCGCGGATCACGGGGTGATCGGGATTGAGTGCGCGCGCGCGGCAGGCGCTCACCAGATCCTCGTCGATCATTGCGCGGATCGTCTCGTGGGAGACCTGCTCGATCTTGGTGACCTCGTGCGAGGTTCTGAACCCATCGAAGAAATGCAGGAAAGGGACGCGGCTTTCCAAGGTCGCGGCCTGCGCAATGAGCGCGAAATCCATGGCCTCCTGGACCGAGGCCGAGCAGAACATGGCATAGCCGGTCGCGCGGCACGCCATGACGTCCGAATGATCGCCGAAGATCGACAGGCCCTGCGCTGCAAGCGAGCGCGCCGAGACATGAAAGACCGTCGGGCTGAGCTCGCCGGCGATCTTGTACATGTTCGGGATCATCAGCAGCAGACCCTGCGAGGCCGTAAAGGTCGTCGCCAGCGAGCCGCCCTGCAGTGCCCCGTGGATCGCGCCGGCCGCGCCGGCCTCGCTTTGCATCTCCACCACATCGGGGATCGTGCCCCAAAGATTTGGAATCCCGAGCGACGACCACTCGTCCGCCCATTCGCCCATGTTCGAGGACGGCGTGATGGGATAGATGGCGATGACTTCGTTGGTCAAGTGAGCGACGTAGGCCACGGCCTCGTTGCCGTCGACGGTTACCATGAGCTTTTGCGACATCAGAGCGATCCCCGGATGAATAGGGTAGGTTAGACCGGCAACGCGGAGGGGCTGCGCTGTACTCCGACTCGGCGGCAAGCGCAGCCCGAAGCGAGACGGGAGCCGAGTAACGGCCTCAACTATAGCCCGAAACGCGGTTGGATTGACGGTCGTTTTCGTGTGCTTTCAAGCGAATCGACCTCGGCATGATCCGGATCAGGTCGGTCCTTTTTGCACCCTTGTGGTGCTGACCCAGGGCTCAACATGCGCGCCTGCGGCCCGTTCATGACGATTGGGTTACGGTTCTATTTCTGGAACAATGCAGCCCGACTCATCGGCATGCGGATCGGATATGGAGCTGACACACCTCAACGAGCTTGAAAAGGCGACCAAGAAGGGTCGGACACAGCTCTTTCGCCTCGGCATCGGCTTGCTCTTCATCATCGGGGTCATGCTCTACGCTATCGTCAGGGTCGACGTCACGCACGGCGGCAGTCTCTTCATCGTCATCGCCGCGATGATCGGCGGCTACATGGCGATGAACATCGGCGCGAACGATGTCGCCAACAACGTGGGTCCGGCAGTCGGCTCGAGGGCGTTGACGTTGGGCGGCGCACTGATCATCGCGGCTATCTTCGAGGCGGCCGGAGCGATCATCGCGGGCGGCGAGGTGATCGGGACCATCCGCAGCGGCATCATCGACCCCAACCTCATCGCGAGCGCCGACACCTTCGTCTGGGTCATGATGGCGGCACTCTTGGCCGCGGCGGTGTGGCTGAACATCGCCACCGTCATGGGGGCGCCGGTCTCGACCACGCATTCGATCGTCGGCGCCGTGCTGGGAGCCGGGGTCGCGTCGAGCGGGCTCGGGATCGCTGATTGGGACACCGTGGCGAAGATCGTCGCGAGCTGGGTCATCTCACCCGTCATGGGCGGTGCGATCGGCGCCGGCTTTCTGTATTTGATCAAACGCACCATCACCTACCGCACCGACTTGGTCGCGTCCTCGCGCCGAGCGGTGCCCTATCTGGTCGCCGCAATGGCGTTCGCCTTCGGCACCTACCTCATGCTCAAGGGGCTGAATCGGATCTGGAACGTGAATATCCTGCAGGCGTCGGGGGTCGGCGTCGTGCTGGCAATTCTAGTCTTCTGGGGCGCCCGGCCGATCATCGAGCGGCAGGCACGACGGATCGGTAACTCCAAGGAAGGGGTCAATCAGCTCTTTACCGTGCCGCTGATCTTCGCCGCGGCCTTGCTGAGCTTTGCGCACGGCTCGAACGATGTCGCGAACGCCGTCGGGCCGTTGGCCGCGATCGTCGAGGTCGTGGGATCGGGCACCGGCGAGATTACGGCTGCGGCACCGGTCCCCTTGTGGGTCATGATCGTGGGTGCGCTCGGGATCGCGATCGGACTCGGCCTGTTTGGGCCGAAGGTGATCCGCACGGTCGGCTCCGAGATCACCGAGCTCGACCAGATGCGCGCCTACTGTATCGCGATGGCCGCGACCTTAACGGTCATCCTCGCCAGCCAGCTTGGGCTTCCGGTCAGCACGACGCACGTCGCGGTCGGTGCCGTCTTCGGCGTGGGCTTTCTGCGCGAGTATCTGAAGAGCCAGTACGCCCGGATGCTCGAGACCATCAAGGCGCATCACCCCGAGGGCGATCAAGCCGCTATCGATGCCTTCCTTGCGAAGTTTGCCAAGGCGTCGATCGACGAGAAGGGACGCATGCTGCGCGAGCTCAAGCGCAAAGCCAAGCGCAGCATGGACCCGGCCCATTTTTCCAAGCTCGAGCGCCAAAGCTTGCGCAAGGTCTATCGCCATGAGCTGGTGAAACGCTCGCAGCTGCTCAAGATCGTCGCCGCTTGGGTGATCACGGTGCCCGCATCCGCGCTCATGGCGGCGATGCTGTTTTTCACGATCAAGGGGATGTTGATCGATTAACGCCGGCGGGGTGGGCGATCATCTCGTCACACGGCCTTGCTGGCTCATCAACCCGGCCACGGCATTGCATCGTCCGTAGGTTACGCCGAGCCGTGCGAGGCACAACCAAACGTCGGCGCGAGTCGTGCCTCCTGGAGTCGGCTCAACCTACAACGCGCGTGCCAGGACCACCGCATCCTCGCGCCCTTTGGCGGCAGGGTAGTAGCCTCGCCGTTGGCCGATCTCACAGAATCCCTCGGAGGCATAGAGCGCGCGGGCACGGCTGTTTGACGCGCGCACCTCGAGGAAGGCGCTGTCGGCCCGGCGCGTGCGTGCGAACGTCATCAGATGGCGGAGCAGGCGTCGGCCGAGTCCTCGACCTTGCCAGTCGGGATGGATGCAGAGGTTGAGAATGTGACATTCGCCGACGGCGACCGCCATCGCGGCATGGGCGACGATCTCACCTTCGAGCTCGCCCACCCAGCAGGAGTAGCCGACCCGCAGACAGTCGCGAAAGATGCCTTCCGTCCAGGGATGCTCGTATGCGGCGCGATCCGCTGCGCAAACGGTCGCGACATCCTGCTCGGTCATGGCCCTGAGGCGCAGGGCGAGGGGGAGGGCGGGCTCGGAGCAGGCTCTTTGCATCGTTGAACGGGCTTCGTGCATCGTCTAATCAGCTCGAATCATCTGTTTCGGGTGGTTGGTGCGGCGCCGTGGCATGCACCCGGACCCCACAGTATACCGACCGGAGCGTTTGCCTGAATCGCGACCGCGCGCTTTAGGTGAATAGCGGGCGCTTCAAGTCTATAATTCCGCGGTTTAGTCGCACGCAGCCGAGACTGCAAAGATCCCCATGAGCGAGCTCCAAGAACAACTTCATCGGCGTCGCACCTTCGCCATCATCTCCCACCCGGACGCCGGCAAGACCACGCTGACCGAGAAGCTGCTGCTGTTCGGGGGCGCCATCCAGCTCGCGGGAACAGTCAAGGGGCGCAAGGCGGCTCGGCATGCCACCTCCGATTGGATGGAGCTGGAGAAGGAGCGAGGGATCTCGGTCACCTCTTCGGTCATGCAGTTTCCCTACGGAGACAGCATCGTCAACCTGCTCGACACCCCCGGCCACCAGGACTTCTCCGAGGATACCTATCGGACGCTGACTGCGGTCGACTCGGCTCTGATGGTGATCGACGTGGCCAAAGGCGTCGAGGAGCGAACCATCAAGCTGATGGAGGTCTGCCGGTTGCGCGACACGCCGATCCTGACCTTCATCAACAAGCTCGACCGCGAGGGCCGCGACGCCATCGAGGTGCTCGACGAGGTCGAGGACATCCTCAGGATCCAATGTGCGCCGGTCACCTGGCCGATCGGGATGGGCAAACGCTTCAAAGGCGTCTACGATCTGCGCTTCGATCGGACCCATCTCTTCAGCGCCCAGCACGGCGGGCGTATCACCGAAGGCGAGATCATCGAGGGTATCGACAACCCGCGCATGGACGAGGTGCTCGGCGATCAGGCCGACGAGCTGCGCATCGAGATGGAGCTGGTCCAGGGTGCGAGCCATCCACTCGACCTCGATGCCTACATCGCCGGTCGGCAGACGCCGGTCTTCTTCGGATCGGCGATCAACAACTTCGGCGTGCGCGAGCTGCTCGACGCCTTCGTCGCGTACGCACCGCCACCGCGTCCGCGCGCAACACTGCAACGCCCGGTGGATCCCGCCGAAGAGCCTTTTACCGGGTTCGTCTTCAAGATCCAGGCAAACATGGACCCGGCACATCGTGACCGGGTGGCCTTTCTGCGCGTCTGCTCGGGCAGCTACAAGAAGGGCATGAAGATGCGGCACGTGCGCATCGGCAAGACCATTCAAGTCGCGAATGCCATTACCTTCCAGGCCGACGAGCGTCGCCACGTGGAAGAGGCTTGGCCGGGCGACATCATCGGGCTGCACAACCACGGCACCATCCAGATCGGCGATACCTTCAGCGAGGGCGAGGAGCTGAAATACGGAGGTATCCCTTATTTCGCTCCCGAGCTGTTCCGCCGCGTCGTCCTCAAGGACCCGCTGCGCATGAAGGCATTGCAGAAGGGCGTGGTGCAGCTGTCCGAGGAGGGTGCGACCCAGGTCTTTAGGCCACTCAAGAACAACGACATGATCCTGGGCGCCGTCGGCATTCTGCAGTTCGATGTCGCCGCTTATCGTCTCAAGGACGAGTACGGCGTCGAGGCGCTGTTCGAGCCCGCCAACGTGAAGACCGCGCGCTGGGTCGTCTGCGAGGACGCGAAACGCCTCGAGCAGTTCAAGGAGAAGAACTACGAGAACCTTGCCCTGGACGGCGACGACCAGCTGGTCTACCTGGCGCCGACCCGAGTCAACCTGGATCTGGCCCAAGAGCGCTGGCCCGACGTGCGGTTCCTTGCGACGCGCGAGCTGTAAGTCATGAATACGTAGGATGGGTAGAGCGTCAGCGAAACCCATCCTCCAAACCGCCGCGTTGCCG